>CAZNVY010000014.1:3573-9422 GCA_964576605.1 uncultured Elstera sp. | reverse complement strand
GCCCTGCCGCCGTTTCGACGAGAAAACCAAGCGCGGCGACCATGCGCCGGTCTTTTTCGATGGCGACCACATGCTGCCCGCCCTCTAGCAGCAGCGCGCGGGTTAGCCCGCCAGGACCGGGACCGATCTCAATGACCGTTCCCTCATGCAGCGGTCCCCCCGCGCGGGCGATGCGGCGGGTGAGGTTGAGATCGAACAGGAAATGCTGACCAAAGCGCTTGTCGGCGGTCAGGCCGGCGGCGGCCACGGTTACCCGCAGGGCAGGCAACCGTTCGACCGCATCAATGATCGGATCGGTCACAGGCGAATATCAATCGTTGCGGCCTGGCGCAGATCGCGCAGGGCACGACGGCCTTCCGCTTCCGCCCGTTCACCCAGCAACCGGGCACGGGCCTCGTCGCGCGTTGGGGCGGTTGTGGCAACCCGCTTTTCGCGTAGCAACAACAGATGCAAGCCGGAAACCGTGCGAACCGGCGTGCTAACCTGCCCCGATTGCAGGGCTTCGAGCGCCGCTAATAGAACCGGGTCGATCTGCCCGGTTCGCACCCACCCAAGATCGCCGCCGGTGGCCGCAGAGGCGGAATTGGAATATTGTTGGGCAACCGCCGAAAACCGTGCCCCCCCTGCCAGTTGACGACTAATTTCCTCGACTAACCGCAAGGCTGCCGCTTCGCCGCCGGCCGAATCGAACGATAGGAAAATATCGGCGGCCAGATATTCCGGCTGGCCTTCGGCCGCCTTGGCTTCGGCGATAACCTGATCGATCTCTTCATCGGTGATTGGCCGAAAAGCGCGCACCTTTTGCCGGTTCAGAATATCCCAGCCCAGCCGGGCGCGGATCTGTTCCATCAGCGTATCCGGCGACAAGCCCGCCGCCTGCACGTCTTTCAGGATCGAGCCTTTCGGGCGATTATTGGCGGCTTCCAGCGCGGCGAGATAGGCGGTTACTTCCTCGTCCTGAACGGTGATGCCGCGGCGTTTAACCTCTTGCAACATCAGTTTTTCATCAATCATCTGGCGTAGCATCAGTCGCCCCAAACGCGCCCGTGCTTCGTCCGTCACCCGCTGCCCCATACCGATAATAATCTGAAAATCGGTACGCTGCAGAATATCGTAAACCGATAGAATTTCGTCGTTGACCACGGCGGCGATGCGCAGCATTTCCTGCGCTTGGGCGGTTTTCGGCGCGGGGATGCCCTCGAACTGGACCGGGGCAACCGCTAGCAGCGCGGCCAGAACCGAAGATGTTACCAAGCGGGCCATACCGACCATCTCTCCCAAAACCCGTCCTCAAGCAGCGCAAAGCGCGGTAGGACACTAAGCGTCCTCAAGCAGCGCAAAGCGCGGTAGGACGCCAAAGCGTCCTCAAGCAGCGCAAAGCGCGGTAGGACAAAACAATTTCGCCGGACCTTGCCCGATTTATACGGCGGCGGCAAGCAACCCGTGGCGGGAACCGATTGGCAACGGTCTTCAGGGCGGATATGGTGACGGAATGGGCAGCTAACCCGTCGGACTGCCCCTCGCTTTTGCAGATAGAAAGACTGACCCGATGAAAATTTCTTTTGGCGATCTGGACCTTGCCAAAAAAGGCACGCTCGTCGTCACGGTTGCGGAAGACCGTGCCTTTTTGGCGTCGGCGGCGCAGGCCGATGCGATAAGCGGTGGCCTTTTGGCCCGCGCAGTCGCCGCCAGCCGCTTTACCGGAAAGTTTGGTCAGACGTTGGAGATCCTCGCGCCGGCAGGAATGGAGACCAGCCGGGTAATTCTGCTCGGTCTCGGCAAGCTGGCTGAGTTGACCGATGCAAAGGCGGAAAGCCTGGGGGCGACCGTCTATGCCGCGACCGCCAGCCAGCCGGAAACCCATCTGACCGTTGCGATCGATCCGCTGACCGGCGATCTGACCGCTGCCACCTTTGCCGCGCGCCTTGCCCATGGTCTGCACCTGCGCACCTACCGTTTCGACAAATATCTGACCAAGCAGAAGGCCGAAGATAAGCCGACGCTAGAAAAAGTGGCGGTGCTGTTGGCCGATCATGCGGCGGCCAAAAAGTCCTATGGCGATCTCTCGGCCCTGGCCGACGCGGTTTTCTATGCGCGTGATCTTGTCTCCGAGCCTGGCAATATCCTGAACCCGGAAACCTATGCTGACCGATTGAAAGATTTGCAAAAACAGGGGCTTGAGGTTGAGGTTCTAACCCTAAAGGAGTTGAAGAAACTCGGTATGGGGGCCTTGATCGGCGTTGGGCAAGGGTCGAAATCCGAATCGCGCGTCGTCATTCTGCGCTGGAATGGCGGTAAGGAGGGGGGTGCCCCGCTGGCCTTCGTGGGTAAAGGCGTGACCTTCGATAGCGGCGGGCTATCGCTAAAGCCCGCCAAATCGATGGAAGATATGAAGTGGGACATGGGCGGCTCGGCGGCGGTCGTCGGCACGCTGCTGGCGCTGGCGGGCCGTAAGGCGAAGGTCAACGCCGTCGGCGTTGTCGGGCTTGTCGAAAATATGCCGTCCGGCACCGCCCAGCGCCCCGGTGATGTGGTGACCTCGATGAGCGGCCAGACCATCGAAGTGCTGAACACCGACGCGGAAGGCCGCCTCGTGCTCGCCGATGTGCTGTGGTACACGCAGGATCGGTTTAAGCCGGTCGCCATGATTAACCTCGCGACCCTGACCGGCGCGATTATCGTTGCCTTAGGGCATGAACACGCCGGGCTATTCTCCAACAACGACGCCCTGTCCGATGCGATTCTCGCCGCCGGGAAGGATACCGGGGAAACCCTGTGGCGAATGCCCTTGGGCGAGGCGTATGACGCAACGTTGAAATCCCCGATCGCGGATATGAAGAATATCGGGGACGGCACGGCGGGTAGTGCCGTGGCCGCCGTCTTCCTGCAACGCTTTGTGAATGACGTGCCCTGGGCGCATCTTGACATCGCAGGCGTGGCCTGGGCGTCGAAGGATAAGGGCGTGGTGCCGAAGGGCGCGACCGGCTGGGGCGTGCGCCTGCTCGACCAGCTTGTAAAGTCCAAGTACGAAGCCTAAGGCCTGCCGCCGCCATGACCGATTGGAGCTTCTATCACCTCACGCGCTCGCCGCTGGAGGTGGCTTTACCGAAGCTCTTAGAACGGGTTGTGGCGGCAAACCTGCGCGCCGTGGTGCTGTTCGGGTCGGAGGAGCGGGTGGAAGCCTTCAACGCGCTCCTCTGGACCTATGAAAGCGCCAGCTTCCTGCCGCACGGCACGGTGAAGGAAGGCATGGCCGCCCGCCAGCCGATCTGGCTAACCGCCGAGGACGAAAACCCCAACCGCGCCGATGTGGCCGTGCTGACGGAAGGCGTCAGCGTCGCCAACCCCGGCGGCTTTACCCGCATCCTGGATATTTTCAACGGCCGCGACGAACTCGCCGTAGCCGCCGCCCGCCTGCGCTACAAAGAGGCGAAGACAGCAGGGCATTGGCTGAAGTATTATCAGCAGACGGAGCGAGGCTGGACGCTGGCGCATGAGGCGAAGCCAGCGGAGGCTTGAGTTCAGGGTTTCCGCGTGACCGGCGCGCTAATCGATAGCGACAGCCCTGTCAGGCTATAGGCCCGGCTGCCTGGCAAGTCGCTCGCATAGTAAACCTGGGTTTCGGGCGTGCGGGCAATAGCGACACGAATCCCCGGCACACTCGAAACCCCAACCGCCGCTCCTGGCGCATTGATCGCCGCTAATTCTATCAGTTTATGGACGGCTCGCGGGGCGAAGATTTCGCTAACGCCATTTTCCGCCGTCACGCGTGGTGGCGTGATGCGCGGACGCGTCGAGGAAATTTGAATATTACCGCTGTAAGGGTCATACCGATCCCCATCAGCAAGCAAATTGACCGCGATCTGCGTATAGGCTTCGTTGAGGTTCGTCCGGCGCAGGATCACTGCGCTGCTCTCACCAACGATCACCCAAGGAGCACCGCCGCCAGGAACTAATACAGCGGTATCTTCGTCTAGACCGATGGCAAATAACTCCCCGGTCGCTTTCATCGCTTCCACTAAGCGACCAAGTAATCCGCGCTCTAAGAAATGTGCATCAACCAATCCATCGGTTACGAAACGCAAACCGGGCGCGAGTTTTAATCGGCCATTGACCAGCGCATCAACTGAACTGCCCGCACCACACTCGCACATCATTGTTTTACTAACCGCCATGGCCCCCGCGCTGGAGCCGGTAATGGCAGCTCCTTCCGCGTGGCGCTGCCGAATAGCGCGTAGGGCAGGGGTATCGGTGCCGTCCGGATTTAACAAACTAACGGATAGGCGCACCGGATCGCCCCCAGCAAAATAGAAAGCCGCACAATCACGAATCGTGGACAGCACCTGCGGATCGCGCGTTGACTGAGCACTATTATCGGGCTTGATACCGAGAAAGACCAAGGTAGCGCCCTGCGGTGTGGCCATTGTTCCAAAGGGGCGCGAGTCGGGAGCGGCCGCATCAATGATACAGGCTTTCGGGGTCTGCGGTGTAAACTTGCGGGCAAATAAAAATACGGCGTCGAAAAACGCTTCCGGCTGTTCAACTCGGCGTCCGCCACCGCCGCCGTGCAGAAGCAAGGGGCCAGGCTTCTGGCCGCTGCCGGCAATCTGCACGAAAGCGGCATAGCCGGACATGGCTTGTTCGACAGGCGGCGAGGATCCTGTTTCGGCTTTGGGTGCTGGCGTAGTCTGGCAGGCCGTCAAGCACGCCGCCAACAGCGCAAGGCTAATCCAATTGCCCCATCGATCATACAAACCCATCGTACCCTCGGCTCGGTCCTGTTTTTGGAACTGTCGCAGGCTTTTCACCAACTGCGCAAGACACTCTCACCCCGCCCGCAGGAACCGCGCCGCCGCGTCTCGTTCAAACAAATAAAGCAGAATCCGCATCGCTTGCCCGCGCTCGCTGTCTAACTCAGGATCGCGGGCGAGCAGGTTTTGCGCGTCGGCGCGGGCGGTGAGCAGCAGGTCTTCCTGCTGCACGGGATCGCACAGTTTGAAACCGGGCAGACCGCTTTGCTTAGTGCCCAGCACTTCGCCGGAGCCACGCAGGCGCAAGTCTTCCTCGGCGATGCGGAAACCGTCTTCGCTTTCGCGCAGGATTTTCAGGCGCGATTTGGCGACCTCGCCCAACGGGGCCTGATACAGCAGCAGGCAGGTGGAACGGTCGCCGCCGCGCCCAACGCGCCCGCGCAATTGGTGAAGCTGGGCAAGTCCATAGCGCTCGGCGTGCTCGATCACCATGATCGTGGCCTCCGGCACATTGATGCCGACTTCGATTACGGTAGTGGCGACCAGGATTTTAAGATCGCCGCGCGCGAAGGCGGCAATCGCCGCGTCTTTTTCGGCGGCTTTCAGGCGCCCGTGGACCAGCCCGACCACGCCGGGGCCGAACACTTGCTCCAGCGCCGCCGCACGGTCGGTGGCGGCGGCGAGATCGACCAGTTCCGATTCTTCGACCAGCGGGCAGACCCAATAGACGCGCGCGTCGCGCTGAATGGCCCGGCCAACGGCGAAAACCACGTCCTCCAGCCGTTCTAAGGGCAGGGCGCGCGTGTCGATGGGCTTGCGCCCCGGCGGCTTTTCCGTGAGGCGCGAAATATCGAGATCGCCATAGGCGGTGAGCGCAAGGCTGCGCGGGATCGGCGTTGCCGTCATCACCAGCACATCGACGCCCCGGCCCTTATGGGCCAGCGCCAAGCGCTGATGGACGCCGAAGCGGTGCTGCTCGTCGATCACCGCGACCGCTAAATCCTTGAAAACAACGTCTTCCTGAAATACCGCATGGGTGCCGATCAGAAGATCGATCTCGCCTGCCGCCAGCGCCGCCAGCAGCGCTTCGCGCGGTTT
>CAZNVY010000014.1:0-3563 GCA_964576605.1 uncultured Elstera sp. | reverse complement strand
TACACTCTTTCAGACGTGTGCTCTTCCGATCCTTATCGCGCCCGGTCAGCACGGCCACGCGCAGGCCCACGGCGTCCGCAAGCGGTTGGATGGTTTCGAGGTGCTGGCGGGCGAGAATTTCCGTTGGGGCCATCAGCGCGCCCTGCGCCCCCTCCTCAACCGCCACAGCGAGGGTGAGCAGCGCCACCACCGTCTTGCCGCTGCCAACATCGCCTTGCAGCAAGCGCAGCATCCGCCGGTCCGACGCCAGATCGGCATCGATCTCCAACAGTGCCTGTTCTTGCGCGCGGGTCAGGGCGAAGGGCAGGGCGGCGCGCAGTTTTGTACGCAGCACCCCACCGCCTTGCGCCGCCGCCGCCAAAGGCCGCCCCGTCAAGTGCTTATGATGCTCACGCAGCAGCAGCAGGGCCATTTGATTGGCGAGGATTTCGTCGTAGGCGAGGCGCTGGCGGGCGGGATTAGTCGGCTGAAGCTCGGCGTCGGCCTTAGGGTGGTGCAGGGCGCGCACCGCCTCTGCCCAGACCGGCCAGTTCCGCTGCTTCACCAAGGATTGATCGGCCCATTCCGGCAGGTCCATCACGCGCGCGAGGGCGGTTTCGATCAGCCCCGCCAAGACTTTTGGCGTAATGCCCGCCGTCATCGGATAGACCGGCTGCGGTGCCGTTGCGGTCGCAAAACTCTCCGGCGCGCCGATAAAATCCGGGTGCGGCATTTGTTTTTCAACGCCATAGGCTTCAATCTTGCCCGCCACCACCCGTTCGGCACCCACCGGCAGCAGCTTGGCGAGATAATCGCCCTTGGCGTGGAAGAAGATAAGATGCAGAAAACCGCTGGCATCGCGCACCCGCACCCGCCAGGGGTGGCGCGGGTTTTCCGGCGCGCGGTGCTCTTCCACCGTCACGCGCAGGGCGGCGCTTTCCCCCGGCACGGTTTCGGCGATCGATCCGCGTGCCCGATGCTCCACCAGCCCCACCGGACGGTGCCAGAGAAGATCGACAACGCTCGAAAGTCCCAGCTTTGCCAATAGCTTCGCCCGCGCTGGCCCAACCTTGGGCAGCGCCTCGACGGAGGCAAAAAGCGGAAAGAGAATTTGCGGGCGCACCGATTAGTCCTGTATTTCGCCGCTGACAGGCTGCGGGGAGCGGTCTATATCCATCCCCGGCTTCGGACAAGCCCGAAGCGGGGGGACATCATGACCGATGATTTGACGACGCGCCGCAAGCGCATTCTATTCCAGGCCCGGCACCGGGGCACCAAGGAAGCCGATTTGCTGATTGGTCGCTTCGTCGAAGCCCATCTCGATGGCTTCAGTGTCGCCGAACTCGATGCGCTGGAAGCGGTGATGGCGGAACAGGATCTCGACCTTGTGGCCTGGATTATTGGGGGCGTAACGCCGCCCGAAGCCTCCAACACCCCCATGCTGGCGCGCATTATCGCCCATCACCGCGCCGCTTGACCCGTTGATTGGACCTGCCGTCATGAGCCTTGCGAAAACCCCCGCCTGGTACGCCGCTCCCGGTCGTCTCGATCTGCACGGTGTGCCCGACGGGTATGAAGCCCCGGTGCTGCGCCGGGCGGCAGAAGCGATTGGCGAGCAAGGACGGGCCGTCCTGCACATCGCCCAAAATGATACCCGCGTCGCGCAACTAACGGAAGCGTTGGGGTTTTTCGCCCCAGAGGTTCAGGTTCTCGGTTTCCCGGCCTGGGATTGTCTGCCCTATGACCGCGTATCGCCGAACAGCGACCTGGTCGCCAAACGTCTCGATACGCTGACGCGGCTACTGGCGGAAGCGGGGAGGAAGGTGCCGCGCGTTATATTAACAACCGTCTCCGCCGTCACCCAGCGGGTACCGACGCGCGAAAGCCTAGCGCAGGCTGCCCTAGCGCTCAAACTAGGTCAGCGGGTGGAAACCAAAGCGCTGCTGGCGTTTTTTGAACGCAATGGCTATCACCGCACCGAAACGGTGCGCGAGCCGGGGGAATATGCCGTCCGCGGCGGCATTATCGATGTTTTCCCCACCGGCATGGCGGAACCGCTGCGGCTCGATTTCTTCGGCGATACGCTGGAGACACTGCGGGATTTCGATCCGGTGACGCAACGGTCTAGCACCACTCGAAAGGACGTGACGTTCCGACCCGTTTCCGAAGTGCCGATGGACGAGATTGCCATCCACCGCTTCCGCTCTGGCTATCGCAGCCTGTTCGGCGCCGAAACGGCCAATGATCCGCTGTACGAAGCGGTCAGTGCCGGGCGCAAACAAATCGGGATGGAGCATTGGTTGCCGCTGTTCCACGAGCGGCTGGAAACCCTGTTCGACTATCTGCCCGGCGCAGCGGTCACGCTCGACCCGCAGGTGACGGAGGCGGTGGCCGCCCGCTTCGACCAGATCAGCGAATTTTACCAAGCGCGTAAGGATTTAGCCCTTGCCGCCCGTAAGGACGGGTCGCCCTATCATCCGCTGCCGCCCGATCTTCTGTATCTGACGGAACGCGATTGGCGCTTATCGCTAGAGAGCCGCCCGCACGCGATCTTCCATATCGGTGCCGCACCGGAGGATGCGGCCAACCGGGCCGATACCGGCACCCGCCCTGGCCATGATTTCGCCGATGCCCGCCTGCGGCAAGAAGGCTCGCTCTATGATGCGGTGCGCGAGCATGTGGTCAGCTTACGCGCCCAAAAGCGCCGGGTGCTGATCGCGGCGCATTCCCCTGGCTCCCGCGACCGGCTGTTCGGCCTGTTGCGCGACCACGGAATGCCGAGCCTGGAGGTAGCCGAGAGCGGCCCCGCCGCCCTGGCGCTGCCGGCGGATAAGGTGGTGCTGGTCACGCTGGCGCAGCCGCGCGGCTTTCTCGCGCCCGATGTGGCGCTGATTACCGAGGCGGACATTCTCGGTGATCGGCTGATCCGCACGCCCAAGCGCAAGAAAGCCGCCGATTTCATCACCGATGCAGGCACGCTGACCACCGGCGACCTTGTGGTGCATGTCGATCACGGTATCGGGCGCTACGAAGGGTTGGAGGCAATTGCCGTGGCGGGCGCGCCGCATGATTGCCTGTGTCTCTCCTATCTCGGCGGTGATAAGCTCTATGTGCCGGTGGAGAATATCGATACGCTGTCGCGCTTCGGATCGGAAGAGGCGGGGGCAACCCTTGATAAGCTGGGTGGCACCGCTTGGCAGGCGCGCAAAGCCAAGGTTAAGCAGCGTATCCGCGATATTGCCAATAAGCTGATCGCCGTCGCCGCGCAACGGGCGCTGCGGGAAGGGGAGATTCTCACCCCGCCCGATGGGCTGTACGACGAGTTTTGCGCCCGCTTCCCCTATCCTGAAACCGACGATCAGTTGCGCGCCATCGAGGATGCGGTGGCCGATCTCGCCTCTGGCAAGCCGATGGACCGGCTGATCTGCGGCGATGTTGGCTTCGGTAAAACGGAAGTGGCCCTGCGCGCCGCGTTCGTTGCCGCACTCTCCGGCCAGCAGGTGGCCGTGGTGGTGCCGACGACGCTGCTCGCCCGCCAGCATTATCAAAACTTCTCCGACCGTTTCAAAGGCTTCCCGGTTCGC
>CAZNVY010000013.1:43068-49992 GCA_964576605.1 uncultured Elstera sp. | reverse complement strand
AGCTTCTGGCTTTTAAGGCGGCGCAGCTTTAGATCGTCCGGGTGCGGGCGCTGGACCTCCTCCTGCACCTCTAGATCAAGCTGGTTATGGACCATGCGCAGGGCCTCGACCTGCGCGTAGCGGCTCATCATGGCTGGATGGACCCTATCGCGATGCAATAAAATTGTAATATAGCGAGTCAGGGCGCGCTTGTATAGCCCTTCGACCGCATACAATCCGCCAAGGCTTTGTTATCCCGGCGTCGTTGCGTAGAGGCATCTAAATCGCCGCGGGCGGCGGCGTAGCCACTATTGGCCCGCGTGCCGATTTCGCCCCGTGCGGCGGCGATCCGGGCTTCCCGACGACGGGCTTCATCGCTGCTAGAGGGGGCGTCGGGCTGGCAGGCCGCTAAGTCGCGGTCGCGCATCGCCGGAGTTACCCCGGCCTTTTCCCAAGTGGGGGCGGCGGCGCAGGCCGTTAAGGCCAATAGGAAAGCAAAACTGCCATATCGACGCATTATAGCTCGATCGCCATGCCTTCGCGCGCGATTGTTACCCGATCCCACAGGGCGCGAGCCTGGCGCTCGATGGCCGCCATTTTATCGTCGGTATTATCGGGGTCGTGGTGGAAGATATAAACGCGCCCGACATTGGCATCTTGACCAATGCGGATCGCCTCCTCCCAGGTGGAATGCCCCCAACCCACGCGGCCACGGGCGTATTCCTCGTCGGAATAGGTCGAGTCGTAGATCATCACATCGGCATCGCGCACCAAATCCATGACGTTTGGGTCGCGGCGACCAGGGTAATGTTCGGTATCGGTCACATAGCAAACGCTACGCCCGCCGGATGCAATGCGATAGCCGGTCGCGCCATTGGGATGGTTCAGGCGACAAGTATTCACATGCACGCGGTTGCCGACGAACAAATCTTCCCCCGCCTCGAAGTCATGAAAGCTCATGTTCGCGGCCATGTGGGAGAGGGAGACAGGGAACAGCGGATCGCGCATCTGCTCGGCAAAGACCGACCGCACGCCGCCATTATCCTTAAGATGCCCGGCGAAAATATCGAGATGGAACGAGCCGATCCAGGCGGGGGCGAAAAAGGGAAAGCCGATGATATGGTCGGTATGGGTGTGCGACATGAGCATCGTCGCCTCCCTCACCCCATTGGCGACCAGGTATTTGCCGAGCTGCCATAGGCC
The DNA here is from genome assembly GCA_964576605.1 of uncultured Elstera sp. Classification (GTDB taxonomy): domain Bacteria; phylum Pseudomonadota; class Alphaproteobacteria; order Elsterales; family Elsteraceae; genus Elstera. The sequence goes on along the minus strand of CAZNVY010000013.1, from coordinate 48,810 downwards.
GGTTCCGGCGTCGAGGATGATGACCTCATCGCCCGCCTCGACCGAAACGCAGGACGTGTTGCCCCCGTACAGCATGTGCTGCGGTGTGGCACAGGGGAAGCTCCCTCGAACGCCCCAAAAGGTTACTTTAAGTTCCATCCGACCCGGCTTCTTCGCGGAAAACCAGTTTCTAGATAGCATCATAGCCGACGCCCTGAAACCCAGATATTACGCTATCGACCCGATATTAAAAGACATCTTTCTTAAATTTCGCCCGCATCCCTATATGCTATAAGCCGTTGAAGCATCGGTCAGCTGCCGCCTGACCGCATTGGTTGTGACCTTTGCACCGGATTGCATGATGAATTCCAAAGAGTTAACCGATTGTCTCCACATTCGCTGCGGCACCGACCTCGCGCAACCGTTGCAGGCAGCGGGAATCGTCGGGGACTATCTGGCCTGGGTCGATCCGGTGTGCGATGGGCCGACCCCCGAAGGTTTGACCGAAGACTCTTATCGGGCAACCCGTGCGCGCTTCATCGCGGATCGTTACGGCGAAATTCTCGCGGCGGTCCTGGGGCAGCTCATCGATCAAGACCGTCAACTCGCCCGCGCCGATGATTATGCCGAGGTGGTGATTTGGGTGGAACATGATCTTTTCGATCAATCCATTCTGATGCGGCTGCTTGCCTGGTTTGCCGAACACCCGCATCGGGGGCTATCGCTGGTGCAGGCCGATGATTTTCTGGGGCGGCAGACGGGCGCGGCGCTGGCGCGGATGTTCGCGGCGCGGCGTAAAGTCAGTATCGCCGAACTGAAGTTGGCGGGTTATCTCTGGGAACTTTGGTGCGCCCCCGATCCGCGCCCGCTCGATGCTCTGGCCACGATCTTAGACGATCCGGAACGCAGACCAGAGGGCGTGGCCTTGCCGCATCTCTCGGCGGCGATCCGGCGGCATCTTGCCAATCTGCCTGGCGTTCGCGACGGGTTGAGCATGACGGAACGGCTGGCCCTGCGGGCGGTTGCGGATGGGGCCGAAACCGCCCCGGCGATTTTCGCGTCGCTCTGTTTACAGGAACCGGCCGCCTGGTTGGGGGATCTCATGTTCTTTCCGGTCTTAGGCGATCTAAGCCGCGCCCCCTTCAATTTGCTGGACCAGGCGGATGGGCGGTATCGCTTAACCCCCCTGGGCGGCGCAGTCGTGATGGGAAAGCTAGATGCTGTGCAGTTCGGCAGTCGGCCCCGTTGGGTGGGCGGCTGTGGCTTGGAAACCCCGCCGCAGTTTCGCTGGGACGAGCAGGAGGAGCGGGTGGTCGCGGTTTAGAAAATCGGCTAGACTTCCCCTTAACCAAAACGTAAGGGGGAGGAACCGGAATGCTCGGCTCCATGATGAACAAGCCGCTGCTGATCGCGCCGCTCTTGGCCCATGCCGCCCGCTGGAATGGTGGGCAAGAAATCGTCAGCCGCCGCTGCGAGGGCGATATTCACCGCTATACCTATGCCGACGCCTATGCGCGTGCCGGGCAATTGGCTCATGCTTTGACCGATTTCGGTATTACGCTGGGCGACCGGGTGGCGACCCTGGCCTGGAATACCTATCGGCATCTTGAACTCTATTTTGGCGTTTCCGGCATCGGGGCCGTCTGCCATACGATCAATCCGCGCCTGTTTCCGGACCAGATCGCCTATATTATTAATCACGCGGGCGACCGGATTCTCTGCCTTGATCTAACCTTTGTACCCTTGATGGAAAAGCTGGCGGCCCATTGCCCGAAGATCGAAGCCTATGTGATTCTAACTGACCGCGCCCATATGCCGGAAACCAGCTTGCCGAATGCGCTCTGCTACGAGGATTGGATTGCGGCGCATTCTGCGGCCTTTGATTGGCCAGAGTTTCCGGAAACCACTGCCTCCAGCCTTTGCTATACATCGGGCACGACCGGCAATCCTAAAGGGGTGCTGTACAGTCACCGCTCCAGCGTTCTGCATTCTTATGCGATCGCGATGCCGGATGTATTCAATGTGTCGCGCGCGTCGGTCATCCTGCCTGCGGTTCCGATGTTTCACGTCAACGCCTGGGGCGTGCCCTATATGGCCCCCCTAACTGGGGCAAAGCTGGTATTGCCGGGGCCGGGCCTAGCCGGTGCCCCGATGGCCGAGTTGATCGCGGCGGAGGGGGTGACGCTGATGGCCGGGGTGCCGACCATCTGGCGGATGTTGCTTGACCATCTAAAAACCACCGGGCAGCGGCTAGACGGTGTTGAGCGGGTGGTGATCGGCGGCGCGGCCTGCCCGCCGGGCATGATCCAGGAGTTTACCGACCTTGGGTCGTTCGTTCTGCACGCTTGGGGTATGACCGAAACCAGCCCACTTGGCACCGCCAATAATCTAACTCCAGAGGAACGGGCTATGCCAACCGCCGAGCAGCTAGCCCGGCAGATGAAGCAGGGGCGCGTCGTGTCCGGGGTTGATCTGCGCATTACCGGGGCTGATGGGGAAGCTTTGCCGCATGATGGGAAAGCGTTTGGCGATCTCTGGATTAAAGGCCATTGGGTCGCCAGCGGGTATTTCGGCGTTGAGTCGGATGCGGCCTTCCGCGACGGTTGGTTCATGACCGGCGATGTGGCGACCCTTGACCCCGATGGGCGAATGCAGATCGTGGACCGCAGTAAGGATGTGATTAAATCGGGCGGCGAATGGATTAGCACCATCGAGCTTGAGAATATCGCGGCCAGTCTGCCGGGGATTGCCGAGGCGGCGGTCGTCGGCCTGAAGCACCCGAAATGGGATGAACGGCCCCTGCTGCTCTGCGTCCGCAAACCGGAGAGTAGCGTCACGCGAGAGGCGGTCTTGGCCGCCTATGAGGGGAAGATCGCCAAATGGTGGTTGCCAGACGATGTGGTCTTCGTTACCGAACTGCCGCATACGGCGACCGGCAAGCTGCTAAAAACCAAAATCCGTCAGGAGTTTGAACGGCATTACTTCGAGACCGCGCAAACCGCCTAAGGGGTTGGCGCTGCCGGTTTCTCCGGCAGCGCCACCGCTTATCCCGCAAGTGCTGTTTGAATTTCCCCATGCAGGCTGGGGGTTGCGGCGGCAATGATCCGGCCATCGCTATGGATGGTCAGCGGTTTGCCGGCCCAATCGGTAATCTTCCCGCCCGCCTGCTCGATCACCGGGACTAGGGCACAATAATCATAGGGTTGTAGCGAAGTTTCGACCATGGCGTCGATCTGCCCGCCCGCGATCAGCCCGGCGGCAAAGCAGTCGAGACCGAAGCGGCGTTCCTTGGCACGGGTTTCTAGACGGGCGAAGGCCGCTTTATCCGGGCCTTTGAACATATCTGGGCTGGTGGCGAACAGATAGGCATCGGCCAGCCGGGTGCACCCGCGGGTGCTACAGGCTTCGCCATTCCAGGTGGTCGGCGCGCCAACTCCGCCGATCCAGCGTTCGCCCAAGGCGGGATGATCGACCAGCCCCAGGATCGGTTGACCCTTGTAGCACAGCGCAATCAGTGTCCCGAAGGTCGGAATGCCGCAAATGAAGGCGCGGGTTCCGTCGATAGGGTCGAGCACCCAAACGAAATCCGCATCGGTACGGTCGGCCCCATGCTCCTCACCCAGAATACCGTGATCTGGGTGGGCTTTGGCCAGAATTTCCCGCATCGCCGCTTCGATCTGCTGATCGGCAATCGTCACAGGCGAAAAATCGGCTTTGCTGTTCACCGATAAGCGCGACCGAAAATAATGCTTGGCGATCGGGCGGGCGGCATCAGCTAGGGCGGTGGCGGTTTCGATCCAGGCGGGCAGGGTAGCGGGCAGAGACATGCAATCCTCGGAATCATGCTTAGAATAAAACAAGAACGTCTATCCCGCAAGCCTGCTCATCTGGTGTGCAGCGACTGCATTCACAGCAGGCTTTTGGTGATTGACGCTTCGGCCTAAGGCTGCGCACGATACACCGATCATAGCTTTGAAGAAGCAAAATTTCAGCGCGCCCGGTTTCCGAACGCGCTGGTTCGGCTATTTTTCCCTCTGATGTGGATTGTTGATCGATGACCCAGGCGCTTTCGGCGGCTCCTTCCCGTGAAGCAGTTTTGACCGGCATTGCGTGCATGTGCGGGGCGGCGGGCCTTTTTACCCTTATGGATTTCCTGATTAAAGTAATGGCGACATCGGGCTATCACACGTTTCAGATCCTTTTTGCCCGCAGTTTATTTGCGTTGATTCCGGTCCTCTGGATTGTACAGCGGGCGGGGGGCTTTCGCATTCTGCGAACCCGGAATCCGAAGCTGCATCTGCTCCGCTGCCTATTCGGGGCAGTCTCGATGGTCTGTTTTTTCAGCGCCTATAAATATCTACCGGTATCCGGGGTGGTGGCGCTTGGATTTTCCGCCCCGCTGTTCATGACCGCGTTATCGGGCGTGCTAGGAGGCGATAGGGTGCATCTGGCCCATTGGCTCGCGGTGGCGACTGGGTTCGTTGGGGTGCTTTACATTGTGCAGCCCGGCGGGGAGAGTTTCACGATCTGGTCACTGCTGCCGGTGGCGGGCGCTTTCACCTATGCGATTGTCAGCGTGTTGATCCGCCGGATTGGCTCCAGCGAACCGGCGGTGGTCACCGTTTTCTATTTCACCAGTTTTACGACGCTGCTCGGCACGCTCTCTCTGCCGTTCATCGGAATTTGGCCGCGCGATCTTGGTGATTTCGGTGTGATGGTTGGCATTGGTCTGATCGGTGGGGTGGCACAGGTGTTGATGACGCGGGCCTTTACCTTGGCCCCGGTTTCGGTGGTTGGCCCCTTCGACTATACCGCAATCCTTTGGGCGGTTGCGATTGAGGCGCTGATTTTAGGCATTCTGCCGACCCAGGCGGTGGTGACCGGTAGCGCGATCGTTATTGCCAGCGGACTCTATATCTTGTATCGCGAAGCCAGGGTGGCCAAATAAGGCCATTTCCAGGGTTGGATTGAGGGCGATGAACCAAGGCGTGTCCAAGAAGTCGGCAGCGCAAAAGAGCGGCAGTTGGTGGGATGTTATCCGACAAGTGACGATTGCGGTCTTGATCGCCCTCGGCATCCGTTCGTTTTTGGCCGAACCGTTCAACATCCCGTCCGGCTCGATGATCCCGACCCTGCTGGTTGGGGATTACGTCTTTGTGACGAAATATTCCTACGGCTACAGCCGCCACTCCTTCCCGCTCAGTCCACCGATTTTCTCCGGCCGGACCAGCGATACACTGCCGACGCGCGGGGATGTAGTGGTCTTTAAGACCCCTCAAGATAATAAGACCGACTATATCAAGCGGGTCGTGGGCTTACCGGGCGACCGCATCCAAATGCGCGACGGGCGACTTTACATTAATGATAAGGTGGTCGAGCGCCGCTTTGTCGATGAGTTCGTCTATCGTACCGAATCCGGTTATACGATCCGGACGCGCCGCTATGAAGAAAATCTGCCCGGTTCGGCGCGTAAGCATATGATTATCGAGCAATCCGATAATGGCCCGATGGATAATACCCGCGTGTATGAGGTGCCGCCGGGGCATTTGTTCATGATGGGCGATAACCGCGACGGGTCGGAAGATAGCCGCGCCTCGGTCGGGCCGGTCCCGGTCGAAAATCTGGTGGGTAAGGCGCAGATCATTTGGCTGTCGGTCGATGGATCGCTGTTCCGCTTCTGGGAACTACCCTGGACGCTGCGCTTCGGTCGCATCGGGCAGGGGATGGACTAAGCCGCGACCATGACAGCCCGCGCCCAAACCG
>CAZNVY010000013.1:36894-43058 GCA_964576605.1 uncultured Elstera sp. | reverse complement strand
CCCCAACTTGCCGCACGCGCGCTTGATGGAGGCGATTGGCTATCGTTTTCACTCCCCCGATCTGCTAATCCAGGCCCTAACCCATGCCTCCGCCGTTGGCCGCAATGACCGGGGAAACGAGCGGTTAGAGTTTTTGGGGGACCGGGTGCTCGGTTTAGTGATCGCCGAAACCTTGTTCCATGCCCGGAATGAGGCCGAAGGCGATCTGGCCCGCCGTTTGGCGCATTTGGTCAAGCGCGACGCGCTGGCGGAAATCGCCAAGCAGCTCAACCTGGGCGATTATCTGACCTTCGCGAAAAACGACCAGAAGGATAATCACCGGCTGAATGCCAATATTCTGGCCGATGCTATGGAAGCGGTGATTGCCGCACTCTACCTCGATGGGGGCCTGGAGGCGGCGCGTGGTTTTATCCAGCGGTTCTGGCAGGATCGGTTAACCGTCCGCTCGGCCCCGCCGACCGATAATAAGACCAAACTGCAGGAATGGGCCTTGGGGCGTGGCTTGCCGCTGCCCGCCTACGAGGTCGTCGCCCAAGATGGTCCGCCGCACGCCCCGGTGTTTGATGTTGCCGTCAAAATCGAAGGCCACGGGAGCGCCACTGGGCGCGGCCCGTCTAAAAAAGTAGCGGAACAAGGAGCCGCCGCCGCCATGTTAAGCAAATTAACCCGATGAGCGATCTTTCGTCCCCCGATGATCCGCTGGCCGCGCCAGAAAACCCCCGCTGCGGTTTCGTGTCTTTGGTTGGTTCGCCCAATGCCGGGAAGTCGACCCTGCTGAATGCTTTGGTCGGCGCAAAAATTTCCATCGTCACGCCGAAGGCACAAACCACCCGCGCGCGGACCTTGGGTATTGCCCTTTCCGGCGAGTCGCAGATTGTGTTGGTCGATACACCGGGGATTTTTTCTGGGGCCAAGCGTCGACTGGAACGGTCGATGATCTCGGCAGCCTGGGATAGTACGCAAGATGTGGATGCTATCCTCTACCTGATCGATGCCCGAAAAGGCTTGAACGCCGAGCAAGACGCGATTCTGGAGGGGTTAGCTAAAGCCAAAGCGCCCTTGATCCTGGTCCTCAATAAAATCGATCTGGTGGAACGGCCCAAACTGCTTGATCTGGCGAAAACCATCAACGCGCGCGTTCCTTTTGCGGCAACCTTTATGGTTTCGGCCCTGTCGGGGTCGGGGGTGAAGGACCTGCTGCAGGATCTGGGCCGCCGTGTGCCGGCGGGGCCATGGCACTATCCCGAAGATCAGCTGGCCGATACATCCCTGCGCCTGATTGCCGCTGAACTGACGCGCGAGCAATTGTTCTTGCAGTTGCAGGATGAGCTGCCCTATGCGCTGGTCGTGCAGACCGATCAATGGCAGGAGCGGCCAGATGGGTCCGTGCGCATCGAGCAGACGATCACCCTAGAGCGGCCAGGGCAGAAAATGATCGTCATCGGCGCGAATGGGCAGAAGATCAAAGCGATCGGCCAGGCGGCACGGCGGGAAATGATGAAGCACTTCGAGCGCACTGTGCACCTCTTCCTGCATGTGAAAGTGCGGGAAAATTGGACCGAAGATCGGTCGATCTATTCGGCCATCGGTCTCAATTTCAAAGCCTAAGAGGGGCCAATGCGCTGGCGCGATGAGGGGATTATCCTATCGCTCCGGCCCCAGGGCGATTCGGGCATGGTGGTTAGCCTGCTAACCGATGGGTACGGGCGGCACTTGGGCTTTCATCGCGGCTCTGGCGTAAAGCTGCCGTGGCGGCAGCCGGGAACACGGGTGATTGCCGGGTGGAATAGCCGTCGCGAAAGCGGGCTTGGATACTGGGCGCTAGAGCCTGCGGAAGCTCCGGCCCTGCGGTATTTCGGCCAACCTCCGAAACTGCTCGCGCTTGCCTCGGCCATGGCATTGCTCGATGCGCTGCTGCCCGAACGACTGCCCGTGCCGGAGGTTTACGCGGCCGGGGTGATATTCATCGAGGGTCTGGGCGGCAATGCCTGGCTCGAACATTACGGGCGGCTGGAGGAGGCGGTGCTGCGCGAGGCAGGCGTGCATCCGGGGGCCGATTTTGGCGAAGGGCTGCCGCGTCTGTCCAGGCTAACCCCGGCGCTGGCCCTGGCGGTGCAGACCATTGGCAAACCCTTGCCCGTGGCGCGCGGCCTGCTGCTGGCCGCCCTATCCCCCCCGCCGCGCTAGGCAAACACTGCCTCTCCCCGCGTGTGATACGGGGCGCTACACTCAGTGCGCGAGACTTTGGCTTTCGGGGAGGCACCGATGCGGTTCAACCTAATCGTGACCGGGGCGCTATTGGCGCTGGCGGCGGGGGCCGCGCACGCCCAATCGGCATTAACCTGCGGTCCCAACACACTCGGCACCCGCGCCTGCCAGGCAGAAACCACCTGCACCTGCGAAGCATCAGCCGGGGGAACGGTAACCGGCAAACCGGCTGGTTATTTCTGGAACTGTTCGATCCTTGCGGCAAAATGCACCGCATCACCGGGGATGACCCTGCTGAATTCGCCCGGCGCGCTGCCGGCAAGCGGGGCGCAAAGCACGGCGGGGATGCCGTCGGTCCGCCAACTCCAAACGGCGCTGCGGGCGCGTGGGTTCGATCCTGGCCCGGTGGACGGCAAGATGGGCAGCCGTACCCGCCGGGCGGTAGAGGAATGGCAAAAGTCGGTCGGTGCCCCGGCGACTGGCCGCATGACGATCGACCAATGGCAGCGCCTACAATCCTAGCGGCCCTGCTGTTTCTGGCGATCAGCGGCGGCGCAGGGGCCGCTGTTTCGCCAGAGACGGTGGAAGGGTTCCCAGAAGTTGTAGGGGCGGATCGGGTCCGCATCGGGGTGGAGGTCATCCGTCTCCATGGCATCGCCACGGCCCCGGCGGGCCATCCGGTCGAGGCCGAGGCGCGCGGTTGGCTGCACCGGCGGATAGCCGCTAGGCGGGTCTATTGTCATTTCGACCCCGCGGCGGAGAAACAGGAGACTGCCCGGCCCGGCGTTTGTGAAATCGAAGGCTTAGATCTCTCGGCTCTCTTGGTCGAGGCGGGTATGGCGGTCGATTGTCCTGCCCGCAGCAAAGGCCGCTATCGGGTGCAGCAGCAGCGGGCCGAGGCCGCGGGTTTCAAGATGGCGGACCGCATTCCTCTGCCTGCCGCCTGCGGGGCTGCGCCGAAAAAGGCCGCCCGGCGAGGCTAGCCCCGCTGGTTATTGATCCGATAAAGCGGTTCTACGCGGCCTGAACCCCTTTTAGATAGGCTTCCACCGCGTGGCGCAGCCCGTCTTGCTCCTTGGCCACGGTTTCGACCGCGCTTTCTACCTGCTGGGACGCGGCCCCGGTCTGGCCGCTGGCTTTCGCCAATTCGCTGATCGTATTGGTTACTTCTGCCGTGCCTTGCGCCACACGTTGAACATTGCTGCTGATCTCCCGCGTGGCGGCCCCTTGCTCTTCGACGGCGGCGGCAATCGCCGAGGTGCCGTCGCTGATACTGCGGATCATACGGGTGATGCCGAGAATAGCATCCACCGCATCGGCGGTCGTGGATTGGATATGCATCACCTGGGAAGAAATCTCGTCCGTGGCTTGCGAAGTCTGGCTCGCGAGGTTTTTTACTTCCGCCGCGACGACGGCAAAACCTTTGCCCGCATCCCCGGCGCGCGCCGCTTCGATAGTTGCGTTCAAGGCCAGCAGATTGGTTTGAGCGGCGATATCGGAAATTAATTTCACCACATCGCCAATCTTTTGCGCCCCGGCGCTCAGGGCTTCGACCGTGACATTGGTCGTTTCGGCCCGATTAGCCGCGTTGCGGGCCAGATCGGCGCTTTGTGTAACCTGCTGCGAGATTTCGGCGATCGAGGTTGACAGTTCCTCGGTAGCGGCGGCGACGGTTTGAATAGAGGCGGAGGTCTCCTCGGCGGCACTGGCAACCAGTCCTGCCTGAACGCTCGTATCGCTCGCTACTGTGCGCATGGTGGTCGAGGTCGCCCCCAGCCGGTCGGATGCTTGTAGAATACGATCCAGCGCCAGGGCAGCCTGATTCTCGAACTTTAGGCTCATTTCCTGAATGGCGCGGGCGCGGGCCAGTTCCAGGGCTTGGTGGCGGGCATTGGCCTCTTCCAGCCGCTGGGCTTCTAGGGCACTTTGCCGCAAGGCTTCCAGCGCTTCGGCCATGCGGCCTAATTCATCCCGCTGGGCGAGGGCCGTAACCGGCGTTTCATAATCCCGCTGCGACAGCAAGCTGATCGCCCCCATCAGCGTATGCAGCGGCTGACGCAACCGCCGCGTGACCGCGAGAAATCCAAGGACGGAGATCACCACCGCCAGCAGCACCCCAATCAGCGCGGGGATCAGCCCCCAGAGCGCGGCATTCTGTTGGGCCGTGGCGGTTGCGACGGATTCATCGAGCGCTAGGGTCGCGATGCGAACGATCGCATCAAAGGGGCCGTTGCAGACCGCGCGATAGGTTTCGGCATCGACTTTACCCGGCCCGTTACCGTCCAGCGCGGCAACATAGGCATCTATTTTCGGCTGCGCCTCGGCGATGGCACGGGTGGCCGTGGTAATCTGTGCCGATAGGGCGCGCGGTACCTCGGCACGACTGGCGTAATCGACCAGCGCGGCCTGGCCAACGCTATAGGCACCTTTACCGGAATACCACCGCCCAGCAAGTTCTGCGGTCAGTGGCTGATTTTGCAGAATATTTGGTCGCAGTAGCGAGCATTGATTGCCGAAACTATCGCGGAGCTGCCAGGCAGCGTCGCGCACGCGCATCATATCGGCCAGCGCGGGGTCCTGCATCCGCACCTTATGACCGACGGCGGTTCCTGCCTGTTCCAGCGCGGTTACCGTCTCGCGAATGGCAGTCCAAAGCGGGTCGGCAGCGGGCAGGCTGCGTTGTGCGGGGGGCTTGGAGAATTGGTCGGTAGCGAGCGACCAGGCTTGCTTCTGTTTTTCCCAACTTTGGTCAAGCTTGGCTTGCAGGCCGGCCTTATTCGGTAGTTTCACAGGGCGGAAAGCGGCGGCGGCCGTCTCGTACAGGCGTGCCGCAGCGGCCCGCGCGGGGTCTAGCCGGGTCGCGGGGCTGGCATCGGCGGTTAGTGCGGTCTGGCCCTCGGCGATTTGTGCCCGCACGGCCAACATTCCGTTCAGGAGGGCGCGGTTTAGGAGGGCGGTTTCCTCGATCTCCGCAGCCAGACGGTATTCGTCCAGCGCTTGCAAAGCCAGAATGCCGGTGGCCAGCAGCAACCCGGTCAGCATGACCGACTGAATAGCGATTAACAGCGCCGACATCGAGGTGCGAAACATGCCCTTCCTCCCCCCGCGACTATCGATAGAATTTTAAGAAAAACTAGGGCGATTTCTCGGCCCCGCCGATCATCGCCAAGCATAGCTCGGAGACCTTAAAATACTATAAAGACGGGTGGATATCTGGCCTGGATAAATCGGGGCGATTATCTTGATGTGGAGAGCTACTCCCTCCGACTGGACTAGTTGCCAGTGCGCAAAAACAACGGACGTCGGAAATCGTGATCGTCCATCGGGTTGCGCTGGGGCAGCAGGGCATTGGCCATCGACGCGATTAGCCCCGCAGCTTTCTCCCCCGTTACCCCTGCCGGATCGATGACATCCCCAACCGTCGACGAGAGCGCCGATGGCCCCCGGCAATAGGCGGCAACCGCCTGGATTGGCGCGCTGGCCGAGGGGGCGGTGATGCTGAAACCGGGCGCGAGGGCACAGAGGCGATCCGGTGGATAAATCGGATCAGGGCCGAAAGCGAAGACCAAGCGGGTGCCGGTATCGCCCGCTGTTCCGGTCCGCCAGGTCAAATCGGCGGTATAATAGCGCGGTAGAGCCTCCAGCAGTGCCCGTTCCGCCGCACGGGCGTCGGGGGCGGGAATCTGGCCAGAGAAAATCACAGGCACGGCCCCACGCGCGGCGGCGACCGATAAGTCTCCCCGACTGTAAGCGCTGCTGACATCGGTCTGGCTAACACGGCTCATGCCCGATGGGGCGCAGCTCGGCAATATAAGCAGGGCGACGGCCAAAGCCGTCGCTAATTTCGTTTTACGCGACATGATAAGGTTCATATGGCGACTAGCACACCGCAGGACAAGGAAAACCGATCAGCTTGCCGCGCGGGTCTGCCATTCCGCCGTCAGCCCCTCCCGATA
>CAZNVY010000013.1:27024-36884 GCA_964576605.1 uncultured Elstera sp. | reverse complement strand
GGTGGGATAGCGCAGGGTTATCCCTAATTCTGCCTTAATTTTCAGATTACTAACCCGTTTATTTTCAGCATAGAAGCTGCGGGCCATCGGCGAAAGAATCGCCTGCTCGAAGGGCACCAGCGGCGGAAGGGGGATGCCGGCCAGAGTACAGGCGAAGGCGATCACATCCTGCGGCGGGGCGGGTTCGTCATCAGCTAGATTATAGGCGCTGCCTGGATTTGGTTTCAGCCAAGACGCCCACAGCGTTGCGGCAATATCATCCACATGAATTCGATTGAAGACCTGCCCTGGCTTATCAATTCGCTGCGCCCGACCGCTTAGAACAGTGCTAAGGGCCGAGCGGCCTGGCCCGTAAATACCACTGAGACGGAAGTGATGCACCGGCACCCCGTGCTGTTGATACAGGCCCAGCCAATCGGCTTCGGCCTGTAGTCGGCGGCAGCCACGCTCGGTGGTGGGGGCTAGGGGGGCTGTTTCATCGATCCACCCGCCCTTAGCTTCGCCATACACCCCCGTAGTGGAGAGATAGGCAACCCAACGGGCGGGGCTTTGCACCAGCAATTGACCATAGCGGGCCAGGACTGGATCGGTCCCATCGTCGGTCGGGGCGGTAGAGACGAGAATTGCCCCGACACCAGCTAGGTTATCGGTGCTCACGGCCTCGAACAGCAGGGCCTCGATATTATCGGCCCGCATCGCTTTCAGCTTGGCCGGATCGCGCGTCGTGCCGATCACCCGTCCGCCCTGGGCCTGCCATAGACGCGCAGCCGCCTGGGCAGAAAAGCCGTAGCCAAAACAAAAAAGCGGGGGCAAAGCATCTTGAGCCTCGGTCATAGGGCCTATATAGGCTGCGGTAGTCCAAATCCCAAGGAAACAAACGTGCCTTTTGCGGCGAAACTTTCAGTCGGTGTCATGCTTTTGGCGCTGATCGGCCCGGCAGCGGCGCAAAAACCCGCGACAAAGCCCGTGCAACGCCCGCTTGCCCTATCGGGTACCGAGGCGACGCGCTACGAAAATTGCCTGCGCACCAGCACGCAAGATCCGCTGCAAGCCCATGAAATGGCGCGCACTTGGGTGGAACAGGGCGGGGGCTTGGCCGCCCGGCATTGCGCCGCCGTGGCGATGATCCGCTACGGTCGCCCCGATTACGCCGCCCCGGATTTGGAAGATCTGGCCGCCGAAGCTGCCGTCCGCCGGGGTGACCTGGCCCCAGATCTTTATGCCCAGGCGGCGCAAGCCTGGCTGCTGGCCCGCCACGCCAGCCGGGCGCTACCGCTGCAGACCGAAGCGGTGAAACGCCGCCCACGCGATGCCGATTTGCTGATCGACCGGGCGATGATCCACCTCGCGCTCAAACATTTCTGGGAGGCGGTAGATGATCTCAATCTGGCCTTAGAGATCGCCCCCCGGCGTAGCGACGCACTGGTATCGCGCGCGGCGGCCTATCGACACCTCGGCACTGCCGATCTGGCGGCAGAGGACATCGCCCGCGCCCTGGCCCTGCGCCCAGATGCGCCAGAGGCGCTGGCGGAACGCGGGGCTATTCGGGCGATGCGCGGCGACAAACCGGGGGCGCGCGCCGATTGGTTGCGGGTACTGTCGCTCGATCCGGAGAGTGGTGCAGGCGAGCAAGCCCGCGCAGGGTTGGAAGAGATAGATGTTAAAAAACCATAGGAACTTCTTGAGATGAAACATCTTCTGCCTATCGCTGACGCGCAGGCTGACCTGATCGAAACCTTTGCAGCCTTGCCCGATTGGCAGGAGCGCTATCAGTATATTATCGAGCTTGGGCAAGGCTTGCCGCCGTTACCGCCGGAGTTCCAGACCGATACGCATAAGGTGCGCGGCTGCCAGAGCCAAGTTTGGATCGCATCGGAGTATCGTGATGGGCGGCTGCATTTTCAGGCGGGGAGCGATGCGGTGATTACCGCCGGGCTGATCGCAGTGCTGCTCTCGATCTATAATGAGCGAACCCCCCAGGAAATTTTGACAACCCCGCCAGAGTTCATCAAGGCCATCGGCCTAGCCCAGCACCTCAGCCCCAGCCGCAGCAATGGCTTATTGTCGATGGTGCGGCGGATTTTTGAAACCGCGCAGGCCGCATTGGGTGAGAATGCTTCCCTACACCCCTGAAATTCTTCGGCTTTCAACCGAGATCCCCAACCTCGGCTGCTTACCGCCACCCGCAGTGACGGTAGACGCCGTTAGCCCGATCTGCGGCAGTCGAATTCGGCTATCGGCTTTGGTGCGGGCGACGCGGATTGCCGATTTCGCTTGGCAGGTCGAAGCCTGTGCCCTGGGACAAGCGAGTGCCGCGCTGATTGGCCCGCGCGCCTTCGGTTGGGGCGAGAAGGAGTTTCGCTATACCGCACAAGCCCTTGAAAAATTTCTAAAATTGCCAGAAGACTTGCCCCATGATTTAGGCTGGTTAGCCCCCCTGGCCGCCGCCCGATCCGTACCGCAGCGGCACGGATCGGTCTTGCTGCCCCTGATCGTCTTTCAGAGAGCGCTTTCCTCTTCAACCGGCAGCATGTGACCCGCCTTGCGAGCTTTGGCCGCCAGATAGCGCCGGTTATGCGGATTGCCGGGAAAAGCGTGCTGAACCCGTTCCCGCACTTCGATCCCAAATCCAGCAAGATGCCCCACTTTGCGGGGATTATTGGTCAGCAACCGGATCGTGGGTACGTCCAACTGGCGCAGCATTTCGGCGGCGAGGCCAAAATCGCGCTCGTCATTCTCGAAGCCCAGGGTGGTATTCGCCTCCACCGTATCTAACCCATCGTCTTGCAGGGCATAGGCGCGCAGCTTGTTGACGATACCGATGCCCCTGCCTTCTTGCTGAAGATACAAGAGAATACCGCCGCCCGCGTCGTTCATTGCCGTGATCGCCCCCCGCAACTGTTCGCCGCAGTCGCAGCGCAGTGAACCCAGCAAATCGCCGGTGATGCACGAGGAATGCAGGCGCACCAGCGGTGCATCCTGGCGCAACGGCTCGCCGATCAGCAGGGCCAGATGATCGATGCCGGTCACTTGATCGCGGAAGGAGACGATGCGCGTTGCCTCGGCCCCGGTAAGCGGCACCCGCGCGTCGGATAGCCGCCGCAGCCGCGGATCGCCCTGCAGGGTTGCGTCCAGTACCAGCGGGCGCGCCAGTGTCATTAAGCCGTGGATCGGTGCCGGTAGCGGGGCCAGCAGAGCGGCTGGCAGCAGCTGGGCCGCTTTCATCAGGCGAATAGCAGCATCGGCCACCGGCGGCAGGGGGGCATCGATGGTCAGCGGCATCGCCCCCCGCGCACCGGTTCCGGCGGGATGGGTCGGATCGGCCAGGCCAGCATCATAGGGCGAACGCAGGCGACGGGCCACCAGGGCATCGTCGCCGATCAAACCCAGGGCTTCCGCCCGATTAGCGGTCAAGACCAGGGTGAGCGGCGCGCCTTCTGGAATAAGCTCGATCATTGCGCCCGTGGTCGCCGCCTCGGTTGCCAGCACCAGCCAGCTTTGTCCGGCCTCGGTCAGTACCACCGGGGTGGCGCGGCGCAGGTCAGAAACGGCCCGCTCGACCGTCAACCGATCCGCGAGCGAGGCACTAAGGTCGGGTCGGGGAAGATCGCTCATCATTCCTTCGGTGTCGGCGAGCAGGATGCGCTGCACGTTCGCGTTTCCTTTCTTGTCGGATCAGGCCGTCCTTATGAACGGCGATAACCCCGTGACACAGATAACAAGCGCAACCGCGATCAACAAGGGCTGCTCCACGATATACGCCTGAAACCTCTACGCAGATGCACGGCGGTTGGATTACACTGCGGGCTATGCAGGATAGCCCCTTTATTCATCTCCGCGTCCATTCGGCCTATTCGCTCTCGGAAGGGGCGATCAAGATGAAGGAGCTGGTGAAGCTCGCCGCCGGGGCAAAAATGCCCGCTGTGGCGGTAACCGACACCGGCAATCTGTTCGGCGCAATCGAATTTTCACAGGCGGCAGCAGATGTTGGGGTGCAGCCAATCTTAGGGGCGATTTTACATGTTCGGCGCACCGATGGGTTAACCCGCCCCGGCCTGCCCTTGCCGCCCGATC
This sequence comes from uncultured Elstera sp., assembly GCA_964576605.1. Lineage (GTDB taxonomy): Bacteria > Pseudomonadota > Alphaproteobacteria > Elsterales > Elsteraceae > Elstera. The sequence goes on along the minus strand of CAZNVY010000013.1, from coordinate 32,810 downwards.
CGCTACTGCTGCTCTGCCAGGATATGGTCGGTTATGAAAATCTGCTGAAACTGGTTTCGGCGGCCTTTCTGGAAACCGAAAGCCATGAAACGCCGCAGGTTTCGTTGGAACGGGTGGCGGACCAGTCGGCGGGGTTAATTGCGCTCACGGGCGGTGTCGGCGGCTGGGTTGGTCGATTGCTGCACGAAGGCCAGCGCGAGGCCGCAGAAACGGCGGTGCTGCGGCTCAAGGATATTTTCGGTGATCGGCTTTATATCGAACTCCAGCGCCACGGCGACCCGCGCGAGGCGTTGGTAGAGCCGGGGCTGCTCGATTTTGCCTATGCGCACGACGTTCCGCTGGTGGCGACCAACGATGTTTATTTCGCCACCCCCGGCATGTATGAGGCGCATGATGTGCTGCTGTGCATTGCCGATGGGGTGACGCTGGAACATAGCGACCGCCGTCGGCTGACGCCGGAACATTATTTCAAGACCGGCGCACAGATGGGGGCGCTGTTTGCCGATGTGCCGGAAGCCATCCTTAACACGGCGGTTATCGCCCAACGCTGCGCCGTTTCCGCCCCGCTACGCAAACCAATCTTGCCGGCTTTTTCAACCGGCGACGGGCGGGACGAGCCTGCCGAACTGCGGGTTATGGCCGAAGAGGGCTTACGTAAACGGCTCGATGCCGGGGTCTTTACCCCTGAGATGGATACGGCTGCGCGGGAAGCTGCGGCGAAACCCTATTGGGACCGACTGGCCTTCGAGCTGGACGTTATTATCAAGATGGGTTTCTCCGGCTATTTTCTGATCGTTGCCGACTTTATCCAATGGGCAAAGGACCAGGGGATCCCGGTTGGACCGGGGCGTGGGTCTGGGGCGGGGTCGGCGGTTGCCTGGGCTTTAACCATCACCGACCTCGACCCCCTGCGCTTCGGACTGCTCTTCGAGCGGTTTTTGAACCCTGAGCGCGTGTCGATGCCCGATTTTGATATCGACTTCTGCCAGGACCGCCGCGATCAGGTAATCCGCTATGTGCAGGGTAAATATGGCCACGACCGGGTAGCCCAGATCATTACTTTCGGAAAGCTGCAGGCGCGCGCGGTACTGCGCGACGTGGGGCGGGTTCTGGGGATGCCCTATGGGCAGGTGGATCGCATTTGTAAGATGGTGCCCAATAACCCGGCCAATCCGGTCACTTTGGAAGAGGCGATTAAGGGCGAGACCCAGTTGCAACAGATGCGCGATGCCGACGAGCAGGTCGCCCGTCTCCTAGCCATCGGGCAGAAACTGGAGGGGCTATACCGCCACGCTTCCACCCATGCGGCGGGGGTGGTGATTGGTGATCGGCCTCTGGAACAATTGGTACCCTTATACCGCGATCCGCGCTCGACCATGCCGGTCACCCAGTTCAACATGAAGTTCGTTGAGCAGGCGGGCCTGGTGAAGTTCGACTTTCTAGGCCTCAAGACCCTAACGGTGTTGGTGCGCGCCGCAGAGCTTTTGGCCCGACGCGGCATTCATATTGATCTCGCCCATCTGCCGCTCGATGACGAGAAAACCTATAAGATGCTCAGTCGTGGCGACGCGACCGGGGTCTTCCAGTTGGAAAGTTCGGGGATGCGCGATGTGTTGCGCAATCTGCGCCCCGACCGGGTAGAGGATTTGATCGCCGTCGTCGCGCTCTATCGTCCCGGTCCGATGGACAATATTCCAAGCTATATCAACCGCAAACATGGGCGGGAGACGCCGGATTATCTGCATCCGCTGCTGGAAGGCATTCTGAAGGAAACCTTCGGTATCGCGATCTATCAGGAACAAGTGATGCAAATAGCCCAGGCTTTGTCGGGCTATACGCTGGGCGGGGCTGATTTGTTGCGCCGGGCAATGGGCAAAAAAATCAAGGCGGAGATGGATGCCCAGCGCGAAACCTTCTGTGCCGGAGCGAAGGCCAATGGCGTCGATCCGACCAAAGCGTCGGAGATCTTCGATCAGGTAGAGAAATTCGCCGGCTATGGTTTTAATAAAAGCCATGCGGCAGCCTATGCCCTGGTTTCCTATCAAACCGCCTATTTGAAGGCGAATTATCCGGTCGAATTCTTTGCTGCCTCGATGACCTATGACATGAGCAATACCGATAAGCTCAATGTCTTTCGGCAGGAACTTAGTCGTTTGGGGATTCCCCTGCTGGGACCGGATGTGAATGCTTCGGCCCCAGATTTCAGCGTGGAAACTTTGCCGGATGGCACGCTGGCGGTCCGTTATGCCCTGGCCGCGGTGAAAAATGTTGGCGATCAGGCAATGAAGGCGCTGGTTGCCGAGCGGGAGCGGGGCGGGCCGTTCACCTCCTTACAGGATTTTGCCGCCCGCCTGGACCCAAAGACGGTGAATAAGCGGCAGATCGAAAACCTATCCCTGGCGGGGGCTTTCGATTCGCTCGACAAGAACCGGGCGCGCGTCTTTGGCGCAGCGGAAGCGGTAATGCGCCACGCCCAGCTTCTGACCGAGGAGCGGGCCAGTAATCAGGTTAGCCTTTTCGGCGGGGCCGGGGCGGTGGAAGCGCCGCCGTTACCGCTGCCCAGTACGATAGATTTTCCCCCGCACGACCGCCTTCAGAAGGAGTTTGAGGCGGTTGGCTTTTATCTATCGGCCCATCCTTTGGATGTTTACGAGCGGGCATTAAAACGCTTGAGCGTTACCCGTGCGGCCGATTTCACCCATAAAATCCGTCCTGGGGAACCGCAGCGGGTGAAAGTGGCGGGGATCGTTTTGGGGCGGCGGGAAATTACCACGGCGCGCGGCAGCCGGGTAGCTTTTGTGCAACTTTCCGACGCCAGCGGTTCCTACGAAGTCACCTTGTTTTCAGAGGTTTTGGCGGTCTCGCGTGAGGTTCTGGATGCCAATAAACCCCTGTTATTACATGTGGAGGCCCGGCTGGAAGGCGAAGGCATAAAACTTTTGGCCCAGCAGGTTGGGCTGTTGGATGCTGCGACGGAAAACACGGTTTCCGGGATGCGTATCTATCTGGCCGATGAAACCCCTGTGGCGGATTTGAAAAAAATCCTGCGAGAGAGCGGCGACCAGTTCCGCGGGCGGGGTCGGGTATCGCTGTTGCTTGACCTTGAAAATTGCGACGTGGAGATCCCCTTGACGGGTGGGTTTGCCGTTACCCCCGCGCTCCGGGCGATGGTTAAGGCACTCCCCGGCGTCGTCGATGTGGAAGAACTTTAGGCCTGCTGCGCTGTCCGGGCCAAGGGCAAGGCCAGCATCAGCAGACTACCGCCGAGGATCAATAGAAAATCCGGCACACTCAGCGCCAGTATCGGCAGAATAGCAGTGCCTGCCGTGCCGACGGCCATCATTAAAGCATTGATGATATTATTGGTGGCAACGGCGCGGGCACGCGCTTCGGGCACCGCGCGGCTTTGCAACAATGTGTAGAGCGGCACAGTATACATCCCGCCCGCGACCGCCAGCAGCGCAAAATCGCCGATCACCCGCCAGTTTCCTGGAATGGCCAGGAACGCGGAGAGGGGGGCAAGCGTTCCACTGGTCGGTGCCCCTGGCAGCGCCAGCCATAGGTCGGCACAGGCCAGCGCCATGCCCAGCGCCCCAATCCCGACCGGCCAAGATTTCACCTCGCCGCGCAACAGCCGCCCGCAAATCCCCGCACCCACGCCAATACCGATGGAAAACAGCGCGAGGAAAAAGGTCACCACCTGTTCATCGGCCCCGATACGGTTGCGCACCAGCCCTGGCAGTTGCGCGAGCAAAACCGCGCCGAGCATCCAAAACCAGGAAATACCTAGCACGGTGCGGCGCAGGGCGGGGGAGGCCAGGGTATCGCGACAGACGGCCCAAGTATCAGCCAGAATATTCCAGCGCAGCGGCAGATCAGGTTTCAGCGCTGGGGTGGGCGGTAGGGCGCGGCAGGCGAGCCAGGCCAGCACGGCGATGCCAAGCCCGGTCAACCCGGCGATCCAGGGGCCATCGTCGAGCCGCACTAACTCCGCCCCCATAATCGTGCCAATCAAGATAGCGACGAAGGTCGTTGCTGCGAAGAGGGCATTGCCGCGCGCCAGTTCCTCCGGCGGCAGCAGTTCGGGCAGCAATGAGAATTTCAGCGGGCTGAAAAAGGTTGAGAGAATGCCCATGCCGATCAGCGCCGCAAACAGCAGCGGGATCGATCCCAGGACCAGCCCGGCGAGACCGAGCAGCAGGGCAGGAACTTCGATCAGTCGTACCCAGCGCGTCAGCATCGCCTTGGGTTTCCGGTCGGCCAGCGTTCCGGCGAAGGCAGAGGCCAGGAAATAAGGCAGCACGAAAAGCGCCGTCGCCAACCCCGCTAGGGCCTGGGCTTTATCCGGGTCCGGCTCTAGCTTATAGACCACTAGGATGGCGAGGGCATTCTTGAACAGATTATCATTCAAGGCCCCCAGGAATTGGGCGATGAACAGCGGCAGAAAGCGCCGGTTGCCGAGCAATTGCAGCATGGCTATAGCCGAATGATCCGAATGCTGTCGCCCTTCGCGGTTAGCGCGATTTCGCCGCGCTTCAGCGCCAGGGCATCCTCGCCAAAAACCTCGCGGCGCCAGCCGGTCAACGCATGAATTGCGGGATCATCCTCCACAGCCAAAATTTCCAGATCAGCGCTGGTCGCCACAAGCTTCTGTGCGACATCATGGGTGTCACATTTCGCCTTCAGCAGCACCTTCAAAAGCTCGATCAGGGCGGTGCGACCGCCGGGAAGATCGGGTTTGTCAGGAAGCGAGGGAAGATCGGCTTCCGGTAGCGCACTGGCACGCTCGACGGCGGATAGGATGGCCTGCCCGACCGACCCTTCGGCCATGCCCTTTGTCAGCGCTCGCATCCGGGTGAGGTCATTGGCCGACCTTGGCGCGTTGGCGGCGGCTTCGAGCAGGGCCTCGTCCTTCAGCAGGCGCTGGCGGGGGATATTCTTACGCTGGGCTTCCGCTTCGCGCCAAGCCGCCAGTTCCTTCAAAATCCCCAGGAAGCGCCGATTATTGGTGCGCGGGCGCAGGCGCTGCCAGGCGGCGTCCGGGTCGGTCTGATAGGTCTTAAGGTCGGTGAGGATCGCCATTTCTTCCTGCACCCAAGCCTCGCGTCCGGCTTTGGCGATGCGCTTGCTGAGTTTCTCGTAAATCACCCGCAGGTGCGTTACGTCCGACAGCGCATAGGAAAGCTGCTTATCGGTCAGGGGCCGCGCCGACCAATCGGTAAAGCGCGAGCTTTTATCGATCCGCGCGCCCGCCAGCTTGCCCGCCAGCGTCTCGTAACTCGCGCTTTCGCCAAAACCGCACACCATCGCCGCCACTTGACTATCCCAAATCGGGGCGGGGACTTTGCCAGTCAGGTTGACGAAGATTTCCAAATCCTGCCGGGCGGCGTGGAACACCTTTAGCACGGCGGGATTGGCGAGAAGATCGAACAGAGGGGTTAGGTCGATGCCCTCGGCCAGCGGATCAATCGCGGCGGCAACCGACGCCCCCGCGACTTGCACGAGGCAAAGCTGCGGCCAATAGGTCTCATCCCGGATAAACTCGGTATCGACCGTCACATAGGCTTCTTCGGCAAGGCTGGCACAGAGGGCCGCAAGGGCGGCAGAGTCTTGGATCATCATAGCTGCCGCTATAACACAGAGTCGCAAGTCAGCCTAGCCGACCCTTGACATTCGACCCCAAAGCGTGTGGCTTTGCCGCCTATTCTGATTTATCCGCTGGGAAGTTTCTTCATGCACGCCTATCGCACGCATACTTGCAACGCTTTGACCCGCGCCGAAACCGG
>CAZNVY010000013.1:5678-26990 GCA_964576605.1 uncultured Elstera sp. | reverse complement strand
CAAGCGCGATCATGGGCAGTTGCTGTTCATCGACCTGCGCGACCATTACGGCATTACCCAGTTGGTCATCGATAGCGCTGCGCCCTTCTTTGAGGCCGCCAGCGCCGTGCGCGTGGAGAGCGTTATCACCGTGGACGGCACGGTGGTAGATCGGAGCGCCGAAACCGTCAATACCGGCCTGCCGACCGGCGAGATTGAAGTGCAGGTGACGGAGTATACCCTGCAATCGACCGCCGAGGTGCTGCCGCTGCAGGTAAATTCCGACGCCGAATTCCCGGAAGATACGCGCCTGCGGTACCGCTTCCTCGATCTGCGGCGCGAGCGTATTCACAAGAACATCGTGCTGCGCTCCAACGTCATCGCCAGCCTGCGCCGCCGGATGATCGAGCAGGGGTTCACCGAGTTCCAAACGCCGATTCTCACCTCCTCCTCGCCGGAAGGGGCGCGCGACTTCCTGGTGCCCGCCCGTATGCATCCGGGCCGTTTCTACGCCCTGCCGCAGGCACCGCAGCAGTTTAAGCAGTTGCTGATGGTCGCGGGTTTTGACCGCTACTTCCAGATCGCCCCCTGCTTCCGCGATGAAGACGCCCGCGCCGACCGTAGCCCCGGCGAATTCTACCAGCTCGATTTTGAAATGAGCTTCGTGACCCAGGAAGACGTGTTCGCCGCCATCGAACCGGTGCTGCACGGGGTGTTCGAGGAGTTTTCCAACGGCAAGGCGGTTACGCCCTATCCGTTCCAGCGCATCGCTTACGAAGAATCGATGCTGAAATATGGGTCGGACAAGCCGGACCTGCGCAACCCGATCATTATTGCCGATGTGACGGAGGTTTTCACCCGCGAGGATGTAACCTTCAACGCCTTCAAGAACCTGGTGGCGGGCGGCGCCGTGGTGCGCGCCATTCCGGCGCCGCAAGTGTCGGAACAGCCGCGCAGCTTCTTCGATAAGCTGAACGATTGGGCGAAGGGCGAGGGGCACCCTGGCCTCGGCTATATCCTGTGGGACAAGAGCGGCGAGGCCAAAGGCCCGATCGCCAAGTTCATCGGGCCGGACGCCTTGAAGCTGCTGGCGGAAAAATCCGGCGTGCAGCCGGGCGATGCGCTGTTCTTCGTCTGCAATAAGAAGCTGGTGGCGGAAAAATTCGCCGGCCAAGCCCGTAAGCGCCTGGGCGAAGAGCTGAACCTGATCGATCCGGGCATCTTCCATTTCTGCTGGATCGTCGATTTCCCGATGTACGAGCTGAACGAAGAAACCGGCCAGATCGATTTCAGCCACAACCCCTTCTCCATGCCGCAGGGCGGGCTAGAGGCGTTGCTGACCAAAGACCCGCTGACGATCAACGCCTATCAGTATGATATCGTCTGTAACGGCATCGAGCTGTCGTCGGGCGCCATCCGGAACCATCTGCCGGAAATCATGTATAAGGCCTTTGAAATCGCCGGGTACAAGAATGAGGAGGTGGAAGCCCGCTTCGGCGGTATGCTCAACGCCTTCAAGTTCGGCGCGCCGCCGCATGGTGGCTCGGCCCCAGGCGTTGACCGTATGGTCATGCTGCTGGCCGACGAGCCGAATATCCGCGAAGTCGTCTGCTTCCCGATGAACCAGAAGGCGGAAGATTTGCTGATGCAGGCCCCCAGCCCGGTCGATCCGGCGCGGCTTAAGGAACTGTCGATCAAAATCGATATTCCCCTGACCAAGCAGGCTAAAGCTTAATGTTTTACGCAAATGCGTCGTCGGGGGCGTTCCGCCCCCTCGGGATTTGCTGGGAATGATCCTGGGGATCGGCAACGATCTCTGCGACATCCGCCGTATCGAACGGTCGCTGGAGAGATTCGGCGACCGTGCTCGCGCCCGGGCGTTCGCGCCGGAAGAGCAGGCAAAGGCCGAACGCCGCGCCCATCCCGCCGCCACCTACGCCAAACGCTTCGCAGCAAAAGAAGCCTGCGCCAAAGCCCTTGGGACGGGGTTCCGCCACGGGGTGTTTTGGCGCGATATGGTGGTGATCAACCTGCCGAGCGGCCGCCCGACCTTGCGTCTCACGGGCGGGGCGCTCGAACGATTAAAGGCGATCACCCCCGAAGGGATGACCGCCGAAATTCACCTGACGCTAACGGACGAAGCCCAGGCGATTGTGATGATCGTTGCGGTGCCCGCCTAGATCAGGGTGACTTGCGAGATATCGGTGATGCCGGTCACGGTCAACACGTTGGCCGCGTCGATGGTGGCGACGAGGTAACCTGCCGAGAAGTCGAGGGTAGCGGCAGGGTCGATATCGAGGATGAGGGCTGTTAAGCTGCCGTAGACGGTATCGAGGCCGCAAGTATAGATCAGATTAAGGGCGCTTCCGGTGCCGATGCTAATTGTATCGTCGCCCAAACCAGCCGAGATTGTGCTGTTGCCGTTTCCGAGCGAGATTGTGTCGTTGCTGGCACCGGTGGTGATATTATGCAACCCATCGGTGAAGCTGACGCTAACCGTTTCCCCGGCTAGACTGCTGCTAACGACGGTCTTATTGCCGGTCAGACCGCTGATAGCATCGGTTCCTGAACCAGAGATGATGGTGTCGGTACCATCACCGAGGGTAATTATATCGTTACCGCTACCGGTTTCGACATAATTATTGCTGATCTCACGGGGGAAGTAGGTCTGTTCGAGAGTAATCGTGTTATTGCCTCCGCCGACACGGATATCGTTGGTCCCATGGCCAAGATAGATTGTATCGTTGCCGCTGCCTGCGGTAACGGTGGCGGTGCCGAAACCGACATTTCCGTTGAAGTAATTATTACCTTCACCAAGGGTGATGTTGTAAGATGCCGAGTATCCAGAATATGATCCCACGTGATCTACTCGGTCATCACCACTACCGCCAATGACGGTTAGGTTGGTACCGGGATCGGTAACATAGGCATAGCTACCAGTCCTGGTTGAGGAGCCTGCGAGATAATAGAAATTATTGTCGCCATTCCCAAGGGTAACGTAATGGTCGCCCCAGCCGACGGAAACATAGTCCGACCCTGCGCCCGCGCTCACCGTGCTATTGCCATTACCGAGGGTGATGGAGTCAGCCGATCCGCCGCCAGTGACACTATGATTACCGTGACCGGCCGTAATGCCATCGGTACCACCGCCGCCATTAATGGTGCTGTTGCCATTGCCAACAGAGATTGTGTCATCGCCAGCGCCGCCGGTGACGCTGTAGTTTCCGTTGAGTCCAACCAGCCCATCGTTGCCGCCGCCGCCCAGGATCGTGCTATTGCCATCCCCAACATAGACGTAATCATTCTCGGCACCGCCGGTGACGCGATGGTTACCGCTCCCGATGGTAATGTTATCGGCCCCACCGCCGCCATTTACCGTGCTGCCGGTGGCAGCATTACCGAGCACGATAGTATCGTTGCCTGCGTAGGCGTTCACTAGGAAATCGCCATCGGCCTCATAAAGAGTGTCATCACCAGCCGTTAAATTGATCGTCGGCATTCATGAGCCTCCTGAAACAGAAAAAGGATTCTCTCTATGCCACTCTCAGCTTCAGATTCAATAAACAAAAAATTGAACGCGTATATTCTTTTTAATTTTCTATTTTAAGAAATTTGAGCACGTGGCTGTACTCATTGTTGTATTACAATTAATCTATTTTAAGCTGAAAAAATAAAGCGCCACTACCCACCGAATACGTTTGTATTTTTGTCCAAGAATGCAACCGCTAGCTTAGTCTCAAATCCTGCCGCCTTCCCCCTTGCATCCCCCGCTCGAACCCGCTAAAAGGCGGCCACTTCACACGCGGGCGAGGGAGCCAGACTCTCCTTGCCGGTGCCAATTTTATTGGTCACTGCCCGCGGCGGATCAACCGGACTAAGGATCTCTAGAATGAGCAATGTTCCGACCTTTACCATGCGTCAGCTTCTCGAAGCGGGCGTTCACTTCGGCCATAACACGCGCCGCTGGAACCCGAAGATGGCGCCGTACCTCTTCGGTGTCCGCAATGGCGTGCATGTGATCGATCTTGAGCAGACCGTGCCGATGCTGTACCGCGCCCTGCAGGTGGTGCGCGATACGGTTGCCGCGGGTGGCCGTGTTCTTTTCGTCGGTACCAAGCGCCAAGCGGCGGAACGGGTTGCCGAAGCCGCCCGTCGTTGCGGTCAATATTATGTGAACCATCGTTGGCTCGGCGGGATGCTGACCAACTTCAAGACCATCTCGCTGTCGATTAAGCGGCTGCGCGAATTGGAAGAAATGTTCGCCAGCGGTGCCGTTGCCGGTTACACGAAAAAAGAACAGCTGACCCTAACGCGCGAACGCGAAAAGCTGGAACGCGCCCTAGGCGGTATTAAGGAAATGGGCGGTCTGCCGGACCTCATTTTCATCATCGATACCAATAAGGAAGCGATCGCCGTTCAGGAAGCCAATCGCCTGAATATCCCGGTCATCGCTATTCTCGATAGCAATTCCGACCCGGAAGGCATTGCCTACCCGGTTCCGGGTAATGACGACGCGCTGCGCGCCATCGACACCTATTGCGAACTCTTCTCCGCCTCGGTTCTGGCCGGTCTGACCCAGGAAGCGGTTTCCGCTGGGATCGACATTGGGGCGGCCGAAGATGTGGTGGAAGAAGCCCTGCCGGAAGCCGAAGCCGCCTCGGCCTAGGGCGCGTTTGCCGGAAACGAATACGGAAGGCGGCGCTCTGCGCCGCCTTTTCACTGGAATCATCGGCTGTCGCCGATTTGTCATATAGAGGGGTCCCCATGGTCGAAATCACTGCCACCCTGGTGAAGGAACTGCGCGAAAAGACTGGCGCAGGCATGATGGACTGCAAGAAGGCGCTGGGCGAAACGGCGGGCGATGTGGAAGCTGCCGTTGATTGGCTGCGCAAGAAGGGCCTTGCCGCCGCCGCCAAGAAGGCGGGCCGGGTTGCTGCCGAAGGTCTTGTCGGCTCGGCCTCGTCGGGCACGGTCGGGGCGCTGTTGGAAGTGAATTCGGAAACCGATTTCGTGGGTCGGAACGAGAAGTTCCAGGCTTTCGTAACCGAAACCGCCGGTCTCGTGCTGACCAGCGGGGAAGATATGGACGCCCTGAAGGCCGCGACCTATCCGGGCAAGGGCCATGCGGTGCAAGAAGAGCTGACCCAGCTCATCGCCACCATCGGCGAAAACATGTCGATCCGTCGCGGTGCCCGCCTGTCGGTGACCGACGGTGTCGTTGCCACCTATATTCACTCGGCGACCGCGCCGGGCCTGGGGAAGATCGGCGTGCTCGTCGCGCTCGAATCGACCGGGGATAAGGCGGCGTTGGCTACCCTCGGCAAGCAGATCGCCATGCATATTGCAGCAACCAACCCGCTGTCGCTGTCGGTCGATAACCTCGATCCCAAGGCGGTGGAACGCGAACGCGACGTGCTGACTGAACAGGCCCGCGCGTCGGGCAAGCCGGAAGCGGTGATCGAGAAGATGATCGAAGGCCGCATTCGTAAGTTCTACGAAGAAGTGGTTCTGCTGGAACAGGTCTATGTCATCGACGGCGAAAGCCGGGTGAAGGATGTGATCGCCAAGACCGCTAAGGACCTGGGCGTTCCGGTGACCATGACCGGCTTCGTGCGCTACGCCCTGGGCGAAGGCATCGAAAAGCAGGAAAGCGACTTCGCGGCGGAGGTTGCGGCGCAAGCGGGCGTCCGCTAAACCGTTAAAGACCCTTGCCTTAAAGGGCGGCCGGATCGTAAGGGTTCGGTCGCCTTTTGTTTAGCAAATGCGCCGGTGCGGCCCCTGTATCCGCCTGGAGTTTGCTTTAGGTTCGCTGTTTTACGAGGAAAGAAGCGATGGCCACTCCCGATCTGAGCGATATTAAGCGCCGCATGGATGGTGCGGTTGAGACCCTGAAGAAAGAACTGAACGGTCTGCGTACCGGCCGGGCCTCGCCCAATCTTCTCGAACCGGTGATGGTCGAATCCTATGGCCAGATGATGCCGCTGAATCAGGTCGGCACGGTGAGCGTGCCGGAACCTCGGATGCTGACCGTTACGGTCTGGGATAAGGGGACCGTCAAAGCGGTTGAAAAGGCGATCCGCGAGGCCGGCCTGGGGCTTAACCCTTCGTCAGACGGGACCACCGTGCGCGTGCCGTTGCCGGAACTCAACCAGGAGCGGCGGAAGGAACTGGCGAAAGTGGCCGGGAAATATGCCGAACAGGCGCGCGTGTCGGTCCGGAATGTGCGTCGTGATGGCATGGAACTCCTGAAAAAAGCTGAAAAGGCGAAGGAAATCAGCGAAGACGAACATGGCAAACTGGCCGATGATATTCAGGGCTTTACCGATGCCCATATCAAGTTGATCGATCAAACGCTGGCGACCAAAGAAAAAGAAATTATGCAGGTCTGAGCCGCGCGGGATTTCAGCGGATCATGACGGGGATACCGTCCGACTTGGCCGAAAGGGCCTCCGAAAAGCTGCGCGCGGCGGGGTTGGATCCTGCTGCCTTGCCGCGTCATTTGGCCGTGATTATGGATGGCAACGGTCGTTGGGCGCGGGCGCGCGGGCAGCCGCGTCTCGCTGGGCATCGAAAGGGGGCCGATGCGGTTCGGTCGCTGGTCACCCATTGTGCCGAACTCGGCATTGCCTACCTCACGCTCTATAGTTTTTCGTCGGAGAATTGGAAACGCCCGCTGGCGGAAGTGGAGGGGCTGATGGGCCTGCTGCGCCGCTACCTCCAGTCAGAAATCGAAACTCTCCACCGGCAAAATATCCGCTTCCGGGTGATTGGAACGCGGGAGCGGTTGTCGGTCGATATTCAGCAGCTCATCGCCAAAGCCGAAGCGCAAACCGCCCGCAATACCGGCCTTACGTTGGTTCTGGCGTTAAGCTATGGCGCGCGGGAGGAGATTACCCAAGCGGTCCAAAACCTGGCCGCCGCCGTGCGGGACGGGCGGTTGGCGGTGGAGGCAATCGACGAAGCCGCCATTACCGGGGCGTTGGCAACCGCCGATATTCCTGATCCGGATGTTGTCTTGCGTACCAGCGGCGAGCAGCGTCTGAGCAATTTCATGCTCTGGCAGGCCGCTTATGCCGAGTTTATCTTCGTCGAAACGCTTTGGCCGGACTTTGATGAAGCCACCCTGGTGGCCGCCTTGCAGACTTATGCGCAGCGGGACCGGCGCTTTGGGGGCGTTGATGGGTGAGGCAGGACGCGGCGGCGCGCGACTGCGGCTTCGGTTGCGGCGGCCGACCAAGGCGCTGATGCTGCGCTTGATGTCGGCGGCGGTTCTCTTGCCGCCGATGGTCTTTGCCATTTGGGTTGGCTCGCCCTGGTTCGACCTGGTCTTGATCGCGGCGGCAGGGGCCATGGGGTACGAATGGGCGCGAATGACTCTGGGGCCAGAGGCGCGCCCCCTCGGAACCTGGGCCATGGCTGGGGGCTGCGCTGTCCTGGTGGCGGCGGTTGCCCTTGATGCGGATTTTCGGACCCTTGCCGTGTTACTAGGTGCCGGGATTGTCACAGCCCCCTTGGTTTGCGGCTTTAGCCGGGGGCGGATGCCGTGGCTCTACACGATCGGTTTTCCGGTAATTGCCGTCAGCTGCATCTGCTGGCTGCTGCTGCGGGTAATGCCGGAGGGGCGGGAGACGGTTTTGTGGCTGATGGGGGTGGTTTGGGCAACAGATACCGGGGCCTATTTCAGCGGGCGGGCGATTGGCGGCCCGCGGCTTGCCCCGCGGCTCTCCCCGAATAAAACCTGGGCCGGATTAATCGGCGGGATGGTATCGGCAGCGGCAGTTGCCGCAGTGATCGCTAGTTTTGTCCAGGGGGCGGCGGCGCTACTGGCACTGTTGGGAGCGCTTTTAGCTATTGTGGCGCAGACGGGCGATCTGGCCGAATCGGCCTTAAAGCGCCACGCCGGCGTAAAAGATTCCGGGCGGCTGATCCCCGGTCACGGCGGGATTTTAGATCGGGTCGATGGGTTGATGCCGGTTGCGGCGGTGTTGGTGCTGCTGACGGTTGTTTTCGGGTGGAGTTTGACGCCATGAGCGGCGGGGTAAAGCGGGTTACGGTTCAAGGCTGCACCGGGTCGGTCGGTCAAAGCACGCTGGACGTGATCCGCCACCATCGGGGCCGGTTTGCCGTCGAGGCGCTGGTGGCGGGGCAGAAAGTCGACGCCTTGATCCGCGATGCGCTGGAGTTCCGCCCGCGCCTTGCCGTGATCGCCGATCCTGCGGGCTATGGCGCGTTGCAGGAGGGGCTGGCAGGCACCGGGATTGAGGTTGCCGCAGGACCGCAGGCGGTGATCGAGGCGGCCTTGCGCCCGGTCGATGTGCTGATGGCGGCAATTGTCGGCGCGGCGGGCTTGCCGCCGACCCTGGCGGCGCTGGAGCAGGGCACGACGGTGGCTTTTGCCAATAAGGAAGTGCTTGTCTCGGCAGGCGATCTTGTGATGGCCACGGCGGCGCGTACGGGGGCGCGGCTGCTGCCGGTGGACAGCGAGCATAATGCCATTTTCCAGGTCTTTGAGACGGAGGCACGCGGGGCGATCGACAAGATCCTGCTGACCGCTTCCGGCGGCCCCTTCCGCACCTGGAGCGCGGCGGCAATGGCGGCGGCGACCCCGGCGCAGGCCGTCGCCCACCCCAATTGGTCGATGGGAGCAAAAATCTCCGTCGATAGCGCGACGATGATGAATAAGGGGCTGGAGCTGATCGAGGCCCATTATCTCTTCGAGATGCCGGAAAACCGCATCGAGGTGCTCATCCATCCGCAATCGGTGATCCATAGTGCCGTTGTCTATTGCGACGGATCGGTCTTGGCGCAAATGGGATCGCCGGATATGCGGACGCCGATTGCCTACGCCCTGGGATGGCCGGACCGGCTGCCCATACCGGTGCCGAAGCTCGATCTGATCGCACTGGCGCAGTTAACCTTCGAGGCCCCGGACGATAGACGCTTTCCTGCGCTGCGTTTGGCCCGTCAGGCCTTGCGGCACGGGCAGGGCGCGCCAACTTTGTTGAATGCGGCGAATGAGGTAGCCGTTGCGGCGTTTTTGGCGCATCGTCTGCCCTTCGATGGTATCGCCGAAACGGTGACCCGCGTGCTGGACCGGGTGCCGGGCCGCGCGCCGGAATCGCTGGCAGCGGTGCTGGACCTTGATGCCGAGGCGCGGACCGCCGCGACCGAGATTTCCGCCGCGCTGGCACATTAGGCGCGGCTTGCGACGGGTACGATGATGCAGCTTCTGACCGACTATCTTCTGCCGTTCCTGGTGATTCTGACCGTTTTGGTCTTCGTGCACGAATGGGGGCACTATTGGATCGCCCGCCGCGCCGGGGTGAAGGTGGAGGTTTTCTCCATCGGTTTTGGACCGGAACTTTTTGGCTGGACCGCGAAGGATGGCACGCGCTGGAAATTTTGCGCGCTGCCACTCGGCGGCTATGTCAAGATGTTCGGCGATATGAATCCAGCCAGCGTCGGGGTCGATGATCGGCCGATGACGGCCGAGGAACGGCGCGGGGCGTTCCAGTATCAGCCGCTCCGCTGGCGCGCGGCAATTGTGGCTGGCGGGCCATTGGCGAATTTTTTATTTGCGATTATCGTGCTAACTGGCCTTTTTACTTTCGTCGGTCAGCCCGTTACTCCTTCGGTCATCGGGGCGGTCGTCGATGGGGCACCGGCGGCGTCGGCGGGCCTGGCTGCGGGTGACAAAGTTCTTGCCGTGGATGGACAAAGCGTCGCACGCTTTGAAGATATTCAGCGCATCGTGCAAGCCCGTCCGGGGCAACGCTTGCCCGTCGAGATCGAGCGCGGCGGCGAACAGCTCACCCTGACCGTCACCGCCGGGATCCGCACCGTTGAGGATCGGTTCGGCGGTGTACAGCAATTGGGCTATTTCGGCATCGGCGCGGGCCAGGGGCAGATGGTGAAGCATGACCCGCTGACGGCGGCAGCGCAGGCAGTCAGCGAAACCTGGACGATTACCACCAGTACGCTGCACGCCCTGGGCCAGATGATCCGGGGCGAGCGGGATACGAAGGAAATCGGCGGAGTCCTGCGCATCGCCCATATGTCGGGCGAAGTGGCGAAAACCAGTGCTGTCAGTGTGCTTTGGTTCTTAGCGCTGCTGTCGATTAACCTTGGTCTTATCAATCTGATGCCGGTTCCGGTGCTGGATGGGGGGCATTTGCTGTATTATGCCGCCGAAGGGATCATGCGGCGGCCCTTGGGCAAGCGGGTGCAAGAGGTGGGTGCGGCGATTGGGCTGACGGCAATTTTGGGCCTAATGGTTTTTGCGACCTGGAATGATCTTGTGCAGTTGCGAATCTTTGCGTGGGTGGCTTCCTTGGTGTAGGACTCGCCCCTCTAGGATTTGGGGCGAAGACGGAGTAAGAAGACGATGACGGCTCGACGCCCCCGGAACGGGTGCCTTCCCTCCGAAGGTACCAAAGCTACTCGCGCGCAACGGCAGATGATGACACGGACCACTTATCGAACCGCCCTGCTCTTGGCCGGGGTTGCTTATTCCGCCAGCCTAATGCTTCCGGCAAGCGCCTTGGCGCAGGCCCAGGGGCCGGGGGCAGCGGCAGGCCAGGGGCAAACCCGTCCTGCGCCCAGCGGCGCACCGCAAGTGGTCATCCAGACTATCCGGGTGGAAGGCACGCAGCGGATCGAACCCGACACGGTCCGAAATTATCTCAATATCCGCCTGGGCGAGCCGGTGACGGCGGACATCGTCGATAAATCGCTGAAAACATTGTTCGCCACCGGCTTGTTCGCCGATGTCTCGGTGGGGATTGACCGGGGGGATATTCTGGTCGTGCGGGTGGTGGAGAACCCCATCGTCAACCGCATTGCGTTCGAGGGGCTGGATAAGCTCGAAGAGAAAGACCTGCTGGCGGAAATGCAGCTGCGCCCGCGCGTCGTTTATACGCGCAGCAAACTGCAGGCCGATGTGCAGCGTTTGTTGGACGTCTACCGCCGCAATAGCCGCTTTGCCGCGGCGATTGAACCGAAGATCATTCAGCTCGACCAAAACCGCGTCGATGTGGTTTTCGAGGTGAAGGAGGGGGAGGCGACGACGGTCAGCAAGATCACCTTCGTCGGCAATCGCCAGTATAGCGACAGCACGCTGCGCTCGGAACTTGCCTCGGCGGAATATCGTTGGTACCGCTTCTGGGCTAGCGATGATTCGTATGATCCGGATCGGGTGGCGTTTGATCGCGAAAAACTGCGCCGCTTTTACCTGAAAAATGGCTATGCCGATTTCCGCGTGCAGTCCGCCGTGGCCGAATTGGCCCCCGACCGCAAGAGCTTCTATCTGACCTTCACCGTCGAAGAAGGGCAACGCTACAAATACGGTAAGATCAATATTGCCTCGCAACTAAAAAACCTTGATGCCTCCAAATTGGGGGCAGGGATTACCACGGTTTCGGGCGAATGGTATAATACCGAGGAAATCGAAGCGACCATCGAAAAACTAACCCAGCAGGTTGGAGACCTGGGGTATGCTTTCGTCGATGTGCAGCCGGTGACCAACCGCGACCCGCAAGGCAAGGTTATTGATATTACCTTTGAAGTACGCGAAGGGCCGAAGGCCTATGTTGAACGGATCGATATTTCGGGCAATATCCGCACGCAAGATCGGGTTCTGCGGCGGGAGTTTCGCCTAGTAGAAGGCGATGCTTTCAACGCCTCGCGCCTGCGCCGGTCGGAACAGCGGATCAAAGATCTCGGTTTCTTCAAATCGGTCGAAGTCACGCGGGAACAGGGCAGTCAGCCCGATCAGATCGTGCTGAAAGCCAAAGTGGAAGAACAATCGACCGGCGATCTGACCATCGGCGGCGGTTTCTCTACGTCCGACGGCCCCTTGGGGGAAATTGGCATTCGCGAGCGTAATTTGCTGGGGCAAGGACAGGACCTGAAGGTAACGACCCTGCTGGCCTCCAAACGCTCCCGCATCGATGTTAGCTTTGTTGAACCTTATTTCCTGGATCGGCAGTTAGCGCTGACCGTCGATGCTTTCCATACGACACGCGATTTGCAGGAATATAGTTCCTATGATTGGCGCTCCACGGGCGGCGCGGTCGGCTTCGGGTGGCAGTTGAACGAGGAATGGAGCGAAAGCGTCAAATATACGCTGCGGTCTGACCGGATCAGCGATATCGAGGATGATGCCTCGCGCTATGTTAAGGAAAGCGCGGGGACAACCATTTCCTCCTTCATCACCCATACGATTGCCTACGATAAGCGCGATAGCCGCCGCAATCCGACCGATGGCTATGTCCTGTCGCTGGAAAATGACCTTGCGGGCCTGGGCGGCGACACGCGGTATCTACGGACGACGCTGCGCGGCGAATATTATTATCCTGTGATGCCGGAAGTGGTGGCGTCCTTGCGGGCGAATGTGGGGAATATCGTTGGCCTGGGCGAAGATATTCGCATCAATGACCGTTTCTATATTGGTGGCGAAGAGTTCCGTGGCTTCCGCACCGGCGGGGTCGGGACCCGCGATAAAGGATCGGGCGATGCTTTGGGGGCGCAGAATTATTATGTCCTGACCCAGGAAGTGACTTTCCCGCTAGGGCTGCCGAAGGAACTGGGACTATCGGCCCGCTTGTTCCATGATATTGGCTCGGCCTGGGGGGCCGATGTATCGGGCAGCGGCATCAATGATAGTACATCGCTGCGGGCGGCGGTGGGGATCGGCTTCACCTGGGTGTCGCCCTTCGGCCCAATCCGGGTCGATTTCGGGATTCCTTACCTGAAAGAGAAATACGACCGCACTCAGAACTTCACTTTCGGTTTTGCGACGCGCTACTAATACCGGGTGCCGGTAAGATGGACGACCACGATTGAGCGAAAGATCGGTAACGATGCTGACCAAGTCTAAGAGCCTCCGGGATATTGTTGCCGTTGCCGCGCTGACCATCAGCTTTGCGGCCATGCCGGGGGTGGCGCCGGCCCAGGCACCATCGGGGACGCTTCCGGCCCCGGCCCCGCGTCCCAGCGGGTCGGCCCCGGCTCCGGTTCAGCAACCGGCCCCGGCTCAGGCGGCTCCCGCTGGTGCGACCCCGCAAGCTCAGGTGGCCCCGGCGGCCCGTCCGGCGGCATCCCCTAGCACGCGGCTGCCGCCCGCCGTGGTCGGCGTGATCGATATGGGCCTGATTCTGCGCGATGGTGCCCCCTATAAGTCGCTACGCGCCCAGATCGATAGCCAGACCAAGGCTTGGGACGCCGAGTTGAAAAAGAAGGGCGACGATCTGCGCAAGCTGGAGGATGATTTCCGCAAGCAAGCCGCCTCGTTAACGCCGGAACAGGTTGCCGAGAAGCGCAAGCAGTTTGAAACGCAAATGGCGGATTATCAGCGCCAGTTCAACACCCGTCGGCGTCAGCTTGCAGAAGGCGAAGCGCAAAGCGTGCAGCCAATCGAAGCCGCCCTGTCGGAAATTTTGCAGCAGGTCGCCATCGAACGTGGCATTAATGTTATCGTTTATCGGAACGCAACGCCGCTTTTCGCCAGCGATCTTGATATCAGCGCCGATGTGCTGCAACGCCTGAACGCTAAACTGCCGCGCGTCAGCCTGAAACTACCGCCAGCCCAAGCGGCTGCCCCGGCGGCGGCGGCTGCCCCGAAGAGCAACTAAGCTCCCTATGCCCGATCCCCGGTTCTTTCCGGTCAACGCGCCGCTGACCTTGGCCGAAGCCGCCGAACGGGCCGGGGCAATCCTGAAGGACCCGGCGCGGGCGGCTGAAATAATCCGCACGGTAGCCCCGCTTGATGCGCCGGAGCCGGGGGCACTCAGTTTCTGCGATCACCGCCGTCACCTCGACACGCTGCGCGCCTGGCCGCAGGACGCGGTCGTGCTTGTGTCTGCCGAAGTAGCCGAGCAGGCTGAAAGCGCGGCGGCGCTAATGATCGCGCCTGTCCCCACGGTTTCTTTCGCCCGGATCGCCCGTCACCTTTTTCCAGAACCCGCCCCTGCGGCGGGGGTTCATCCCGCCGCGTTGGTCGATCCCGCCGCGACCATCGATGCTAGCGCGGCGGTGAGTGCAGGGGCAGTAATCGGGGCGCGTGCGCAGATTGGACCGGGGGCGATTATTCGGGCTGGGGCGGTGATCGGCGAGGGGGTGGTGATCGGGGCCGACTGTGATATTGGCCCGAATGTGACGGTTCACTGCGCTATCCTTGGCCGCCGGGTTCGTATTTTGGCCGGGGCGCGGATTGGCGAGCCGGGGTTCGGCTTCGTTCCAACCACAACGGGCGTGGTGAAAGTGCCGCAGCTCGGCGTCGTCGAGATTGGCGATGACGTGGAAATTGGGGCCAATAGCTGTATCGATCGCGCTACGTTGACCCGCACCGTGATTGGCGCAGGAACCATGATCGATAATCTCGTGCATATTGGTCACAATGTAACGATTGGCAAAGGCTGTATCCTGGTAGCCCAGGTTGGGATTTCCGGTAGCTCGGTGCTGGAAGATTATGTGGTCCTGGGCGGGCAGGTGGGCGTTGCCGATCATATTCATATTGGCAAAGGGGCGCGGATTGCCTCGCGCGCGGCTCTATTCCGGGATGCGCCTGCTGGGGCCGTTTTAGGCGGGTTTCCGGCGGTTCCGGTGCGCGAATGGCACCGGCAATCGGCCTTTTTGCTAAAGGTCGGACAGAAAAAAGGATCAAGCGAATGACCGAAACCGTGACTGTGGAAGGCAGCGAAGCGGCGGTGCGCCCGTCGGCCCCCGATGTCGATGTGAACCGGATCATGCAGATGATCCCGCATCGCTATCCAATGCTCATGATCGACCGGGTAGTGGATATTATCCCGGACGAAAGCTGCACCGGCATCAAGAATGTAACGATCAACGAGCCGTTTTTTGCGGGGCATTTTCCATCACGCCCGGTCATGCCGGGGGTTTTGATCGTCGAAGCGATGGCTCAGACGGCGGCGGTTCTGGTGGTCCAAACCCTGGGACCTGAGGCCGAAGGCAAGCTAGTTTACTTCATGAGCATCGACGAGGCCCGCTTCCGCAAGCCGGTCACGCCAGGCGATCAAGTGCATATTCACGTTAAGAAGATCGCGCAGCGTAAGTCGGTTTGGAAATTCTCGGCGGAAGCCAAGGTCAACGGCACCCTCTGTGCCGAAGCGACCTATGCGGCCATGATCTTGGACGAAAAATGACCCTCTCCCTGCACCCGACCGCCATCATCGAAGACGGCGCGCATCTGGGGAGCGGCGTAACCGTTGGCCCCTATTGCCATATTGGCCCGCATGTCGTCTTAGGGGATGGGGTGACTCTGAAAAGTCACGTCATCATTGGCGGCCACACGCACATTGGGGCGGGCAGCACGCTCTATCCTTTTGCGGTGATCGGAATGCCGCCGCAGCACGCGGGGTATAAGGGTGAGGTTGTGCGCCTGGTCATTGGCGCGAATTGCACGATCCGTGAGCATGTGACCATGCATCCCGGCACGCCGTTCGGCACGGGGGAAACCCGCGTAGGCGACAATGGGCTGTTCATGGTTGGGGTGCATATCGCCCATGATTGCCGCGTTGGCAATAATGTCGTTATGGCCAATCAAGCGACCTTGGGCGGGCATGTGGAAATTGGCGATTTCGTCAATATCGGCGGGATGAGCGCCGTACACCAGCGCGTTCGGATCGGCAAGCACGCGATGGTGGGCGGCATGTCGGGTGTCGAGGGGGATGTTATCCCCTATGGAATGGTGATGGGCGACCGGGCGCGGCTGTCGGGCCTCAACATTATCGGGCTGAAGCGGCGCGGGTTCGAGCGCGAGGAGGTGCATTCACTGCGCGCCGCCTATCGTTTGCTCTTCGCCGCCGAGGGGACGATGGCCGAGCGGCTCGAAGATGTTTCCGGTCTGATGAAGGATAATTCGGCGATTATGGATATCGTTGAATTCATTCGCGCCGATAGTACCCGCGCGATCTGCCAGCCGCGTTGATCCGATGTCGGCAGCTGCCCCTTTGGGATTGATTGCCGGTGGCGGGGCGCTGCCGCGCGCGATCATTGCGGCCTGTCGGGCGCGCGGCCAAAGGGTCTATATTCTGGCGCTGGAAGGCCAGACGGATTTGGACACGACGGTATTGGCCCCGCATTCCTGGCACCGGCTGGGGGCGGCGGGAGAGATTTTTGACCGGCTGCGGGCAGAAGGGGTGCGCGAGGTTGTCTTTGCCGGCAAGGTTAAGCGCCCCTCGCTATTGTCGCTAACGCCCGACCCGCGCGGGGCGGCGTTTCTGGCCCGGATCGGCTTCAAAGCGCTGGGCGATGATGGGTTGATGCGGGCCGTGGCGGAGGAGTTCGAGCGCGAAGGGTTTACCTTGCGCGCCGTGCCAGAGGTACTGGCAACGGAAACCCCGGTCGGCCCCTTGGGGGCGGTCACTCCCGATGCCCAGGCCCAGGTCGATATTGCGAGGGGAATTGCCGTGTTGCGCGCCCTGGACCCCGTCGATGTGGGGCAGGCCGTGGTTGTGCAGCAGGGGATGGTGCTGGCGGTTGAGGCGATTGAGGGCACCGATGCCATGATCCTGCGCGCTGGGGAACTAAAACGCCCTGGCGGTGGGGGGGTGCTGGTCAAACTGGCAAAGCGTAGTCAGGATAAGCGGCTGGATTTACCTGGCTTAGGGCCGGAGACGGTGGCCGCCGTAGCTGCAGCGGGATTGGCCGGATTGGCCTTCGAGGCGCGCCACACGGTGCTGATCGACCCCGCAGAAACCGTAGCGCAGGCCGATGCTGCCGGGCTGTTTTTGCTGGGGTTGCCAGAGGCATGACCGGCCCGCTGATCTATCTTCTGGCCGGGGAGGTGTCGGGCGATTTGCTCGGCGGTCGGTTGATGGCGGCCCTGCGGGAGCAAACTGGCGGGCGGATTCGCTTTGCCGGGGTCGGGGGGGCGGCGATGCAGGCGCAGGGGCTGGATAGCTTGTTTCCGATGGAGGAACTGTCGCTGATGGGGCTGGCAGAGGTGCTGCCGCATCTGCCGAAGCTGCTTCGCCGCTTGCAGGAAACCGAGGCCGATCTGCGCGCCCAGCGCCCTGCCGTTCTGGTTACTATCGATGCCCCCAGTTTTACCTTACGGATCAGCCAGCGGGTTGCCGACCTTAGAGTGCCGCGCGTGCATTATGTCGCGCCGCAAGTCTGGGCCTGGCGGGCTGGGCGGGCACGAAAACTGGCGCGCAAGACCGATCGGTTATTAACTCTGCTGCCGTTCGAGCCGCCATATTTCACCCGGTATGGGCTGGCTGCGGAGTATGTGGGACATCCGGTGATCGAAGGCGGGGCCGGGGCGGGCGATGGGGCGGGATTTCGCGCCCGGCATGGGATTGCCGCCACAGCCCCGCTTCTGATCGTTTTACCCGGTAGCCGCCGGGGGGAAGTCGCACGGCTCGCCGATATTTTCGGCGCGACCGTTGCGGGTTTGGCGGCGCGCTTTCCCGATTTGCGGGTGGTGGTGCCAACCGTTGCTCCCGTTGCTGAAACCGTGCGCACGGTCATTGCCGGATGGGCTGGACAGCCGCTGCTGGTAACCGAGGAGGCCGAGAAATTTGACGCTTTTGCTGCCGGAACCGCCGCTCTTGCCGCATCCGGCACCGTCGCGTTGGAACTAGCGCTGGCGGATCTGCCGATGGTTATCGCCTATCGGCTGAATACCCTAACATGGCAATTGGCGCGGCGGTTGGTTACGATTCCCCATGCCTCGCTGGTAAATCTGATCCTAGAGCGGCCCTGTGTGCCGGAACGGTTGCAGGATGCCTGCACCCCGTCGGATTTGCTGCAAACGCTCGGCCCGCTGCTGGAGCCAGCAAGCACCGCCGCGACCGATCAACGCGACGGGTTTGCTGAACTGCGGGAAAAACTAGGGGCGGGGCGCGAAAAACCCTCGGCCCGTGCGGCGCAAATCATTCTTTCTACGATTGGCTAGGCCGGGATCACAGAGACCCCCTAGCTTACCCCAGGCGCGGCAGCCCGAAAACCCAGGATGCGAGGGCGAGGCCCAAGGTCGTCAGCAGCAAAGCCTGACCGATCCGCCGCGCCCACGGCGCAGGATTATCATTTGCGGCCCGCTGCTTCGGAATTTTGAGCAAGATAATGGGAACGCGGGAGCGGCGCGGCTGCGCCCCTCCCTGTCCCGACCCGGTGCCACTATGGCCCCGGATATGATGGATATCAGCCACGCTTGGCGAGCGGCACGAACGGACGTTCGACCGCGCCAGTGTATAGCTGACGGGGACGACCGATCTTCTGCCCCGGATCTTCAATCATTTCCTTCCACTGGCTGATCCAGCCAACGGTGCGGGCCACCGCGAAAAGCACCGTGAACATCGAGGTCGGGAAGCCCATTGCCCGCAGGATGATGCCCGAATAGAAATCGACGTTCGGGTACAGCTTGCGTTCGACGAAATATTCGTCTTCCAATGCAATCCGCTCCAATTCCTTGGCCAGATCTAGCAACGGATCTTTAATGTTTAACGTTTCCAGAACCTCATGGCAGGTCTGTTGCATCACTTTAGCGCGGGGGTCATAGTTCTTATAAACCCGGTGACCAAAGCCCATCAGGCGGAAGCTATCGTTTTTATCCTTTGCGCGCTTCACAAATTCGGGAATATTATTCTTATGTCCGATTTGCTGTAGCATGGTCAGCACGGCTTCATTTGCCCCACCATGGGCTGGACCCCAGAGCGAGGCAATCCCGGCGGCGATACAGGCGAAGGGATTGGCCCCGGACGATCCCGATAGGCGCACCGTGGAGGTAGAGGCATTCTGCTCGTGGTCGGCGTGCAGAATGAGAATCCGGTCCATCGCACGGCTAAGAACGGGATTGTCCTTCCAAGTTTCGCACGGCACGGCAAACAGCATCCGCAGGAAATTCTGCGAATACGATAGGTCATTGCTGGGATAAACCGTGGGTTGGCCAATCGAATATTTATAGGCCATGGCGGCCAGCGTCGGCATCTTAGCGATCAGCCGGTGCGCGGCGATCATGCGTTGATGCGGATCATTGATATCGGTCGAGTCATGATAGAAGGCCGACATGGCCCCCACCAGACCGCACATGACGGCCATTGGGTGGGCATCGCGCCGGAAGCCGCGCAGGAAGAATTGCATCTGCTCATGCACCATCGTGTGATAGGTGATGACGCGGTCGAATTCCTGCTTCTCATTGGCGTTGGGCAGTTCGCCGTTCAGCAACAGATAGCAAACTTCCAGAAAGTCGCTCTGTTCCGCAAGATCGGCGATCTTATAGCCGCGATGCAGTAGAACGCCTTCATCGCCATCGATATAGGTGATGGTGCTTTCGCACGACCCCGTTGCCATAAAGCCCGGATCAAAGGTGAAATAACCAAGTTGAGGGTAGAGAGCGCGGATATCGATAACTTCCGGCCCTAGCGTGCCAGGAAGAACCGGGAATTCGGCAGATTTTCCGGTGGCATTATCAGTAATTGTCACCGTTTTTTTAGGTGTATTACTCATCTCTCTCATCCCCTTATTTATATTGGACCTATTCTACCGTAAACGATCGAAGCGGTACCCTTTCGTCAACGACCCTCCCCCAGGGTCCTGGGTGTCAACCGTGGGCGGCTGCGGGCGCAGCCACCGCATCGGCAATTCGGCCGCAAGCTTCGCTTTGTCCCAGAAGCTCCAGAACATCGAAGATCGGCGGCGAAACGCTGGTGCCGGAAAGGGCGGCGCGCAAGGGTTGCGCAAGATCACCCAATTTCGCCGATGTTTGTTCGGCAAGCGCCCGGATTGTGGCTTCCAACGCCGGGGCCGTCCAGTCGGTTTGTGCCTCAAGGGCGGCCAAAGCCTGCGACACGAGGTCCCGGTGCTTCTCGATCAATCCGGCGGCCTTGGCGTCGAGCGCCAGGGGGCGGGGCTTAAAGTAGAATAAAGCCCCCTCCGCCAATTCGACCAGGGTTTTTGCCCGTGGTTGCAGACCTGGCAATGCTTTTAGCAGCAAGGCTTGCTCGGCGTCGGTTAGATCCCGGCCCAGTTTTTCGGCAATCAGCGCCAGGGTGGCGGGCAGCAGCCGGGCTGGGGTAGCTTCCTTGAGATAATGGCCATTTACATTGGCAAGCTTAACAAAATCGAAGCGCGACGGCGCGCGGCCCACATCGGCGATATCAAACAGGCTGATCGCCCGGTCGGTGCTGATGATTTCCTCATCGCCATGCCCCCAGCCTAGGCGCAGCAGATAATTGCGCATGGCTTCCGGCAGATACCCCATCGCCTCGTAGGCTTCGACGCCCAAAGCGCCGTGGCGCTTCGATAGTTTCGCGCCATCCGGCCCGTGAATAAGCGGAATATGGGCGAAGGTCGGTACGTCCCAACCCATCGCCTTATAAAGCTGCACTTGGCGGAAGGTATTGGTCAGATGATCGTCGCCGCGGATAACATGGGTGATGCCCATATCGTGATCGTCGACGACAACCGAGAGCATATAGGTCGGCGTCCCATCGGCGCGCAGCATCACCATATCGTCGAGCTGGGCATTGGCGACGGTCACCGAACCTTGCACTTGGTCTACAACCGTGGTTTCGCCGTCCTGCGGGGCTTTCAGGCGTATAACGAAAGGCGTGCCCGCCGGGGCCTCGCTGGGGTCGCGGTCGCGCCAGCGGCCATCGTAGCGCACGGGCTGTCCGGCGGCACGCTGGGCATCGCGCATTGCCTCTAACTCGTCCGGCGTGGCATAGCAGCGATAGGCGCGGCCTTGGGCTAGCAGCGCATTCGCCACCTCGGCATGGCGGGCCGCGCGGGCAAATTGATACACCACCTCGCCGTCCCAATTGAGGCCGAGCCATTGTAGGCCTTTCAGGATCGCTTCCACCGCGTCGGGGGTAGACCGCTGCCGATCCGTATCTTCGATGCGCAGCAAAAATTTTCCGCCCAAATGCCGGGCATACAGCCAATTGAACAAAGCCGTGCGTCCGCCGCCAATATGCAGAAAACCCGTGGGGGAAGGGGCAAAGCGCGTGACGATGCTCATGCAGAATCCATAACCAAAAGGAATAATGGGCAACGGTCTAGCATGTTGCGCGGCACAACGGAACCCGAATGTGCCGTCAGGAACGGCTGGACAGGATTGCTGAAATCGGCGCAATGACCCAAAATATCTCAGGATATTGAAATATTTCGTCTTTGGTATACGCCGTCTTTCGGAGGCCGATAAAGGATGCGGACCGTTCCCCTTCAGATCCTGTGGGGCCATTGCCTGGCCCGTTGGATCGGGATTCGGGCGGCGGCGGAAGCGGTCTGGGCACTGCAAACGGATCGGGTGGGACTCTGGGGGCCGGTGGCTTTTGCCGGCGGGATTGGCCTTTTCTTCATACTGCCACG
>CAZNVY010000013.1:0-5583 GCA_964576605.1 uncultured Elstera sp. | reverse complement strand
CCGTGCGCTGCTGTTCATCTGTTTGGGCGTGGCGATTGGACAGGCCCATAGTCTTGCGACCGATCCGGTACGCTTACGTTTTCCACAGCCCGCCGCCTGGTATACGGCAGAGGTTCTGGCCGTGGGCCGTACCGACACTGGGTACCGCATTACAGTGGGTGGGCTGCACCGGGGGGAGGCTCCAGTGCCGGAGATTGGAACAGGCCGGGTTCGCCTTACGATGCGGGGCGGGGCCGTGCCTGCGGTCGGCAGCCGGATTACCGCGCGGGCGGTTCTAACCCCCGTGCCGCCGCCGCTTGTGCCTGGCGGGTTCGATGCGCGACTGGCGCAGTTTTTTCAAGGAATCGTCGCCCACGGCACCCTCTATGAGGTCGGGGCGATTGAGACCGGAAACCCACCGCCATGGAGCCGCTGGCGGGGGCAATTAGCCCAAAAAATCCGGTCGGCCGTACCGGGCGGGGCAGGGGAAGTTGCGGTTGCCCTAGCCGTGGGCGATCAGAGCGGCATCGCCGAACCGATCCGGCAGACGATGCGTGACAGCGGCTTAACGCATATTCTTTCGATTAGCGGGCTGCACATCGGGTTGGTTGCCGGTCTGGCCATGGTCAGCGTGCGGCGCGGGATGGCGCTGGTTCCGGCCCTGGCCCTACGGGTCGATACCAAGAAACTCGCCGTTTGGCCGACCGCCGCCCTGGTGCTGCTCTATGGGGTACTGGCCGGTTGGGACGTGCCAGTGCAACGGTCGGTCATCATGACGGGTGTGGTCTTGCTGGCGATTTTGCTCGACCGCACGCCGCTGACCCTGCGTACGGTGGCCGTCGCGGGGTTTCTGGTCTTGGCGGGCAGCCCAGAGGCCCTATTGAACCCCGGCTTTCAAATGTCTTTCGCGGCAGTGATCGCCCTGATCGCCGGGTATGAGCGGATAGGCCCTTGGATATCAGGACTGCGGGCTGCCTACGGCGGGATTCTGGGGCCTATTCTGCTGCTGGCCTCGGCACTGTTAACCTCGCTGGTGGCCACCCTGGCGACGGCCCCCTTCACGGCCTATCACTTCAATATGATCGCGCTCTATGGCATTCTTGCCAATCTGCTGGCGATCCCCTTAACCGGCCTTGTCATTATGCCGGGCGTGGTGCTGGGGTTTCTGTTGTTACCCGTCGGACTGGACGCCTGGGGGTGGACCTTGGCTGGCTGGGGCATTGACGCGCTTTTGGCCCTCGCGGCAGCAATTGCCGCCGTGCCGGGGGCATCGATCCCCGTGCCGCAGATGCCCGCCAGCGCCCTGCTGTTGATTGTCTTCGGAGGCCTTTGGGCGTGTCTGTGGCGCGGCGGGCTGCGGTTGGGGGCGCTACTACCGCTGGCGGCAGCGGCTGGGGTGATCGGACTGACGCCAAAGCCGCTCTTTCTAACCGGCGGGACTGAGGCGGTTATTGCGGTGCCGCGGGCTGATGGGGCGGTTGAAATCTTTGGGGCAACCCCAACCAGCCTACCAGCACGCGCCTTGGGCGCGGCCCTTGCAGCGACGGATATCATTGCCATGGGCGGACCGCAGAGCATCGCGCGCTGCGACCCTTGGGGCTGCCATTTTCCGACCTTGCACGGGCCTTTGGCCTTGCAGCGTCACCCCGCCGCCTTGGCCGAAGATTGCCGGGATGCCTGGGGGATAATCGCGCTCACCCCGCTTCGGTTACCCTGCCTTGCACCCCAATGGCAGCGGGCACGCAGTCAGTTACGCCGGGACGGACCCGCGCGGGTAAGCCTGCGCGATGGGCGGGCGATATTTCAGACCCTTCCACAAACAGGGCGGCGCTGGCAGCCGCCGCAAGCCGGTCAATAGCGCCGCAACAGCCCAACAAGTTTGCCCTGAATGCGCACCCGGTCAGGACCGAAAATCCGGGTTTCATAGGCTTTATTCGCTGGCTCTAACGCAATCGATGCCCCTTTACGGCGCAGGCGCTTTAGGGTCACTTCCTGGTCATCGACCAGGGCGACGATGATCGTCCCGTTTTCAGCGGTCTCGCAGCGCTGAATAATCGTGATATCGCCATCCAGAATACCGGCGTCTACCATCGAGTCCCCCGCAACCTCAAGGGCGTAATGATCGCCCTTACTGGTTACCAAATGGGTAGGAATATCGATGGTGGCGGTGTCGCGGGTCGCTTCGATAGGCAAGCCTGCGGCAATCCGGCCATAAAGTGGCAGGCTTACCTGATTGGCCGGTTGCCGGGCCATGAAAGCGGTCGCGACCGGACTACGCATCAGCGGTACCGGCGTTGCCGTTCCTGGATCGAGGGCTGGGGCGGCGGCCTGTGGCGTGGCGGCGGCTTCCGGCAAGCGCAGAATTTCCAGCGCCCGCGCCCGATGCGGCAGGCGGCGGATAAAGCCGCGTTCTTCAAGCCCGGTAATCAGCCGGTGAATGCCCGATTTGGAGCGCAGATCGAGCGCTTCCCGCATTTCATCGAAGGAGGGGGAGACGCCGGTTTCCGCTAACCGGCGCTGCACATACAGCAAAAGTTCGTGCTGTTTGGGGGTGAGCATGGCCCGCCGCTCCTTTCCGATTGAATCCTGTTCCGTTCTATGTTCATTCGCCCGCGCGCGTCAAGCGGGAAGAGAACCCTGAGGGAACAAAATAATCGGCATCTCCGTACCCGCCGCCTTGGGCGGGTCGAACGGCGGGCGGACCAGCAGGCCATCGGCCCCCGCCAGGGCGTTCATCATGGCGCTATCTTGCACCGGCAGGGGCAGGATCCGGCCTGCATCGAGGCGGGCGCGCACATAATCTTCCCGGTCGTCATTTGCGGATAGATCGACGGCGAGCGGTCGATAGATTGGGGCCAAATCCTGTCGCGGTAGCCCCAGCAACCGCTCCACCGCCGGGCGAACAAAGAGTAAAGCCCCGACAACAGTCGACACTGGGTTGCCCGGCAGCCCTAAAAACGGCACATCGCGGAACCGACCCGATATCAGCGGTTTACCGGGGCGCATCGCGATTTTCCAGAAATCGATGCTGAGGCCCGCCGCGCCCAAGCCCTCGCGCACCAGATCGTGATCGCCAACCGAGGCTCCGCCGGTGGTCAGCAGCAAGTCGCACCCGCGGGCGGCCTGTGCGGCCTCGGCCAGGCCGGTCAGCGTATCCGGGGCAATCGGTAAGAGGATCGGATCGCCGCCGAAACTGCGTACCAAGGCGGCCAGCGTATAGGTATTGGAACTGACGATCTGCCCCGGTGCCAGCGGATCGCCCGGTCGGCGTACTTCGTCGCCGGTGGCCAGGAGGGCGACGCGTGGACGGCGGCGAACCGTCACCCACGGATGCCCGGCCGCAGCGATCACACCGATGCGTCGCGCGCTGAGGCGTTCTCCAGGGGCGGCAATGCTGGTCCCAGACTGAAAATCTAGCCCGGCCGGGCGAACATTCTTCCCCGGCACCGGTAGGGTGAGCAGGCGAACATAATCGCCCTGGCGCGCGGCATTTTCTTGAATAACTACCGTATCAGCCCCGGTCGGCAGCGGCGCACCGGTGAAAATGCGGGCGGCTTCCCCCGCCGCCAGCCTACCGTCCCACGGGTGCCCGGCAGCGATGTCGGCAACGATGCGCAAGGTTACCGGCGGGGGGGTAAAATCGGCGGCGCGCACCGCCCACCCATCCATGGCCGAAACCGCTTGGGGCGGCTGCGTGTGCCGGGCGATGACCGGATGGGCTAAGACCCGCCCGCCTGCCTCCAACAGCGAAACATCCTCGGTTCCGACCGGACCAAAGCTCTCAAGCATGGAATGCAGCCGGTCGAGCGCGGTTGCAACCGGCATGAGGGGCGGGGGGGTCATGCCTGCGTGAACTCCCCGGATTGGCCACCGCTTTTATGGGTTAGGCGCAGATCGGTAATCTGCATTCCCTTATCCAGCGCCTTGCACATATCGTAGACGGTAAGAGCGGCGACCGAGGCGGCGGTAAGCGCCTCCATCTCCACGCCGGTTTTACCGCTCAGTTTGCAGGTGGCAGCGATCTCCACGCAGGTTTCGTCGGTATTGAGCGTGAGGTCAACCCGCACCGAGGTTAGCGCGAGCGGGTGGCACAAGGGGATCAGATCCGGCGTGCGCTTTGCCGCCATGATCCCCGCCAGCCGGGCGACCGCCAAAACATCGCCTTTACCGATCTGCCCCTCGGCAATGGCCGCAAGGGTTGCCGGGTGCATCCGAACCCGTGCCGCCGCGGTTGCCTGGCGTTCGGTGATGGGTTTGCCGGTGACATCCACCATCACGGCGCGACCGTCGCTATCGAAATGTGTGAAATTGCTCATGCGTCGGGTTATAGCAGGGGGCCGCTCCGGTGACGAGAGCCGGACGCGATAGGATAGACGCCGGGCCATGATGATGGATGACGAACCGCTTTTCCCACCACCGCCCGCGCCCATGCGGGTGCGTGATCGCTGGCAGCGCGGTTGGCGGGGCCAAAGCCTGACCGTGGCCGCCCTTCTGCTGGGCGGCATCGGGGCCGGGCTGGTCATTGGCTCCGTCTCCAGACCGACCCCGGTTCCGGTTACTGCGGAACGGGCATCTCCCCCGTTTTTGGCAGAGGAGGCGAGACCGGCAGAAACCCCGCCCGCCGAAACCGGATCGCTAGGCCCGGATGCAGTGCCGGGGCTTTCCCCGCCACAGGGCCGGTCCGAATCGCCGCCGACCCAGGATCCTCCACCGCCTGCGGATGTCGCATCGAACCTGGTCGCGCTGCCGCCGCCTGCCGCGCCTGTAGTGCTGCCGGCCCCCTATAGCGGCTCCGTGCCGCCGTGGCGGCGTCATGCCGTCGCGGCCCCCGCTAGCGACGGGCGGGCGAAAATCGTGATCGTGATTGACGATATGGGGATTGATCGGGCGCGCTCGCAGCAAACCGTCGCGCTGCCAGGCCCGCTTACCCTATCCTACTTACCCTATGGCCAGAATTTGCCGACGCAGACTGCCGAGGCGCGGCGGCATGGTCATGAGTTGATGGTGCATATGCCGATGCAACCCAGCGTCGTCATGGACCCCGGCCCCGATGCGCTGACTGTCGGCCTAACCCCAGAGGAGGTGCAGCGCCGCGTGCGCAGCAATCTCGGTAAGTTTGACGGATACGTTGGCATTAACAATCACATGGGCAGCCGCTTTACCCCCTGGGAGCCAGGGATGCAGCCGGTGATCGCCGAACTACGGGCGCGCGGGTTGCTGTGGCTTGATAGCCGGACATCGGCAAAATCAGTCGGCTCCTCCCTCGCGCAGAAAATGGCGGTGCCTCACGTTGATCGCGATGTGTTTTTGGATGACGACCCGGCGCTGGAGGCGGTGCGCAAGCAACTCAAACAGCTCGAAAGCGTCGCTCATCGGACCGGCAAGGGCGTCGCCATTGGTCATCCCAAAGATAATACGATTGCCGCGCTGAAAGAATGGCTGCCGACGCTGGCGTCCAAAGGTCTTGTGCTGGTGCCGATTACCGATGTTGTGAAGGTTCCGGCAGGCCAGAGCGCCAGTTTGCCGTAGGGGGAGCGAGGGTGTGCCCCTCGCTCCGATCTGCCGTCACGCCTTCGCCGGAAAATAGGTCTGGCGCAGAATATT
>CAZNVY010000012.1:0-50930 GCA_964576605.1 uncultured Elstera sp. | reverse complement strand
TCCAGCAGCAGGGCGATGGGTTCATTCACCTTCACGCCCTGGCTGCCTTCGGCGACCAGAATCTTGCCCAAAGTGCCTTCATCGACGGCTTCGACTTCCATCGTCGCCTTATCGGTTTCGATTTCGGCGAGCACATCGCCCGCCTTCACCGCGTCGCCTTCCTTCTTGAGCCAGCGGGCGAGATTGCCCTCGGTCATCGTCGGCGACAGGGCGGGCATCAGGATTTGAATTGGCATGGCGCGCCCCCGTTAACGGTAGCAGACCGCCCGCGCCGCCTGGACGATATCGTCCACGCTCGGCAGGGCGAGTTTTTCGAGATTGGCGGCATAGGGCAGCGGAACATCCTTGCCATGCACGCGCGCCACCGGGGCATCCAGCAGGTCGAAGCCCTGCTCCATGATCTGCATCCCGATTTCCGAGCCAACCCCAGCGTAGGGCCAGCCCTCTTCCACCGTCACACAGCGGTTGGTCTTGGCGACCGAGGCGAGGATCGTATCCATATCCAGCGGACGAATGGAACGCAGATCGATGACTTCCGCTTCAATCCCCTGGGCCGCCAGGGCTTCCGCCGCTGCCAGCGCATGGCGCACGGTGATCGAGAAGGCAGTGATCGTCACATCCTTACCCGGACGCACAATCTTAGCCTTGCCAATCGGCACGATCCAATCATCGCTATCCGGCACCTCGAAGGAGGCGCCGTACATGATTTCATTTTCCAGAAAAATGACCGGGTTCGGATCACGAATCGCCGCTTTCAGCAAGCCTTTGGCATCGGCGGCGCTATAGGGCGCGACGACCTTCAGACCGGGGCAATGGGCGTACCAAGAGGCATAGCATTGGCTATGCTGGGCCGCGACGCGCGAGGCGGCACCGTTCGGCCCCCGGAAGACAATCGAGCACCCCATCTGCCCGCCCGACATATAGAGGGTCTTCGCTGCCGAATTGATGATCTGGTCAATCGCCTGCATGGCGAAATTGAACGTCATGAATTCGACAATCGGCTTCAGGCCCATAAAGCCCGCGCCGACGGCAAGCCCGGCGAACCCATGCTCGGTGATCGGCGTATCGATCACCCGGCGGGCACCGAATTCCTGCAGCAGATTCTGCGAGACCTTATAGGCCCCCTGATATTCGGCCACTTCTTCGCCCATCAGGTAGACCGCCTCGTCGCGGCGCATTTCTTCCGCCATCGCGTCGCGCAGGGCTTCGCGGACGGTCTGCGTCTTGGTCGGGCCGGACCATTCCGGTTCGGCGGCCACCGGGGCGATCGGCGCAGCGGAGATCACCGCCGGGGCGGCGACTGCCACCGCCGGGAGAGCCGCCGGGGCCGGGGAGGCGGCCTTAGGCGCATCCGACAGGCTTTCACCCTCCTCGGTCAGCACGGCGATGATGGTATTCACCGCCACATTTTCCGTGCCTTCGGCCACGGTGATTTTGGCGAGAATGCCTTCATCAACGGCTTCGACTTCCATCGTCGCCTTATCGGTTTCAATTTCGGCCAGTACGTCGCCCGCTTTGATCGCGTCGCCTTCCTTCTTGAGCCAGCGCGACAGCTTGCCCTCGGTCATGGTCGGCGACAGGGCCGGCATCAGAATATCAATCGCCATGGTTTAGGCCTCGATCAGGATGTCGGTATAAAGTTCGGACGGATCGGGTTCCGGGCTGGACTGCGCGAACTCGGCGGCATCGGTCACGATGTCCTTGATCTCGCGGTCGATTTCCTTCAGGGCCGCCTCGTCGGCATGGCCACCGTCCAGAATGAGCGCGCGGAGCTGATCGATCGGATCATGCTGTTCGCGCATCTTGCTCACCTCTTCCTTGGTCCGATACTTGGCCGGGTCGGACATGGAATGACCGCGATAACGGTAGGTGTTCATTTCCAGAATATAGGGGCCATTGCCCGCCTTGCAGTGTTCCACCGCACGCTGCGAGGCTTCGTGCACGGCAATAACGCTCATGCCGTCCACGGCTTCGCCGGGGATCCCATAGGCCGCGCCGCGCCGGAACAATTCCTGCCCTGCCGCCGAGCGCTGCACCGACGTACCCATCGCATACTTATTGTTTTCGATGACGTAGATCACCGGCAGCTTCCACAGCGCCGCCATGTTGAAGCTTTCGTACACCTGGCCCTGGTTCAGCGCCCCATCGCCCATATAGGCGGCGCAAACATTGTTTTGGCCCTTGTACTTGAAGGCAAAAGCGATGCCGGTGCCCAGCGGCACCTGGGCGCCGACGATACCATGACCGCCGTAGAAATTCTTTTCCTTGGAGAACATGTGCATCGAGCCGCCCTTCCCCTTGGAATAGCCGCCGATGCGCCCGGTCAGTTCCGCCATCACGCCGCGCGGGTCCATACCGCAGGCGAGCATATGGCCATGATCGCGGTAGGAGGTGATGACGGCATCCTGCGGTGTCAGCGCCGCTTGCATCCCGACCACCACGGCTTCCTGGCCGATATAGAGGTGGCAGAAGCCGGCGATCAGCCCCATGCCGTAAAGCTGGCCGGCCTTTTCCTCGAACCGGCGGATCAGCAGCATGTCCTTGTAATAGCTCAACAAAACATCGGCTGAAGGTTCGGGTGCGGCGGCGGTCGCCCCTCCCGCTGTTTTGGGTGCGCGCTTGGCGGTCGTCATACTATGGACCTCCTGGTGTCGGGAGACGCAATCGGAGGGCAAAATGGCCCTATCCCTCCCTGTCTAACCCGCTCCCTCTGCGCTTGCAAGCACCGCAAGCTCTTGTAATTTCACAAGAAATCGATTGTCACCTTGAATTAAGTTAACGGTCTATTTCGCAGATGCAGCAATGGAAGGGTTAATTTGTTGCAATTTCAGGGGGCAAGCTCTGCGGGCGCTGCAACATGATCTGCACTTCATCCTTCCGACCAAAATTCAATAGGACTCGCGCGCGTTCCTCTAGAAGATCGGGGTCCAACTGGTCTGGGCGTAGCAAGGCCACCCGCTTTTCCAGCGTCTGCCGCTCGGCATGGATTAGATCGCGGGTAATCTCTGCCTTCCGAATTTCTTGTTGCAGGTACAGATAGGCCAGCAGCCCGCGATCGCCATGCACCGCGTGATAGGCGAAATATCCAACGAACGACGCCCCTAGAAGGGGGGCGATCACGGTATGCGCTTTGCGCTTCAGAATAGTCAGGACAGCCATGACTCGAAAGAATCATAAGAGAGTCAGTGGGTCAACTGGATTATCTCAGAAATGAGTCAAGACTCAAAAATTCATATATCGAGTCGATAAAATTTAATCAAAAAGAAGGGGCCGACGCTTGCCGCCCCCTTCCCTCTTCCTTAATACTGCTTGAACGCGGCGCGACCCGGATAACGGGCGCTGCTATCGAGCTGCTCTTCGATGCGGATCAGTTGATTATACTTCGCCATACGATCCGAACGCGACAGCGAGCCGGTCTTGATCTGGCCGCAGTTGGTAGCAACCGCGAGGTCGGCGATGGTCGCATCCTCGGTCTCGCCCGAACGGTGCGAGAGGATCGAGGTATAGCCGGCGCGATGGGCCATTTCTACGGCCTCCAAGGTCTCGGTCAGCGTGCCGATCTGGTTGACCTTCACCAGGATCGAGTTGCCGACACCCTTTTCAATGCCTTCGGCCAAGCGCTTTGGATTGGTGACGAAGAGATCGTCGCCGACCAACTGCACCTTACCGCCCAAACGGTCGGTCAGCAGCTTCCAGCCCGCCCAATCGTCTTCGGCCATACCGTCTTCAATGGAGATGATCGGATAGCGGGCGCAGAGGTCGGCGTAGAAATCGACCATCCCGGCGGCGTCGAGGGTCTTGCCTTCGCCTTCCAGCTTATAGAGGCCGCCCTTGTAGAATTCCGAGGAGGCGGAGTCGAGCGCCAGCGCAATATCGTCGCCCGGCTTATAGCCCGCCGCTTCAATGGCCTTCATGATGAACCCAAGGCTATCATCAGCGTTAGCAAGGTTCGGCGCAAAGCCGCCTTCATCGCCAACATTGGTGGCATAACCCTTGTCTTTCAGCTGCTTCTTCAGCGCGTGGAAGACTTCGGCGCCCATGCGCACGGCGTCCGACAGGCTGGGGGCACCGACCGGAACGATCATGAACTCTTGGAAGTCGAGCGGATTATCAGCGTGCGCGCCGCCGTTCAGCACGTTCATCAGCGGCACGGGCAGCGTGCGCGCGAAAACGCCGCCGATATAGCGATAGAGCGGCAGGCCGTTATCATCGGCCGCCGCATGGGCAATCGCGAGGCTGACGCCGAGGATGGCGTTCCCGCCCAGGCGGCTCTTGTTCGGCGTACCGTCGAGATCGATCAGCAGATTATCGATGGCGATCTGCTCTTCGGCATCTTCGCCGATCAGAGCGTCGTAGATTTCGGTATTCACGGCCTCAACAGCCTTCAGAACGCCCTTGCCGCCATAGACGGACTTATCGCCGTCGCGCAGTTCCACCGCCTCGTGGGTGCCGGTCGAAGCGCCTGATGGAACGGCGGCGCGGCCAAAGGCCCCGGTTTCCAAATAGACTTCCACTTCAACCGTCGGATTACCGCGGCTATCGACGATTTGACGGGCGTGGATGTCGGTAATAGCAGACATGGCGGACGCTTCCTTTCGATTGAAACATTTTGGGTAGGCCAGACACGAAAACGGGGCCGTTGTGGCCCCGTTCGCGCGTTGTAGTCAATTGATTCCGTACTCCATCACCCCTCGGCGTTTCGCCAACCGGTCGAAGGCCTGAAGATCGGCCAGCAGCGCTTCCAGCTTACCAATCGGCACCATGTTCGGCCCGTCGGAGGGGGCATGGTCGGGGTCTTGATGGGTCTCGATGAAAACCGCCGCGACGCCAACGGCAATCGCGGCGCGCGCCAGGGTCGGCACGAACTGGCGCTGCCCGCCGGAGGTTGCGCCCTGCCCGCCGGGCTGTTGCACCGAATGGGTGGCATCGAACACCACCGGCTGCCCAGTTTCCGCCAGCACCGGCAGACCGCGCATATCGGAAATCAGCGTGTTATAGCCGAAGGAGGCCCCGCGCTCGCAGACCATCGCGTGCGGATTGCCGGTAGCGGCGATCTTCGCCACGACGTTCTTCATGTCCCAGGGCGCCAGGAACTGGCCCTTCTTCACGTTGACCGGCTTGCCGGTTTCCCCCGCCGCGACCAAAAGATCGGTTTGGCGGCACAGGAAGGCCGGAATTTGCAGGACGTCGACGGCCTGGGCGGCAATCGCGCATTGCTCCCGCTCGTGCACATCGGTCAGCACCGGGCAGCCGAAGGTCTGGCGAATATCCGCCAGAATATCGAGACCATCCACGATCCCCGCCCCGCGCTGGGCCGCGACCGAGGTGCGGTTGGCCTTGTCGAAGGAAGATTTATAGATCAGCCCCATCCCCAGCCGTCCGGTGATCTCCACCAGCGCCGCTGCCATTTCATGGGCGTGCTGGCGGCTTTCGATCTGGCACGGTCCGGCGATCAGTGCCAGCGGCGCATCATTGGCAACCGTGAAAGGGGCTTTGCCGGTAAAATCGATACGGTGGTGGGTCATCGGGCGTCTCCCCTAGACGATCCGGCTTTGCTGCACCGCCGCCTTGACGAAAGCGGTGAACAGCGGGTGCGGATCGAAAGGCCGCGACTTCAGTTCCGGGTGGAACTGCACGCCGACGAACCAAGGATGATCGAGATATTCGACGATTTCCGGCAGTTCGTTATCTGGCGACATGCCGGTAAAGCGATAGCCGACTTTTTCCAACTGGTCGCGGTAGGTGATGTTCACCTCGTAGCGGTGGCGGTGGCGTTCCTGGATCAGCGGCACGCCGTAGGCCTCGCGGGCCTTACTGTCGTTCGCCAGCACACACGGATAAGCGCCAAGGCGCATGGTGCCGCCCAAATCGCCCTTATCGTCGCGGGTTTCGACACTATTGCCCTTGACCCATTCGGTCATCAGACCGACGACCGGCTGGGCGGTTTCGCCAAATTCCGTCGACGACGCATCGGCAATCCCCGCAACATTGCGCGCACCCTCGATCACCGCCATTTGCAGGCCGAAGCAGATGCCGAAATAGGGGATCTTGTGCTCGCGCGCAAAGCGCACGGCTTCGACCTTGCCTTGGCTGCCGCGCTCGCCAAAGCCGCCAGGGACGAGAATCCCATCGACGCCTTCCAGCTTCGGGGTCGGGTTTTCATGCTCGAAAATTTCGGCATCGACCCATTGCAGCTTAACCTTAACGTTATTGGCGATGCCGCCGTGGGTCAGCGCTTCCGCCAAAGACTTATAGCTATCCATCAGCGCGGTATATTTACCGACAACGGCAATCGTCACCTGGCCTTCCGGGTTGCGGATGCGGCTGACGAATTCCAGGTATTGGTCGGCGAGCCGCAGGATGCGGCTGACGATATGCTGCCACTTCGACAGGTCCGGCTGCTGCGAGCGATGTTCGAGGCCGAAATAACTCAGAACCTCGCGGTCAAAGCCTTCCTGATGGTAGGCGATAGGCACCTGATAGATGGTATCGACATCAATCGCCGGAATGACGCGGCCCGGTTTGACGTTACAGAACTGCGCCATTTTGCGCAGGGCATCGGGCGGAATCACCCGGTCGCAGCGCACCAGCAGAATATCCGGCTGGATCCCGACCGACAGCAGCTCCTTCACCGAATGCTGGGTTGGCTTGGTCTTATGCTCGCCCGCCGACGCGATATAGGGCACCAGCGTCAGATGAACGAACAGCGAGCGTTCGCGCCCGATTTCATTGGCAAACTGGCGAATGGCTTCGATAAACGGCAGGCTTTCGATATCCCCCACCGTGCCGCCGATTTCGACGAGGCAAAAGTCTTCGTCGGTCAGGTCGGAGCGGATGAAATTCTTAATCCCGTCCGTCACATGGGGAATGACCTGAATGGTCGCGCCCAGATAGTCGCCCCGGCGTTCCTTGGCCAATACGTCCGAATAAATCCGCCCGGTGGTCACATTGTCCGACCGGCGCGCCGAAACGCCGGTGAAGCGTTCATAATGACCGAGGTCGAGGTCGGTTTCCGCCCCATCGTCGGTCACAAAGACTTCGCCGTGCTGATAGGGCGACATGGTGCCCGGATCAACGTTCAAATAGGGATCGAGCTTGCGCAGGCGAACCTTAAAGCCGCGCGCTCGCAGCAGCGCCCCCAAGGCCGCCGAGGCCATGCCCTTACCCAGCGAAGAAACCACCCCGCCCGTGATGAAGATAAAGCGCGTCATTCCCCGCTCCTGCCTTCTCTCAAAATCAAAGGCCCCCCGCCGCTATGGGCCGCGAGGGGGCCGGAAAACCATCAGTGGATACGTTAAGACTATTTGGCGAGCGGCACACTCGGTTGCGCCGGAGCTTCGGTCGGGGCCGAGGCGGGCGTATCGAGGATCGATTTACGCTCCGGCGCGCCTTGCGTCGAAACAATCGCCAGGGCCAGGCTGGTAATCATAAAGGCGGTAGCCAAAATCCCGGTCGTCCGGGTCAGAAAATTTGCCGTGCCGCGTGCGGTCATAAACCCGCCACCGCCCCCGCCGCCGCCGATCCCCAGACCGCCGCCCTCGCTTTGCTGAATCAAGATGATCCCGACAAGGCCCAAGGCCAGCAGAAGATGAATAACGAGCAGAATGGTTTGCAGCATGAACGGGTGTCTCGATAAAAGCACACGGCGCGCGTCCGCGCCGCTAGGATGGAGAGGTATTTAGCGCCGGACGACGCCGGATACCAGAGGCAATTGCAGAAGTTCTGATGCGCGGTTTCGGCGCCTACGCCGGACAGGCGGTCGCGATAGCCTGAAAATCCGCCGCAACAAGGCTAGCCCCGCCAACCAGCACACCGTTCACATCCGGCGTCGCCAGGATTTCCGCGGCATTGCCGGGCTTCACCGACCCGCCGTAAAGCAGCCGCACGGCCGCGCCGGTCGGATCGATCGATCGAAGAATTTTCCGCAGATGGGCATGAACTTCGGCAATCTGGTCGGCATTCGCCGTTAGTCCGGTGCCAATCGCCCAAACAGGTTCATAAGCCACGACGACGCGGGCAAGATCGCCACTGGGCAAGGAGCCGCACAGGCTGGCTTCAACAACGGCCAGGGTTTCCCCGGCCTGCCGCTGCGCCAACGACTCGCCGATGCAGATAATCGGCGTCAGCCCGGCCGCAAGCGCGGCTTCCGCCTTGGCTTTCACCTGCGCATCGGTTTCGCCATGATCGGCACGGCGTTCCGAATGGCCGACGATCACGAATGTCCCGCCCGCCGCCGCGATCATCGGCGCGGCAATATCGCCGGTATGGGCACCGGAGGCTTTGGCATGGCAATCCTGCCCACCGACCGCAATCGGCAGCCCGTCGAAGGCTTGAACCGCCGCCGCCAGCAGGGTTGCGGGCGGGCAGATCAGCAGATCGCC
Source organism: uncultured Elstera sp. (assembly GCA_964576605.1). Classification (GTDB taxonomy): domain Bacteria; phylum Pseudomonadota; class Alphaproteobacteria; order Elsterales; family Elsteraceae; genus Elstera. Next base: position 42,549 of record CAZNVY010000012.1, on the reverse strand, counting down.
CCGGCTGCCGCCGCTCCAGGCGCGCATCGCGTCGGCAAAAGTCTTAAGATCGGCGGGCAGGCCGACCATCTTCCAGTTTCCGGCGATCAAGGGCTTCAAGGCAGACATCGGCGTTCCCCTTTTCGATTTTTTTTTACGTTTCAAGCGTTTCCAGCAGCATCTGCAAAGCGCGATTAACCGTGGCACGGCGAATGCTGGCGCGGTCACCGGGGAAAATTTGGCGCTCCACCTGGACGGTGCCACCCCGGCATTGGCAGGCGAGATACACCAGCCCCACCGGCTTTTCCGCCGACCCACCGCCCGGCCCGGCGATCCCCGTGACGGCAACGGCAAGATCGACCGTCGGCACGCGCGCCAGCAGGCCACCGACCATCGCAGCCGCCGTCTGAGCCGAAACCGCACCGTGTGCCGCCAGGGTTTCCGCCGGAACGCCGACCAATAGCATCTTGAGATCGTTGGAATAAGTAACGATGCCGCCTTCCATCACGTCGCTCGACCCGGCAATCTCGGTGAGCGCGCCCGCGATTAGGCCACCGGTGCAGCTTTCCACCGTCCCCAGCCGCCACTGTTTAACGCGCGCCGCCGCCAGAACTTGGGTCGCAAGGTGGGTCAGATCAACCATCGGTCCACCAGCCATAGGGCAATCGCGGCATAGGCCCCGGCGATCAGATCGTCGAGCATAATGCCAAGCCCCCCTTCCAGCTTCTGATCGGCCCAATTGGCGGGAAAAGGTTTCACAATATCCGCCAGTCGGAAAATCAGAAAACCGACCCCATAGAGAAGCGGGTCGAGCGGTACGATGGAAAGGGTTAGGAACTGCCCCGCCACCTCGTCAATCACCACGGGGGACGGATCATCCTTGCCCAGGGCCTGGGCATAGCGCTTGCTGCACCAGACCCCAAGGGCGAAGACGATCAGCGCGGCAGGAATCAACATGGTTGGGCCAAAAGCCCAAGCGATTCCCGCCGCAAACGGCAGCGCTGCCAGCGATCCCCAGGTCCCCGATGCAAAAGGGATAAGACCGGACCCAAACCAAGTGGATAGAAGAGCAACCGGATGATGCCAGGGCATTCCTGGCGGCAAACGCGACGACACGAGGTTTCTCCTACTCCGGCAGGCGCACAGTGGCCACGGCTTGCGCCGCGATCCCCTCTTCCCGCCCGGTAAAACCGAGTTTTTCGGTTGTGGTAGCTTTGATGCTAACGCGGTCCAACGCAATGCCCAAAAGCGCAGCAAGGCGCGCTTGTATAGCCCCCCGATGCGGTCCGATCTTTGGACGCTCGCAAATCAGCGTTACGTCCACATGGGCGATCAGCCCACCGCGCGCCGTGACAAGATCGACCGCATGGCGCAGAAACAGAGCCGAATCCGCCCCTTTCCACCGGGCCTCCGATGGGGGAAAATGCTGGCCAATGTCCCCGGCGGCCAAAGCCCCTAGTAGCGCGTCGGTCAGGGCGTGTAATCCCACATCGGCATCCGAATGGCCGGCCAGCCCGCGCACGTGGGGGATCGACACCCCGCATAAGGTCACCTGCTGCCCTTCGGCAAATGCATGAACGTCAAACCCCATCCCAACCCGGAGATCGGTCAAACTCTGGCGCAGGCGGGTTTCGGCCTCGGTCAAATCGGCCTCCGTGGTGATTTTGGCAGAGAGCGGGCTACCGTCGACCAGATGCACCTGTAAGCCCGCCGCCTGGGCAACGGCGGCGTCATCGGTCAAACCGCGCCCAGCCGCGGCCCGATGGGCTGCCAGAATATCGGCGAGACGAAAGCCTTGCGGGGTCTGCGCCCGCCACAGATCCTGCCGGTCCACCAGCGCCGCGCAAACCGCGCCCGGCGCGCGCCACAGAGTATCGGCTACCGGCAGCGCCGCAACCGCGCCCACCCCCGGCGCAATGCCTGCCAGCACCCGGTCGATCACCTGCGGGGGAAGCAGCGGGCGGGCGGCGTCTTGGATCAGTACGATATCGGCATCCCGCGCGGTCAGGGCCTCCAGACCGCGCCAGACCGACGCCTGCCGGTCCGCCCCGCCGATCACCGGTGGCGGCAGGTCTAATCCAGCCACGGCTTCGGCATAAAGCGCCGCATCCTCGGCCCGAATCACCACCTGCACGGCCGCGATCTGCGGATGATGCAGCATGACGGTCACCGTTCGCCGCAGCACGGGAACGCCCGCGAGCAACCGATATTGTTTCGGCACCGGCCCGCCGAAACGGCTGCCGCTGCCACCGGCGACGATCAGCGCAACGGCCCGCATCGGCCTAGAACAGCGTATCGATGACGGCCTGATCGCGGCTGACGGCATAGCGCGCCTGCAATGCCTGACGCAGCGCCGAGATTGCGTCATTGCGGGCCTGCTCGGTCAGTTCGGTCTTCAGCGCGGCACGGGCGGCCCCGGCCTCCTCGGCGCTGGGCGGCTGAATTCCGGTCAGTCGGGCGACGATATAGCCGGTGCCCGCCTTACCGGACACCACCGCGCCAGGGGCTGGGGCATCGAATAGCCCCGTCTGCACGGTTGGGGCCGGGGGCAGATCGGGGGCCAGCAGGCCGCGCCGGTCAAAGGCAGCGCTGCTGCGCGCTTCCGGTACAAGCTCGGCCAGGGTTTTACCGGTGCGTAGCGCATCGGCCAGGGCGTCGGCCTTCTCGGCCAAGGCCTTATCGGTCTGCACGTCCGTCCAGGTGGCGAGCACCGCCGCCCGAACCGTCGCAAACGGTTGCATCGCCGCCGGAATAATCTCCCCGGCCCGCAGCGCAACAAAGGCCCGCCCGCCGATTTCCAGCAGGCGGCTAGTCGCGCCGGTTTCCGTGGCAAAAAGGGTCGTCAAGACCTGAGAGCGGCCAGGAATATCCTCAGCCAGCCCCGGTGTACCATCGGCGGTTAAACCGCGCCGGTCCATCGCTGGAAAATCGATCAGCCTTGCCCCGGTCGTGGCCGCCGCCTCCTCTAGCGGGCTGCCTGCCGACAGCAGATCTTCGATTTTATTCGACCGCTCGAACATCAGATCGAGCGCCTTTTCTTCTTTCAGCGCCGCTTCCAACTGCGGCTTGACGGTGGCGAAATCGGCTTCAACGCCAGGGGTAATGCCGACAACGCGCAGTAGATGCCAACCGAAGGCTGTCTTGATCGGCGCCGTCACCCCAGGAGCCGGCAAGGCGAAGGCAGCCTCGGCCAAGGCTGCATCCGGTAGATCGGCTTTGGTGATCTCTCCCAAAGCGATACTATCGGCGGACTGCCCCGCCTCTACCGCCGTTGCGGCAAAATCCGCCCCTTGGACGATCTTATCTGCCGCCGCCTTGGCCGCCGCCTCGTCGGTCAGCAACATCTGTTCGATCAACCGGCGTTCCGGCTGCTGAAACTCTTCGATCCGCGCCTCGAACGCATCGCGCATCTCTTTTTCCGATAGGGTGACCTGATCGGCAATGGCGGCCGGGTCCAGCAGCAGCAGTTTGCCCGCCCGCCGCTCCGGCGCGGTAAAGAGGGCCGGATTCTCTTTATGGAAAGCGACCAAAACCTCGTCGGCCGGGGCGGCGGCGGGCGGGATAGTCTCCGCCCCTAGATAGACATAATCCGCCGTGCGCTTTTCCAGACGGAAGGTCAGCAGCCGGTCGATAACCGCATCGGGCACCTGTGCCCCCGCCGCCGCGGCAATCGTCAGGGCGGCGCGGGTTAGATCGCCGCGCAACTGCGCCAGAAACGCCGCTTCGGTATAGCCTGCCTGTGCAAGAACTGCCGCAAACCGCGCCCGGTCGAACTGACCATTGGCCGCGGCAAAGGCCGGGTTGCTCTGAATGGTTTGGCGCAGGACATCGTCGGAAATCAGCAGGCCGAGGCTTGTAGCCTCTTGATCGACGATCAACCGAGCGATCAGTTGGTCCAGGGCCTGATCGACCAAACCGAAACGCTTGGCCTGTTCCCGATCAATGCCGCCAAACATAGCGCGCAGCTGATCGATCTGCGGGCCAAGCAACCGCTGTACCTCTAGACCATTCAAGCTGCGCCCGCCGACGGTGAGCGCCGTCTGCGTACCGGGGGTCGCGGGCCGGATATAGTCCGTGATCCCCCAGCCGAGAAAGCTGAGAGCAATCAGCGTAAACAGAATCCGGGTAACCCAAGTGGCGGCACGGCCACGCATCGCTTGCAGCATGTTTTAGGCGCTTTCCAGGACCAAGACTCTAAACCGGCGCGACTATAGAGGGGGCCGCGCCCCCCCGCCAAGGGCGAAATGCAAGGTTAGCGGCTGGGGATTGGTCGCGATTTGCGGCTTTCATCGATGGCGACATAGGTGAACACCCCCTCGGTCACCCGTTCCTCCACGCCGGTACGGCCCCGCTTGGCCCAGGCATCGATCCGCACGCGGATGGAGGTTCGACCGATTTTCTCGATTACCGCATAAAAGCTAACCAGATCGCCAACATGCACGGGCTTTAGGAAACTCATCCCTTCAACCGCGATGGTCACCACGCGCCCGCCCGACCGTTCCACGGCCACGGTCGCCCCGGCAATATCCATCTGTGACAGTAGCCAGCCGCCGAAAATATCCCCCGCCGGGTTGGTATCGGCGGGCATGGCCAAAACCCGAATCGCGGGGGCACCGGTCGGGCAATCGGCGATTGGGGTTCCGGGTGGACATTGCATGGTCCCCGAAAGGGCGGGATCGGACATGGAAACCTTCACAAGATGAAACAGACCGGCCTAACCTGCCCGCCGGGCGGCGGTCTGGCAATGGTTATCCGGAACAGGTTACTGCGGGTGCACCCGCGTCGCGGGGAAGGTTACGGTTACGATGGTCCCGACGCCCGGCGAACTATCGATGGTCAGTTTTGCCTGATGCATCTCACAAAAAGCCTGGACCAGCGGCAGCCCTAGGCCAGTTCCCTGGTGCGAGCGGCTGAGAACATTTTCGATCTGCCCGAAGGCGGATAGCGCTTTCGGAATGTCCTGCGGGCGCATCCCAATTCCCGTATCGCCGACGATCAAATCGGCCCCGCCATCCTCGCGCATCCGAGCGGCCACCCAAACTTGCCCCCCCGGCAAGGTGAATTTGATGGCATTGCTTAGAAGATTGAGAATCACCTGCTTAACCCGCAGTTCATCCCCATAAAGTTGCGGTAGGTTCGGTGGAACATCGGTATGCAACGATAATTTTGCCGTGGTGGCGCGGTCACGCATCAATTGCGCACAGGAATCAACAGCATGATCGAGATCGAAGGCCTGTTCCATCAACTCGAACTTGCCCGCCGCCACTTTAGACAAATCCAAAATATCATTAATAATTTCAAGAAGATGCGTGCCAGAAGTAAAAACATCGCCAGCATAGGCGCGGTAGCGGTCAGACCCCAGGGGGCCAAACATTTCCGATTTTAGAACTTCGGAAAACCCCAGAATGGCATTTAGCGGCGTGCGCAGCTCGTGGCTCACATTCGCCAGAAACTCGTCCTTCGCGCGGGCCGCCGCTTCGGCGGCGTGCATCGCTTCACGCAGTTCACGCTCGTTCGAGCGCAGGGTCTTCACCATACGGTTAAAGGCCGAGACGACGACCCCTAACTGATCGTTGCTTTCCCAGCGCACCGTCGGCCATTCGCGGTTTTCAATCCGTTCGATCGCACGTAACATCAAGCGCAAAGGCCGGAAGACAAGCTGTTGTAAGGACAGGAAAACCGCGCCGATCATTAACACGGCACCAACCGCAATCGCCGCCCCCGCCGATAAGAGTTGCACGCGCAGGGTTTCGTTCAAGGAAACCTGCGACATGGCGACAGTCAACTGCCCCAGCGGCACCGCATCGCGCGCCACCGGGTGCGGGACCACGCGAGTAACGGTTAAAATATCGGTGCCATCCAAACGCCCGAAGCCGTGGATAAATTTGCCGGTTTCATCCAGCAGCCGCGCCCCCACCACGTCGGGGTCTTGGGCTAGGGTATCGACGATACGGGTAATCTGCGGCGAGTTCAGTTCCCACAGCGGTTGGCTAAGGGCCTGCACCTGCACCTCGGTCGTTACCGTAGCGCGGGTGCCGAGTGCCCTCAGGCCGTCCTCTGCCGCCGAGGTCATCAGCACGATCAACAGCATACATAAGGCCAGAACCATGACCGGCACGACGATCAGCGCCAGTTTCACCTGAAGCGACGCGCTCCCCAGCAAGGATAAGCGTTGCCCCGGCAAAAGCGTGCCGACACTGGTCACGGGAATATCGTCGCCCCCCGGCTCCCGCCCTCCTGGGGCGGCGGGCATCGCAGATTCGGCGGCATTTGCGTCGGGCCCCAGCACGATCACTCCTTACCCCATCCTCCCGGCTCCGATCGATCCCGCCCTGGGGCCTTCGGAGGTTTCTACAACCATATCCGAAAGAAATGCCGCTGTCGCGGTTTCTTAACTATTTGGGTGAAGGGAGGGCCAAAGGACTGCCGGGAAATAGTCCGCTATTGCGGCGGCACCTGAATGGCGGATTGTTCGGGCTTCACTTTCGCCGAATAGACGATGCAGTTGCTGGTCCGATCCCGATAGAACCAATAATCATGGTCAGGCTTGCGCGCGCCCGTTGGATCGAACAGGTTCAGCCCATCGCCTTTGGCCCCGCCAACCAAGGCCGCGCCATTCGGCCCCTGAAAATGACCGGAGTATTTATACGGAACACGCTGATTGAAGCGCCCAAAGGAACAGAGCCGACTTAATGGCCGGTCAATCGCGCCAACCTGCCACGACGGCAGCAGCGTTCGGACGACTTTATTGACGCCTTTCGGCGGGATCTGATTGCTGGGGATCTGGGCAAACGCCGTCTGCCCCCCGAAAAAGAGTAGGATCGCGATAGCCACCAAGCGACCCGCGTTTTTAATCGATTGGCTGGTTTTCAGGTAACAACTGACCACAGCCCGCTAACCCTCTGAAATGCCTACCCCTGCACCATAACAGAAGCAGGAGCGCAGGGCTAGCGGGTCGATTTTGCCTAGGGGTTAGGCGGTCACATCCACCAATTGCCCCACCGATGCATTGGCCGCCTTGGCCGACTGCATCGAGGCTTCGATCATCCCAACAACCGACCGCTCGGCATCGGCCTGCATCCGGAAGGTGGCAATGGCAATGTCGAGGTTAACCGACGCCTTGGTTAGGCTAACGGCGGCACCGGCAAGGCTCGATACACTCATAGGGATTCTCCCGTAACAGTCCTGCGCCTGAGTTTTACCGCAGGGGCCGCGCAATATCCAGGAGAATTGCCGGGCTTGACAGGCGATAAAAACGAACGAATATTCGTTTTATGCCAAAACTCTCCCCCGACCGCCTGGAAACCCGCCGCCATACGATCCTGGAAGCTGCCGAGCGCGCGTTCGCCCGCCACGGTTTTCACGGCACCAGTATGCAAACAATCTGTCGCGAGGCTGGCATCAGCCCCGGCACGCTTTATCTCTATTTTCCGTCGAAAGTCGCCCTGATCGCCGGTCTGTGCGAGCGCGACCGTAACGAGATCAAAGCAGCCCTCGCCCAGGTGGAACTGGCCACCGATATTCTGGGGGCGCTGGAGGAGATGTTGATCCACTACTCTTGCGTCGAACCGCAAGAACGCCGCGCCCTGATGTTTGAAATCGGGTCCGAAGCGCTTCGTAACCCCGATATCTCCAAGCTGATGGTGGAGACGGATGATTTCTTCACCGCGCTGATCCACGGCACCATCCGGCGGGCGGTGGCCGCACAACGCCTAACCCCTTGCGGTGATACCGAGACAATTCTCGATCTATTAGCCGCGCTGGGCGATGGTATTCTCTGGCGCGCTACCCTTCGGCCCGACCTTGATAACCGCAGCAGTATCAAGCGGATTTTCGCGCTGATTCGTCAGCAGCTTCTTCTCTCGAACGCGGATACCCCATCGCTATGCGCCGCCTCCTGACCGCCGCTCTCCTTGTCGCTCTCGGCACCCCTGCCCTTGCGCAAGACGCTGGCCCGAAACCTCCAACCGTGACCGTCACTGCGGCCGAAACGCGCACCATCGCCGCGCGCGTTACCGTTACTGGCAGTATTGTTGCACGGGAAGAGGTGCTGGTTTCCCCGGAAATCGAAAACCTGCGGATCGTCGAAATTCTGGCCGAGGAGGGCGAGCGGGTCGAAAAGGGCCAGGTTCTGGCCCGCCTGTCGCGCGAAACGCTACAAGCCGAGCTGATCCGGCTAGAAGCTGCCCAGGCGCGGCTGAGTGCCGGCATTAGCCAGGCCGACGCAAGCCGAGCCGAGGCCGAAGCCGCGCTGAAGCGCAGCCAAGCCCTGCGCCAAACCGGCAATGCCTCGCAAGAACTGCTGGATCAGCGGACCGCCAGCGCCCGCACCACCCAAGCGGGGGTGCGCATGGCCGAAGCGCAGCGGATCGAAAATGATGCCCTGCTTCGCGATCTTAGGATCCGCCTCGCCCGGACCGAAGTAAAAGCCCCCGCCGCCGGGATCATCAGCAAGCGCACCGCCAAGCTGGGCGCGCAAACGGCCAATGGTGCCGACCCCTTGTTCCGGATCATCGCCGACGGGGCGTTGGACGTGAGCGGCGAGGTGCCGGAGCATCGCTTCGCGCAGTTGCACCTGGGGCAGCGCGCCGAAATCGAGCTGCCCGGCGGGCAGACGGTGATCGGCCAGGTTCGGCTCTTGTCGCCGATGGTGAATGCCACCACGCGGCTTGGCTCGGTGCGCATCGCCTTACCGGCCACGGCCCCGGCGCTGCTGGGTAACTTCGCCCGCGGGACGATCACCGTGAGCGAAAAGACGGCGCTGGTCGTGCCCACGGCGGCGCTGCAATTTGGGGCAAAGACCAGCGCTCAGGTTGCCAAAGACGGACAAATCGAAACCCGTACAGTCCAAACCGGAATTCGGTCCGGCGGGTTAACCGAAGTTCTTCAGGGGCTAGCGGCGGGCGAGATGATCGTGACCCGCGCGGGCACCTTCCTGCGCCAGGGCGACCGGATTCGCCCGCAGCCGGTGCCGCTGGACCAGGTTCTGGCCACCGCGTCGACGGTTGGGGAGTAACCTTAAATGGCCATGAATGTTTCCGGCTGGGCGATCCGCCGACCCATCCCGTCGCTGATGCTGTTTCTAGTATTGATGGTGCTCGGCATCGTCTCCTTCGTCAAACTACCGATCACGCGCTTTCCGAACATCGATTTCCCGGTGGTGAATGTTACCATCACGCAAACCGGGGCGGCCCCGGCGGAACTTGAGACCCAGATCACCAAAAAGGTGGAAGATGCGATCGCAGGGGTGACCGGGGTTAAGCATATTGTCTCGACCTTAACCGATGGCCGCTCGGTCACGTCTGTCGAGTTTCGGCTGGAGGTGAACAGCGACCGGGCTTTGAATGATGTGAAAGATGCCGTGTCCCGCATCCGCGCCGACCTGCCGCGCGGGATCGACGAGCCGATCATCGAACGGTTCGATGTGGTGGGGCTACCGATCGTCACCTATGCCGCCGCCTCCCCCGCCATGACGCCGGAGGAGCTTTCCTGGTTCGTTGATGATGTGGTCGCTCGCGACCTGCAGGGGGCTAAAGGCGTCGGCCAGGTCGAGCGGATCGGCGGGGTGAAGCGGGAAATTCAGGTCACATTGGATCCCGACCGGATGCTGGCCCTCGGCGTAACTGCAGGGGATATCACCCGTGCCCTGCGCGCCGTAAACATCGATCTTGCGGGTGGGCGTAGTGAAGTGGGGGCGCAGGAACAGTCGATCCGTGCTCTCGGCGGGGCCAAAACCTTGGCCGATTTGGCGGCAACCCCCCTGATGCTGACCAATGGCACCCTGCTGCGTCTGTCGGATGTGGCGGTGGTAACCGATAGTTTCGCCGAACCGCGGACGTTCGCCCGGCTGGACGGTCAGCCCGTGGTGGCTTTCAGCCTATACCGCAGCAAAGGGGCCAGCGACGCAGAAGTGGCAAAAACGGTGGAAGCCCGGATCGCCGATCTGAACGCACGCCACCCCAATGTGACCCTAACCCTGATCGACAGTTACGTGACCTATACGGTCGGTAATTACCATTCGGCCATGGATACATTGATCGAAGGGGCGGTATTGGCGGTGCTGGTCGTCTTTGTTTTTCTGCGCGACCTGCGGGCAACGATCATTACCTGTGTCGCGCTGCCCTTATCGGTTTTACCGACTTTTTGGGTGATGGATGCCCTCGGCTTTTCCCTTAATCTGGTCAGCCTGCTCGCCCTAACCTTGGTGACCGGGATTCTCGTGGATGATGCGATTGTCGAGATCGAAAATATCGTCCGCCACCGGCACATGGGAAAATCGCCCTATCGGGCCGCGATGGAAGCTGCCGACGAAATCGGCCTGGCCGTTATCGCGATCACCATGACCATTGTCGCGGTTTTTGCCCCGGTGAGCTTCATGGGGGGAATAGCCGGGCAATATTTCAAGCAATTCGGCATCACGGTCGCGATTGCGGTGCTTTTCTCGCTGTTGGTGGCGCGGCTTATCACGCCGATGATGGCCGCCTATCTGATGAAAGGCGCGCCACACCTCGAAAAGCCAGAAGGCTGGCTGATGCAGCGCTACACGCAGCTGGTTGATTGGTCGGTGCGCTGGCGAGGGCTGACTGTGCTGGCGGGGCTTGCGATCTTTGGCCTATCCATCGGCTCCTCCTTTCTATTACCCAGTGGTTTCCTGCCGACGGAAGATACCGCCCGGTCGGTCTTGGCGCTGGAAATGCCGCCCGGCACCCGGCTGGCCGACGCCGAAGCAACGGCCGACGCGCTGACGCAGAAAATCAAAGCCCTGCCGGAAGTGCGCTCGGTCCTCGTAGATGGCGGCCGCATTCTGGGCCAAGGGGAGGAAGTGCGCAAAGCCTCGCTGATTATTAATTTCACGCCAAAGCAAGAACGAAGCCGCAGCCAAAGCGAGTTGCAGACCGTGATCGGCGGTATTGTTGCCGATACCCCCGACCTGCGCTTCTGGTTCAGCAACGAAAACGGTCAACGCACCTTCGCCATGCTGGTTACGGGGGCCGAGACCGAGGTGATCGAGGAGTTGGCCGACGATCTAGCCGCCGAAATGCGCCGCCTGCCACAATTGGAGAATGTGATCTCGACCGCCGCGCTTGACCGGCCAGAAGTGCGCATTCTTCCTGATCGAGAGCGGACCGCTCGCCTTGGCATCTCGACCGAAACCCTCTCAGAAGTAGTGCGGGTGGCAACCTTGGGCGATGCGTCGGCCAATCTGCCGAAATTCACCGTCGGCGACCGCCAGGTACCTATCCGGGTACAGCTCGATCCCCGGCAGCGGGGCAATCTCGACCTGTTGGAAACCTTAATGGTGCCCACCAATTCCGGCGCCCTGGTGCCCCTAGGGGCGGTGGCCAGCCTCTCGTTCGGCCAAGGCCCGGCCACCATCAACCGCTATGACCGGGCGCGGAAAGTATCGGTCGAAGCCGATCTCGCGGGCAATACCGCCCTGGGCGAGGCGACGGAGGCGGTACGCGCCCTGCCGGTGGCGCAGAATTTCCCGCCAGGGGTGGAGTTGAAGGAGACCGGCGATGCCGAGATAATGGTGGAAGTGTTCCAAGGCTTCGCTATGGCCATGGGGGCCGGCATTATGATGGTTTATGCGGTGCTGGTACTGCTGTTCGGCAGTTTCTTGCAGCCGATCACCATTCTCTTCTCGCTACCGCTTTCCATCGGTGGGGCAATCTTCGCCCTGTTCATTACCCAGCAGGCGATTTCGCTGCCCGTGGTGATTGGTTTTCTGATGCTGATGGGCATCGTCACGAAGAACGCGATCATGCTGGTCGATTTCGCGGTGGAGGAAATCGCCCGTGGGGTGCCCCGGCGCGAAGCGATTGTCGATGCCGGCCGCAAGCGGGCGCGGCCAATCATCATGACCACAATTGCCATGGCGGCAGGGATGATCCCATCGGCCTTGGCCTTCGGCGATGGCGGCGAGTTCCGCGCCCCCATGGCGATTGCGGTGATCGGCGGCTTGATTGTCTCGACGCTGCTCTCGCTGGTCTTCGTTCCCGCGGTCTTTTGCTTAATGGATGATGTGGCGAAACTGCTCTGGCGCGTTTTCAGCCGGTTCATTGGGCCAAGCGATGATCCGGAGGTGGATAAATCCATCGCCGAGCTACCACGCGAACCGCGCCCACACCCTGCGGAATAACCCGATTAAGGAACAATCCCCACCCATCCCCGCTTCGGCCCGGTGCCGAAGCGGTTTTTTTATCCGCCGAGCGAAGCATAACTCATCCATAACCCAGTGCGTCACACGTGAGTTATTGAGTTAATTGTAACACGCTGAGTGATTTTGAGTTATTTTGAGGTATGACCCACGTAATCGACCTCCTTGATCGGCTGAAACAGCAGCAAGAACGCCTTGGCCTGTCCGAGCGGGGCCTGTGCCGTGCGGCGGGAGTTAGCGAGCAGGCAATCAAACGCCTACGGGCCGGGCATCGGCCCAATGCCGAAACCTGGGCGCGGCTTACTAGCTTCTTGGCCCTAGAAGGGGTGTCGGCCACCGACCGAAGTATCTCGCCGGTTCCCCTGCCCCGACCCGCCGGGGTGCCCCTGGTCGGGACGACCGATGGCCGCCGGTGGCACGCACCCCCGCTCCCCTGGATGGGGGAGATCGAGCGGCCCTTGCGCCTGCCCGCCGCCCCACATCTTCCGACCGCCCCCCGCTTTGCCGTCTGGCACCGGGGGCCGGGATTGGACCGGCTTTACCCGGTCGGCAGCCTATTGATTCTGATGAGCTATCCCGACCTGGGGCGCGCCCCCCTGCCAGGGGATCGGGTGATCGCCCTACGGGGGGCGGCGGATGGTCGCTGGAACTGCGCCGGGTGGGAATATGCGGAAGGTCCCGATGGGCAAGCCTTACTCTGGCAGCGCAGCTATGCGACGGACCTACCTGACCCGCTGCTGCTCGGCACCTCTCCCCCGCTCACCCCGACCGGGCCAGAGGGTCTACCCGCGGTAACAAACATCGGCAGCCTGCAGCTGCTTGGCGTGATTGTGCAAAGCCTACAGCCCGAACCTTGGCTTACCGAGGTTCGGCAGGAAAAGCAGGAATAATCGGGGGAAGATTAAATGGTCGGAGCGACAGGATTCGAACCTGCGACCCCCAGACCCCCAGTCTGATGCGCTACCAGGCTGCGCTACGCTCCGACCGTTATGCTGCAACCAAAGCCGCAGCAGGTGGCGACTATAGACGGGGGTTTTCCGTGATGCAAGCAAGGACGGCGCTTGGTTTCATGGGCGTCCGCAGGGTTGTGATCGCCCAAAAGGCAACGGGCGGCCCAAAGGCCGCCCGCGAACCTGCAGCCCTTGAGCGAATCACCGCGGCAAGCTGCGAATCAAGGCCCGATGCGCGCCTTCCAGCTCGGCAATCGCTTCCTCGATCACCGCGCGCGCTTCAATCGGCAAGGCCGGAATCACCCCGCGTGAGAGGGCCAGCGTCGGCAAGCGCGGGGCTGTCGGGGCTTCGGCGATATCGAGACCAAGGTCGGCATCGTCGCCCGGCATTTCCGGAGCCTGGCCAGGGGCCAGACGGTCTTCATCGGTCAGTTTGGCATTCGGCGTCTTTAGAAGCTTCTGTACGCCTTTGATGGTGTAACCATCGCGGTACAGAAGCTCGCGAATCCGACGCAGCAGATCAACATCTTCCGGGCGATAGTAGCGACGACCGCCGCCCCGCTTGAGCGGTTTGATCTGCGGGAACTTGCTTTCCCAGAAGCGCAGCACGTGGGGCGGCACATCCAGATCGGACGCGACCTCGCTAATCGTACGGAACGCACTGGCCGATTTGGTTACGCGGCGTGCGCCCTGGTCGGTCACCTCGGCGGTGCTCATTCACCCGTCTCCCGCTTTTCAAGCGCCTGCATACCTTCGTTGATCCTGTTCTTCAGAACGTGGGACGGCCGAAAGACCAGAACTTGTCTGGGCATGATCGGCACTTCCTCCCCGGTTTTCGGGTTGCGGCCGATGCGTTCGCCCTTTTTACGCACCGAAAAACTACCGAAGGAGGAAATCTTGACCATCTCGCCTTCGGCGAGCGCATCGGCGATTTCCTGCAAAACCGTCTCCACCAGTTGGGCGGATTCGTTCCGGGACAAACCAACTTCCTGGTAGACTGCCTCGCTTAGTTGCGCGCGAGTTACTGTCTCTTCGGTCATCGAGTGCCCCCCTCACCTATAAGACCGTACCGTAGCCTTCGCGCTACCATCCGTCAATTGCGTTTCCAGAACAACGGATTGGATAGGCTTTCTGAACCACTTCCTGAGTCAGAGCCAAAAAGGGAAAAGCGCGACGCAAGAGTCTATGCGCGCGCCTCCCTGTGCGGCGTGTCACAGGTTTATCACACTTTAGATGAAGTGTTGGGTGCGGAAAACTGTTTATGACGTTGATCGCTTAAGAATCTTTTAATGGATTTAGTGGGCATTTTAGACATCAACCTACAACCGCACCTTCTAACAGCGGATACAGGGCCGAAGCCGCCAGCAGCAAAGCCATCGCTCGATTGATGCGGCGCACGCGGCGTGGGTCGCTCATCAGCCGGCGCATCGCCGATCCAAACCCCGCCCATAGGGCAATACAGGGACCGCCGATCACCAGATAAGCCAGCGCGATCAACAGCACGCTCGCCGTGAAAGCCTCTGGCACCGTATAGGTGGAAATGGCCCCGATCGACATAATCCAGGCTTTTGGGTTCACCCACTGAAAGGCGGCGGCCTGCAAGAAGCCAAGGGGCCGTGCCGCCGGTCCTCGGCCGCCCTCCGCGGGGATCGCGCGGGCGATGCGCCAGGCGAGATACAGAAGATAAACGGTTGCCACGCCGCGCAAAATTTCGTGCAGATAGGGGATCAGCTTAAAGAGTTCCCCCGCCCCCAGACCAACCGCCACAACCATGGCAGCAAACCCAATGGCGATCCCCAGAAGATGTGGCCCCGTGCGCCAGAAGCCGAAGGTCAGGCCAGAGGCCAAAAGCATGGCGTTATTCGGCCCCGGTGTAATGGTGGTCACGAAGGCATAGGCAACGATGGCGGGCAGCAGATCGACCATTTTCAACGTCTCCAAACAGGCACTAGCGACGCGGGACAGGATAGAGGCGTGACATTATCTGACAAAACGCTATAGTGTTCCGTGACACTTTTAATGAGAACCCAATGCGTCTCGCCTCCCCCTGGTCGCCCCGACTGGCCGATGCCCCCGATGCCAGCGCCCGCCGCCCGGCGGATCGGCTGGCGCACGCGCTAACCGAGGATATTCAGGCGGGGATTCTGCCGCAGGGCGCACGGCTGCCGGCGCACCGTGATCTCGCCTATCGGCTAGGGATTGGGCTGGGCAGCGTCACCAAAGCCTATCAGATGCTGGAAGCGCGCGGCCTGGTGGTTAGCCAGCAGGGACGCGGCATGTTCGTCCGTGGCGACGATCTAACCTTCTCCGCACCGTTGGATCTAAGCCTGAACGCCCCACCGCAACTTATAACCGACCAATTCCTCGCCGCCTCGCTGCGCAAATTGGCCCGGCGGTTGGATGCCGCCAGTTTCGGGGCCTATGTGCCTCCCGCCGGGCGGCCCGATCACCGGGCGGCGAAAGCTGGATGGTTGCGGCAGTTCGGCGTCCCGGCGGAAGGGGCGCGAACGTTGCTGTGCAATGGTGCCCAACAAGCGCTTGCCCTGTGTATCGCCTTACTCCAGCGCCGAGGGGGCGTGCTCCTGGCCGATCCGATCACCTACCCTGGCATTATCGATCTCTGCCGGAGTAACCAAGTGCCGCTGCACCCTGTTGCGGGAGATGCGGTTGGACTAGAGCCGGAGGCACTGGCCGCCCACCTACACGCCCTAGCCGCCGAGGGGCGACAGGCCGCCGTTTATCTGATGCCGACCTTGCATAATCCGACGGCCCGCACCCTAACGCCTGATCGGCGGGCGGCGCTGGTAGAGGTTTGCCGCCGCGCCGACGCCTGGATCATTGAAGATGATGTCTATGCGCCGCTGGCCGATACCCCACCGCCGCCCCTGGTCCAGATAGCCCCAGAGCGGGTGTTCTACGTCGGCAGCCTGTCGAAGATCGTCAGCCCTGGCCTGCGCATGGGCTGGCTAGTGGCCCCGCCCGCCTTTGTTGCTGAGGCCGAGGGGATTCTGGCGACCAGCAGCACGACCGCCGCCCCACTGTCGAGTTTCCTGTTAGTCACCTGGTTGGAAGAAGGGGCTGCCGATACACTGATGCAAACCCTGAAGCAGGAAGCCGCCGCCCGCCGCCACTGCGCCCAGGCGCTTCTGGGGGGCGTACTGCCCGCGATCCATATCGGCGGCTTTCATCTCTGGTTTCCTTGCTCGCGCGCCGAGGCGGAGCGGATTGCCCAGACCGCCCAAAGCCGGGGACTATTGCTTCTGCCGCCCCCCGCCTTTCTAGCCGATCCGGGCAGCGAAGCGGCGGGCGTGCGTCTCTGCCTCGGCCCGCCGCCCCTCGCCGACTTAGAACGGGGGCTAAGGCTCTTCAAACGCATTGCCACCCAGGGACCGGGCGGCGCGCGCGCGCAAGTGTAAGCGATCATCAGGAAGAGCCGGGGATGCCCCCGGCGCGACCCTACATCCGGATCAGGGCTGATCCCCAGGTCAACCCGCCGCCCATAGCTTCCACCAGAATCAAATGACCCGGCTGAATGCGTCCATCGCGCACCGCCTCGTCCAACGCCAGCGGGACCGAGGCGGCAGAGGTATTCGCGTGCCGATCAAGCGTCACCACCACCCGATCCACGGGCAAGGCCAGTTTTTTCGCCGTTGCTTCCAGAATGCGGCGGTTGGCCTGATGCGGCACCAGCCAGTCGATGGCCGCCGGAGTGAGGCCATTGGCGGCAAGCGCTTCGGTCACGACCGCCGCCAGATTGGTCACGGCGTGCCGGAAGACTTCCTTACCCAACATGCGAACATGGCCGACCGTGCGCGTGCTCGATGGGCCACCATCGACATAGAGAATATCGCGCTCGCGCCCATCGGAATGGAGATGGGTCGAGAGAATACCCTGATCGTCAACGCGGCCCGTCCCCGCTTCGGCGCGCAACACCACCGCCCCGGCCCCATCGCCGAACAGCACGCAGGTGGTGCGGTCTTCCCAATCGAGAATCCGGGTAAAAGTTTCAGCCCCGATGACTAGAATAGTCTTGGCCTGACCGGCCTTAATGAAATTATCGGCGACCGCCAGCGCATAGACAAAGCCGGAGCACACCGCCTGCACATCGAACGCTGCGCCTCGGTGCATCCCCAAGCGGGCCTGCACTTTGGTCGCGGTCGAGGGGAAAGTATCATCCGGGGTGGTCGTGGCCAGGATAATCAGATCGAGATCGGCCCCGGTTAGCCCAGCCGCAGTGAGCGCCTGCCGGGCCGCCGCTTCGGCCAGATCCGCCGTGGTCTCCCCCTCGGCGGCGACATGGCGCTGACGAATACCGCTGCGCTGCTGGATCCACTCGTCCGACGTATCGACCCGTTGGGCTAATTCATCGTTGGTGACGATGCGGGCAGGGAGGTAAGAGCCGGTGCCGATGATCCGAGAACGCCAAAAACTCATGGTGCCACGCTGACGGCGGGCGACGGTTCGACGGCGCTGGCGGTGGCCTGCAATGCCGTGATCTGCCCCCGGATTTTATCGAGAAACCCGTGCATCGCCATATCGACCGCAACGCCGATTGCATTGGCGAAGCCAAGCCCGTCGGTCCCGCCGTGACTTTTTACAGCAATTCCGTTCAGGCCGACGAAAACCGCCCCATTATAGCGGCGCGGATCTACGCGGTTGCGGAACTGCGACAGCGCCGGGCGCATCAGCAAATACGCAATCCGCGCCCAGATGGAGCTTTTGAAGCTTTCGCGCAGCAGATGCACAATCAACTGCGCCGTCCCTTCCGCCGTTTTCAGGGCAACATTGCCGGTAAACCCATCGGTCACCACAATATCAACCGCCCCGGAGGAAAGATTATTCCCTTCGACAAAGCCCTTGAACTGCGCCGCCAACGGCGAGTCGCGCAGCAAAGCCGCCGCTTGGCGCAGTTCTTCCCGCCCCTTCATCTCCTCCGACCCGATGTTCAGCAAGCCGATGGTGGGGTTGATAAGGCCCAAAACAGCACGGGCAAAGGCATCGCCCATGATCGCGAACTGCACCAGATTCTCGGCATCGCAAGCGACATTTGCCCCTAGGTCGAGCATCACGGTTTCACCGCGCTGCGAGGGGAGAATCGAGGCAATCGCGGGCCGATCGATCCCCGGCACCGTGCGCAGCGACAGTTTCGCCATCGCCATCAAGGCCCCGGTATTGCCTGCCGAAACGGCGGCGACAGCGCGGCCATCGGCAACGGCATCGAGCGCCAAGCGCATCGAGCTTTGCCGCCCGGTGCGCAGCGCCACCGAGGGTTTCTCGTCCGCCGATACCGACTTATCGGTATGGAGAATGTGGGACACTTTCTGAAGCAAGGGTAAGCGGGCGAGCAGCGGAGTAATCCGCTGCTCGTCGCCCACCATCAGAAAATCCACGTTCGGAAAACGCTCGCGGGCGATATTCGCGCCGTCGATCACGACCGCTGGTGCCCGGTCGCCGCCCATTACATCAAGGGCAATGGTCAACCGAGCGGTCACGGCGCGCCTATCGTATCAGTCTGATCGTACAAGCCGAAAGGCTTAAGCGGCTGCCGTGGCAACCACTTCGCGACCATCGTAATGGCCGCACGCCGGACAGACGTGATGCGGACGATGCAGCTCGCCGCAGTTCGAGCATTCATTGTAGGCCGGAGCCGCAATGAAGTCGTGCGACCGGCGCATGTTGCGGCGGGACTTGGAGGTCTTTTTCTTAGGAACTGCCATAATCTTGAACTCGTGTTAGCGGACATCGCCGAAAAGCGACGGCCTATGTAGCCAATATCGGGAACGCCCGCAAGCGATTCTGTCAGACAATGACGCGGAATCTTAGCTTTTCTTGGCCAGCCCCGCCAAGGCTGCAAAGGGGTTCGGCTTGCTTTGCGCCTCTGCGGTATTATAATACCCCTCATCCTCGACCTCATTGGGCTGGTAGGCATTGGGCACTTCCGCCCCTGCAGCACGGGGGTAAGGGTCGAGCGCCAGAGAAAAATACTGCGCCGCCAGTTCCCC
This sequence comes from uncultured Elstera sp., assembly GCA_964576605.1. Classification (GTDB taxonomy): domain Bacteria; phylum Pseudomonadota; class Alphaproteobacteria; order Elsterales; family Elsteraceae; genus Elstera. Next base: position 23,458 of record CAZNVY010000012.1, on the reverse strand, counting down.
AAGATCGAGACCCTCCTCCGGCCAGGGTTCGAGCGCATCATCTTCTTCGGAAATATCGATCTCGCCGCGCTCTGGCGCACCATCGATTGGACCGAGGATGACGGCAAAATCGCTCTCCACCGTTGCCGGAACCGGCTCTAGACTGACGACGCAGGTCTGCACTGCCGCGCCGGAAACATGCCCCGACACGCTGATATATTGGCCGCCGCGCGCCCGGCGCAAGGTTAGGGTCGCTGTCAGCCGATCCAAAGCCTGAAGGTCGAAGCGCTGCGCCAGTGCCGCCCGCTCCTCCGCCGACGCTTCGAGATGCTGGGTAGTGGCGATACTGCCGATCCGATCAACGGAAACGGGGCGGGAAAATTCGGGCTGCATGGCGTTACTCTTCCCCCAATGAAAAATGCCCCTGCCCAGCGAGCAGCGCCGCAACCGGCTGCACGGCCAAAGCGGCGACCTGGGTTTCACAATAGCCGATCAGCGCCGCGACCACAGCCGCATCAGGGGGTTCGGCGCGCGGCCCATAGGCATTTCGGCGCAAGGCCGCCGCAAAGGCCTCAGGATCGGCCAGCCCGGCATCATAGGCGTGCAGACGGCCATAGAAATTCTGCGCCACCAGCTTAATGCGCTTGCCGATCACCACATCGCTAATCCCAAGCTCCCGCAGCGATAAATCCATATCCTGCATCATCACATCGTGCAGGGCTTGGGCAAGATCGGCGGCTTCTGGCACGTCTTTCAGTCGATGCAGCAGCAGCCAAACATGCAGGGCCACCATCTCGAACCGCCCTTCCGGCGTATCCGGAATGCCCCAGTCGCGATAGAATAGCGGCTGCCGAGCTTGAGCGACCGCCACCCGATACAGGTGTTCGGCCCGGTCCAGCCGCACACGGCGGGCACGTCCGGCGGCACCAAACGGCCAGGAAAGCGAAAAGACCATACCGCCCCTCACAGCAATTGACAGGCCCTAGGGGCAATGCGAGTGTCTGTCGCGCCCCCTTGGGTCCGCGCCGCCAAACTGGGCGCAGCGGGAAATTGGCCTCCCCGTCCGGCGGGGTCAAGTCCGCCCTGTAGCCTAGCCCTGGCGGCTTGGATATAAATGTGAAGAGTTGACGGTCGACCGCTCCGATGAAGACGCTGCCCTACCCCCTCGCCCATCCTCTGCGCTTCGGCTGCACCCTGTTGCTGGGGGGCATTCTGGCGGCCTGCACGCCGATTATCGACAATCGCGGCAACCTGCCCACGCAGGAAGCGGTGGATCAGATCGTCGCGGGCACCTCTAGCCGGGCCGACGTGCAACGTATCCTGGGGTCGCCGACCGCCGCCGGAACCTTTGACGACAAAGTCTGGTATTATATCAGCCGCAAGCAGGAAACCCTGGCTTTCCTGAAACCGGCGGTGAAAGAACAAACCATTCTCGCCGTTTATTTCGACGATGCCGGGTTGGTCAGCAAAATGACCGCAACCGGCGGCGAAACCGTGCAGTTCATCGACCATACCGCCGAAACCACCCCCACCTCCGGCCACTCGATGGGCTTCCTTGAGCAGCTGTTCGGCAATATCGGTCGCTTTGGCAGCAAGGACGGCCCGTACAAAGCCCCGACCCCAACCCAGGGGCGTTAGGCTCTCACAAAAACGGCCCCAATTGGGGCCGTTCACTTTTATTTACTCCGCTGCGGAGATAAGGTCTGGGGTATCCGAATTCCCCGGCACCTGCGCTTTGCGGCGTTGGTCGAACATGCCCCAGGTGCTCTCCCAATCGCCTTGGGTCGCGGCTTTGGAATATTCCGTCGCGCGGGTTTCAAAGAAATTGGCGTGCTCCACCCCATTCAGCAATGCGGGCAGCCACGGCAGCGGGTGGTCATCGATCAGATAAATCGGCTTCAGGCCCAGCTGCTGTAAGCGCCAATCGGCGATGTAGCGGATATAGCGCTTCACGTCGCGCGGGGTCATCCCTTCGACCGGCCCCATCTCGAAGGCGAGGTCGATGAAGGCATCTTCCAGCCGCACCACGGTCTGACAGCAATCGGCAATATCATCCTTCACCGAAGCGGTCAGGCAGCCGGTCTCTGCGGCGAAGGCATGAAACAGCTTGATAATCCCTTCGCAATGCAGCGACTCGTCGCGCACCGACCAAGAGACGATCTGCCCCATGCCCTTCATCTTATTGAAGCGCGGGAAGTTCATCAGCATCGCGAAGGAGGCAAAAAGCTGCAACCCTTCGGTAAAACCACCAAACACCGCAAGCGTCCGGGCAATATCTGCATCGGTATCGACACCGAACCGCTGTAAATAATCGTGCTTATCCGCCATCTCCTTATACCGCAGGAAGGCGGTATACTCAGTTTCCGGCATCCCGATGGTATCAAGCAGATGCGAATAGGCGGCAATATGGATGGTTTCCATATTCGAGAAAGCCGTCAGCATCATCTTAACTTCGGTGGGTTTGAAGACCCGACCGTATTTTTCGTGATAGCAATCCTGCACTTCCACGTCAGCCTGGGTGAAGAAGCGGAAGATTTGCGTCAGCAAATTACGCTCGTGGTCGGTCAGCTTGCGCGCCCAGTCGCGGCAATCTTCGCCCAACGGCACCTCTTCGGGCATCCAGTGGACCTGCTGCTGGCGCTTCCAGAACTCGAAGGCCCAAGGATATTCAAAGGGCTTATAGGCTTTATTGGCGGACAGAAGCGGCATGGTAGCCTCGTGCAGAAAAAGATAGGAACGGTTAAGGGCACTCGCCGCCTATTGGCAGGCTAGGCACTCGTCGTAATCCTTCACCTCGGCGATCACCTGACGGCGCTCGTAGGTATTATCGGCTTCCACACCCCCGGCCCAGGCGGCCCGCTGAATGCTCTTGGAGCGACAATAATAGAGCGACTTGATACCAAGTTCCCACGCGCGATAGTGCAGCATCAGCAAGTCCCACTTATCAATATCCCCCGGCAGGAAAATATTGAGCGAGGTTGCTTGGCAGATATAGGGCGTGCGATCAGCAGCGAATTCCAGCAGCCAGCGCTGATCGATTTCAAAGGCGGTGCGGAACACAGCCTTTTCATCCGCCGACAGAAAATCCAGATGCTGGACCGAGCCTTCATGCTCGATAATCGACGACCAAACGCTTTCACTATTCCGGCCTTTCTGCACCAGCAGCGCTTCTAAATAGGGATTGCGCACGGCGAACGAGCCGGAAAGCGTTTTATGGTTATAAATATTCGCCGGGATCGGCTCGATCCCCGCCGAGGTGCCGCCACAGATGATGGAGATCGAGGCGGTGGGAGCAATCGCCATCTTGTGGCTAAAACGTTCCAGCGCGCCGACTTCCGCCGCATCCGGGCAGGCACCGCGTTCTTTGGCAAGATACATCGACGCCGCGTCGGCCCGTTCCTTGATATGGCGGAAGACCTTGAGGTTCCACGACTTCGCCAAGGCGCTTTCCAGCGGAATGCCCTTCATTTGCAAAAAGCTATGGAAACCCATCACGCCAAGACCGACCGAGCGTTCGCGCGTCGCACTATATTTGGCACGGGCCATTTCATCGGGCGCGCGATCGATAAAGTCTTGCAGCACATTGTCGAGGAAGCGCATCAAGTCTTCCACAAAATGCGGCTCCTGGCTCCACTCGTCCCACTTCTCCACATTGACCGAGGAGAGACAGCAGACCGCGGTGCGGATATTGCCGAGATGATCCGGCCCGGTATGCAGGGTGATTTCGGAGCAGAGGTTGGACGTGGTGACCTTCAGCCCCAAGGTGCGCTGATGTTCGGCCAGCGTCCGGTTCACCGTATCGATGAACACGATATAGGGTTCACCCGTCGCGATGCGGGTTTCCACCAACTTCTGGAAGATGGCGCGGGCATCGGCCATGCGCACCACTTCCTTGGTCTTGGGGCTGCGCAGCGGAAAGTCCTTACCGTCGCGCACCGCTTCCATGAATTCATCAGTCAGCAGCACACCGTGATGCAGGTTCAACGCCTTGCGGTTGAAGTCGCCGGACGGTTTGCGAATTTCCAGAAATTCTTCAATTTCCGGGTGATTGATATCGAGATAGACCGCCGCCGACCCACGCCGCAGCGACCCTTGGCTGATCGCTAGCGTCAGACTGTCCATCACGCGGATAAAGGGGATGATGCCGCTGGTTTTGCCATTCAGGCCGACCGGCTCGCCGATGGAGCGGACATTGCCCCAATAGGTGCCAATGCCGCCGCCACGCGCCGACAGCCAAACGTTTTCGTTCCAGGTGCCAACAATGCCTTCAAGACTATCGTCCACCGCATTCAGATAGCAGGAGATCGGCAGGCCGCGCCCGGTACCGCCGTTCGATAGAACCGGCGTTGCTGGCATGAACCATAGGCGGCTCATATAATCATACAGCCGTTGGGCGTGCGCTGGATCGTCGGCATAGGCCGTGGAGACCCGCGCGAACAAATCCTGAAAGCTTTCGCCCGGCAGCAGATAGCGGTCGCGCAGCGTTTCTTTCCCGAAATCAGTCAGCAACGCATCCCGCGCGCGGTCGATTTGGACAGCCGCCGTCATATGCGTCCGCACATCACCATCCATCATTCCGGCCTCTTCAACTCTGTCGTTTGGTATCGCTGGCTAAAGCTAATTTTGCACTGAGGGGTGAGGTTTCGCACCAAACCAAAGAAGCAAGCGCAGTAGCCCGATCACGTCGTCGCACACAAGATATTGAGTAAGGGCGCTTTGATGTCAACTAGCTTTTGTTACGCAAGCACGCTCGTGGCAGGGATACGAACCTCATCAAAAATATCTTTAAACGTAGAAAGACTCTAAGTCTGCTGCGGTATATCGACGATAAATTCAGCCAGAGTCTGAGCAAGCGCGACCAGATCGCGTGAATGTGACAAACGATGGTCACCGCCCGCCAAAAGCAGGATCCTGAGGTCGGGACTCGTGAGACTCTGCGCTAAAGCGAGACTGCAATCGTATGGAACATCGGCATCCTGCGTTCCATGCAGCAGGCGGACGGGCACATGGAGCGAATGCGCGCGATCGAGGACCAGATTCTCACGGCCTGAGGCCAAAAGCCGCGCTGAAATCGGGTCGGGTGTCCCATAGGCCGACGGGCGGAAGAACACCCCGTCGCGCGCCAAAGCCGCCCGCCGCTCCGCCGTCAGGGCTGCTTCGATGCGCTGGGTGAAATCAGGGGCGGAGGCGATGCCGATCAGCCCGGCCAGCCGCTCCGGTCGCCTGAGGGCTAGCAGGGTCATCAACCAGCCGCCCATCGAGGAGCCGATGAGGATCACCTGCCCCTGGGCAACCCGGTCGAGCATGGTCAGCGCATCGTCGCGCCAGACGGAAATATCCCCGGCCAAAAAATCACCGCCGGTTTCGCCATGCCCCAGCGGATCGAAGCGGGTAAAACCAAAGCCCCAGCGCGCCGCCAAAAAATCCAACCAGCGCGCCTTAATCCCGCTCATCGCCGAACGAAACCCACCAATGAACAGCACCTGCGGCCCCGCCCCAACCCGATGCCGAAAGGCGATGCGGTGGCCATGCACGGAATTCACTTCATACTCCGGGGCGGGATCGGGTAAGGACTGATGCCGTTCCAGGAATTCGGTCAAAAGGCGGTCCAGAGACGCGGGATCCCCGCGCCAGCCGCCCCCCGCGTAAGGATGTTGTTTGGTGAGCACGCCGCCGTTTCCCTCCGCCGATCTACCCGCTGGCCGACCTGCGGTTATTCTACAGGTTCTTCCGGCGCTGAAAACCGGCGGGGTGGAACGCACCGCCGTCGATATCGCCGTCGCGACCCAGCAGGCGGGCTGCCGGGCGCTCGTCGCCTCCGCCGGGGGACCGATGGTGCATGAGATGGAGCGTAGCGGCGCGAAGCACCTGACTTTACCGCTGGATACCAAGAACCCCTGGCGTCTTTGGCGCAATGCGGCCAAGCTGGCGGAGATCATTGAACGGGAAGGCGTCGATATTGTCCACGCCCGCAGCCGCGCCCCAGCTTGGAGCGCCTATTGGGCCGCCCGCCGCACCGGTCGCCCGTTCCTGACCACCTTCGCCGGGATCTATAACTTCAAAACCCGGCTGAAGCGCGCCTATAATGCCATTATGCAGAAGGGCGAGTTAGTGATCGCCAACTCGCAATATACCGCCGACCATATCCACCATACCTATCAGACGCCGCTGCATAAGATCCGCACGATCCCCCGCGGGGTCGATCTAGCGCTGTTCGATCCGGCGCGGATGCGCCCGGATCGACTGGTGGCGCTGGCCCAGTCCCTGCGCATCGACGATGGTCTGCCGGTGGTCATGCTGCCAGGGCGGGTCACGCGCTGGAAAGGCCATCGCGTATTGGTGGAGGCGGTCGCCCGCATGGAAACGCGCAGCTTCCAATGTCTCTTCATCGGTAGCGACGAGGGGCGCGAGGAGTATCGCGGCGAAATCGAAGCCCTGATCCGCGAGCGCGACCTCGGCGGCACGATCCGCTTTGCCGGGCAGGTAAAGGATATGGCGGCGGCCTATATGCTGGCCGATATTGTCGTCTCGGCCTCGACCGACCCGGAAGCCTTCGGGCGCGTGGTCGCCGAAGCCCAAGCGATGGGCCGTCCGGTCATCGCCACCGATCACGGCGGCGCGCGCGAAACCGTACTGGCCGGGGAAAGCGGCTGGCTGGTGACGCCCGGTGATGCCGAGGCTTTGGCAGCCGCGCTGACGGAGGCGCTGGCCCTGCCGACCGCCGTGCGCACGGCGATGGGCGCGCGCGGGCAGGAGCATATCCGCACCCATTTCGCCAAGGACCGGATGTGCGCCGATACCCTACAGGTCTATAATGAACTGCTGGAGCGGTTCCCGGTCGCCCAGGGGTAAGGCGATGAACGACAGGCCCGTGCTGGTCATCAAACTGGGGGCTTTGGGCGATATCGTGCTAGCCACCGGGCCGTTCGCCGCCATCCGCGCCCATCATCCGCGCGCGCGGATCACGCTGCTGACGACGAAACCCTATGCCGCCTGGCTGCGGCAGGCACCCTATTTCGACGCGGTCTGGATCGATCCGCGCCCCAGCGCGCTCGATATTCTCGGCTGGCTGGCCTTGCGGCGGCAGTTGCGCGCAGAGGGCTTCGGGCGGGTCTATGATCTGCAAACCTCTGGCCGGTCCTCGCGCTATTTTCAGCTCATGCAGCCCAACCCGCCGGAATGGTCGGGCATCGCCCCCGGTTGCTCCCACCCGGACGCCGATCCGAACCGCAACCACCTTCATACGGTCGTTCGGCAGAAAGGCCAATTGCGCGCCGCCGGGATTCTCGATGTGCCGCCGCCCAATCTCGATTGGTGCGCGGCGGATCTTGGCCGTTTCGATCTGCCCGCCCGCTTTGCCCTGCTGGTGCCCGGCGGCTCCGCCCATCGCCCGGAAAAACGCTGGCCCGCCCTAAGCTATGCCGCCCTCGCCCGCCGCCTAAGCGAACGCGGGATCATCCCGCTGCTGATTGGCACGGAGGCGGAAGCGCGTGTACTGGCAGAGATTGAGGCCAATGCCCCCGGTGCCCGCTCGTTGCTCGGCCAGACCGATTTTGCCAGCATCGCCGCCCTCGCCCGCCGGGCCGAGGTTGCCGTGGGCAATGACACCGGGCCGATGCATCTGATTGCAACGACGGGTTGCCGCAGCCTAACCCTTTTCTCCAATGCCTCCGACCCCGCCCTCACCGCCCCCGTGGGGCGCGATGTGACCGTGCTGCGGGAGGCGCGGTTGGAGGATCTGTCGGTGGATCGGGTCGCAGAAACCCTGTTCGACTGACGGGCGCTACCCTTCAGGAACCCGTCGCATTGACCCGTCACGGGAGGAATGCCACATTGGTCGCAGATATCAATTTGGCGGTATCGCCTTAATCGCCGCCCCGAGGGCATTATGTCGCTTTACGAGTCAGATTTCTACGCCTGGACCCGTCAGCAAGCTACCTTGCTGCGCGATGGCAAACTGGCGCAGGCGGATATCGAAAAAATCGCAGAGGAAATTGATAGCATGGGCCGGGGCGAACAGCGCGAGCTTGAAAATCGGCTGACCGTCCTGATGCTGCATTTGCTGAAATGGCGCTATCAGCCTGCGCTACGCGGCAATTCCTGGCGCTATAGCGTGATGGAGCAGCGCCGCCGCATCGAGCGCCACCTGCGCCAGAACCCCAGCCTGCGCGCCAAACTACCGGAAACAATCCTCGACGCCTATGGCGATGCCCTGATCGAAGCCGCCCGCGAAACTGGGCTTGACCCGAGCGGCTTTCCCCAAACCTGCCCTTGGGCTTTCGACGATATGATGGCCCCAACCTTCTGGCCGGAAGCCTGAGCGGGATGCAGGGGGGATACCCCCCTGCACTCATCCTACCGAACCAGGAAGTTATTGAACTGCCAAGGGTCTTGATGATCGACCCAAGGCTCAAAATTCAACGTTGCCCGGTCGCGCAGCGGCGTCCAGTCGCTCTGTACGCTCGCCACCGGCCCCAGGTAGGGCTTGGCGATCTCCAGGATTTCGTCATGCGGCAGAAATTCCGGCTCGCAGAAGCCACGATCCGGGTTCTTCACCGCCCAGACGCAGGCCGAGATCACCCCAGCGCAGACCTGCAACGCCGTGGCATTCTGCCCCGGAATAATCTGGCGCGCCTCGTGGATCGACAGTTGCGAGCCGTACCACCAGGCGGTTTTACCGTGACCGAGCAGCAGCACGCCCAGCTCGTCGATCCCATCGACGATATCATCCTGCATGATGCGGACTTTGGCGGGCGGCTGCCAATCCTTCATCATCACTTCGCGCAAAGATACGATAGCGTCGGCGCTGGGGTGATAGGCGTAATGCACGGTCGGGCGATGGATCGGGCGGTTGTCCTGATCGTAGGCCGTGAAATAATGCGACAGGGTGATGCTTTCCGAGTGGGAGATGACGAAGCCGAAAATCGGCCCGCCCTTCGGCACCCAGGAGCGCACCAGCGTTAGCCCGCCCGGCTTATGCATATAGATGGCATTGCCCGGCCCATGGGTGAAATGCTGGCCCATTGGCGGCAGCATATTCTCATGGGTTCCCCAACCCATTTCGGCGGGATAGGTGGCTTCGCCCCAATACCCAAGCACCGACCAGGTATTGACGAACTCGTCCGGCTCTTTCGGAATCGAGGAACGCTGGGTGTCGCGTTCGGAAACGTGAATAACCTTCGTGCCGGTCCGCATAAACAGATCGGCCCAATCTTCGCGGCTTTTCGGCGTTGAAAAATCGAGGTTCATCGCCTGGGCGATGTCGAGCGTCGCCGCCTTGACGAAATGATTGACAATGCCGGGATTGGCACCGTGGGTAATTACCGCCGTCGGGCCTTTACCGCCCCAGGGGGCTGCCATGGCACGCGCCCGCGCATGGCTTTCGTAATGAGTTCGCTTGGCTGCTGGAATCGCTTCTTCGCCATATTGATCGGCCCAGGGTTCCAACGAGGTATCGACGTAGAGAATGCCATTGTGATGGCACCAGTCGATGATCGACAGCGCATCGACCCCAGCCGTCAGATTAATGCAAAGGTCGCCCGCTTTTAGGTACGCGCCCAGCGTGGCTGCCAGATTTTCTGGGGTTAGCGAAATCTGCAGATAATTCATCCCCCTTGCCGCAAAGGGGGCAAATTTTTCTGCATGATTATCGGCTTCGATAATCGTGATATTCGACAGCGGAAGATCGAAGTGCCGCTCTAAAACCGGCACAACCGATTGACCGACGCTACCATAACCCAACATGACGATCCGGCCGCCAAACGGGACCCGTGTTACCATTCTTACCTCGTACACAAAGAATTGTTGAAGGACTGCGATAGTTTAGCGAAGGTTTTGACGCGCCGCAACAGAATTCTTATTAATACTTTGATTTTTTTAGCGAATTCACAGACACAAGGTAAAAATAGACCCTGCCACGCCTAATTTATTAGGCGTGGTACGGCGGTTTCAGAATTTAGCCTGGGGAATATTGGCTGGGGGATTAATCCCCCGCCAAGTGCCTAGGGATGCGGGGCGCTCATCTCGGCGCGATAACCATTGCCGAACCCCACGTAACGGTCGGCGGAGCCTTTGATATTCTCAATTTCTGCGAGCTTCAAGGGGCGCAGCAATTTTCCGGGGTTTCCGGCCCAAAGTTCGCCGGTTGGAACAATCTTGCCAGGGGCGATCAAGGCCCCCGCCGCCACCATCGCCTCGGTTTCCACCGTGGCCTGATCCAGCACCAGTGCCCCCATGCCGATAAAGCAACGGTCCTGCAGCCGACAGGCGTGCAGCACCGCACCATGACCAATGGTCACCTCATCGCCAATGTAGGTGCCCGCCTTGAACTGGGTGGCATGGACGATGGTGCCATCCTGAATATTGGTCCGCGCGCCGATGCGAATTTCATGCACGTCGCCCCGGATGACCACCCCGAACCAGATCGAGGCTTCGGGGCCGATCACCACATCGCCGATGATAACGGCACCGGGGGCAATGAAGGCGCTGTCGTGAATGGTCGGCCAAACGCCCTGCCAGGGCATTAGGATCGGCCCCGGCAACGCCCCGCCGCGCATCACGGAAAAACGGCCACGAGATCAAGCCCCGTGGTTTCCGGCAGACCGTACATAGCGTTCATATTCTGGATCGCCTGGCCCGACGCGCCCTTCACCAGATTATCGATGACCGATAGGATGATGGCGCGGCCCGGCAGTCGGTCGGCGATCACATTGATATGGCAGCGGTTGGTGCCGCGCACATGGCGCGTCTGCGGCACATCCTTGGCCGGCAGAACCGTAATAAACGGCTCGTCCTGATAGCGGGCGATCAGGGTTGCCTTCAGGTCATCGGCGCTCACCCCTGGCCGCAGCTTGACATAGATGCTGGAAGCCATGCCCCGGCTCATCGGCATCAGATGCGGGGTGAAGTTCACCAGCAGCGCATGGCCCGCCGCGCGCGACAGATCCTGCTCGATCTCCGGCGCATGGCGATGGGCGGCAACGCCATAGGCGTGCACCCCTTCGGTGACTTCGCAATAAAGCGAGCCTTCTTTCAAAGACCGCCCGGCCCCGGAAGTGCCGGTTTTCGAGTCGATAATAATATCCTCAGCGTTGATCTGCCCGGCTTCGACCAAGGGCACCAGCGGCAGCAGGGCCGAGGTGGGGAAACAGCCAGGATTGGCAACCAGCCGCGCCTTTTGCACCGCCGCCCGGTGAATTTCGGTCAGACCGTAAACCGCCTCGGTCTGCAACGCCGGGGCCTGATGGGCGTGACCGTACCATTCGGCATAGGTATCGAGATTGTCCAAGCGGAAATCCGCCGACAGATCGACGATTTTCAGATGCTGCGGCAGACCCGCGATGACGCTTTGCGTCGTCCCGTGCGGGAGGGCGCAGAACACAAAGTCCACCCCCGACCAGTCCACATCGCCAATCGCCACCAGATCCGGCAGGCCGAAGGGCGCGAGTTGCGGGAAGACGCTGCCAATCGGCTTACCCGCGCTGCGATCCGCCGTCAGCGCAACAAGGCGCACCTTTGGGTGGTTGTGCAGCAGGCGAATAAGCTCCGCCCCCGTGTAACCGCTCGCCCCAAGAATGGCGACCCTGATCTCCGACATCTCTCGAACTCCCACCCGGAAAGCCGCTGGCTTCGGGCCTTCTGCAACGAAAAAGGGGCACCCGCTGCCGGATGCCCCCTGGTTTCTAGCACAAACTTCCGAAGAAGGTTTAGCGCTTCGAGAACTGGAAGCTGCGGCGGGCCTTGGCCTTACCGTACTTCTTACGCTCGACCACACGGCTATCGCGGGTGAGGAAACCGCCCGACTTCAGCACGCCGCGGAGGCCCGGCTCGAAATAGGTCAGCGCGCGGCTGATACCATGACGTACCGCACCGGCTTGACCCGACAGGCCGCCGCCACGCACCGTGCACCAAATATCGAACTGACCAACGCGATCCGCCACCAGGAACGGCTGATTAATCAGCATCCGTAGCACCGGACGGGCGAAATAGACGGTCCCGTCGCGACCATTGACGGTCAGCTTACCGGTCCCCGGCTTCACCCACACGCGGGCAACGGCATTCTTACGCTTGCCGGTCGCGTACGAACGGCCCTGCGCATCGATCTTCGGCTCGGCGGGGGCGGCTGCATCGGCCGAAACAGCGGCAGCAACCTGGCCGGAAACCTTCTGAAGAACTTCAAAACCCTGGGCCATGGTTACGCGCTCCGCTTATTCTTCGGATTGAAGCTGGCGACATCCAGCACTGCCGGCGTCTGCGCTTCGTGCGGATGGCTCGGACCCTTGTAAACGCGCAGATTGCTCATCTGCTGACGGCCCAGCGGACCGCGCGGAACCATGCGTTCCACGGCCTTTTCGATCAGGCGCTCCGGGAACCGACCATCAAGGATCTGACCCCAGCCGCGTTCCTTGATGCCGCCCGGATGACCGGTATGCCAATAGAACTTATTCTGCTCGCGCTTACGGCCCGTCACATGCACCTTTTCGGCGTTGATGACGATGATATGGTCGCCGCAATCCATATGCGGCGTGAAACTGGTCTTATGCTTCCCGCGCAGGCGGTTGGCGATAATGGTAGCGAGGCGACCGAGCACGACGCCTTCGGCGTCGATGACAAACCACTTCTTCTCGATCTCGCTCGGCTTCGCGGAATAGGTCTTCATAGACGATCCTGACAGCTACGGCGACGGAATGCCCGGTGCAGGCACCCCGGTTAAGGTGAGGCGGTGAATTACGATAAGCGCGGCATCCCGTCAAGCCCTGAAATATGTGTGTTTCTGCGGGTTTCGCAGAATCTTCGTTGTTGTGGTATCATTTTACCGCTTTGGAAAGCCGCCGCCCGCCTTACACTGCAGGCCAAGTATAAAAGGGGAGGATATCGAAGGATGACGGAAGATTTCGTTCTACGCCAGGATACGGCTGGGGTTGCCACCCTGACGCTCAACCGCCCGGCGCAGCGCAACGCCCTATCCCGTGCGATGATCGCCGGGCTGCGGGCCGAGTTCGCCCGATTGGCCGTCGATGCGGGCGTGAAGGCAGTGGTGCTGGCCGGGGCTGGGCCGGGCTTTTGTTCCGGCCATGACCTGAAGGAGATTCAAGCCACTCCCGATCCGGCCTTCTACGCCAGCCTGTTCGAGGAATGCGCCGCCCTGATGCTGGCAATCCAGGCCCTGCCGCAGCCGGTGATCGCGCGCGTTCACGGCATTGCGACCGCCGCCGGCTGCCAATTGGTCGCCACCTGCGATCTCGCCGTCGCCTCGACCGAGGCGCGGTTCGCGACGCCTGGCGTTCACATCGGCCTGTTCTGCTCCACCCCGATGGTTGCCCTCGCCCGCACGGTGCCGCGCAAGCGGGCGCTCGAAATGCTCATGCTGGGTGAGACCATTGATGCGGAAACCGCCCGCGCCTACGGGCTTGTCAACCGCGCCGTCGCGCCAGAGGCTTTGGATACCGCGATTGCCGAGATAGTCGGCAAACTCGTTAGCAAATCGCCGTTGACCTTGAAAATCGGCAAGGAAGCCTTTTACCGGCAGGACGAGCTTTCGACCGCTGACGCTTATGCCTATACCGCCGCCGTTATGGCCCGGAATCTCGCGACCCGCGACGCGGTCGAGGGGATTGACGCTTTCCTCGCCAAACGCGCCCCCCTTTGGTGCGGGGCCTAATCCGATGCCCGTGACTGACGACGCCGGGCTGCGCGCCATCCTCACCTCGGTCAAAACCATTGCGATGGTCGGGGCTTCGACAAATTGGAACCGACCGAGCTATTTCGTGATGAAATATCTGCAGGGAAAAGGGTTCCGTGTAATCCCGGTCAATCCCGGTGCTGCGGGCCAGGAGGTTTTGGGGGAGACGATTTACACCACCCTGGCCGATATTCCCGTGCCGGTCGATATGGTCGATATGTTCCGCAAACCCGAAGCGGCCCCAGAAGTGGCGGCAGACGCTATGGCGATTGGGGCAAAAGTGCTGTGGATGCAATTGGGTATCGAGCACGCCGAAGCGGCTGCGACCGCCGAAGCCGCCGGGCTTCAGGTGGTCATGAACCGCTGTCCCAAGATCGAATATGCCCGGCTGTTCGGCGAATTGGGCTGGGGCGGCATTAATACCGGCATTCTCTCTAGCCGCCGTAAACCTGTGTAAAATCAATCGTTAGGACAAGAATCATGAGCCAGATTCCCGGCTTTGAAACCCGTGCCATTCACGCGGGCGGTGCCCCCGACCCGACCACCGGCGCGCGGGTAACGCCGATCTATCAAACGACGGCCTATGTGTTCGACAGCACCGAGCACGCCGCATCGCTCTTCAATCTCCAGACCTACGGCTATATTTACAGCCGCCTGACTAACCCGACCGTTGCGGCGCTGGAAGAACGGATCGCCAGCCTTGAGGGCGGGCGCGGGGCCACCGGCTGCGCGTCGGGCCATGCCGCGCAAATGATGGCGCTCTTCCCGCTCATGAGTCCCGGCGACCAAGTGGTTGTTTCCAATAAGCTTTATGGTGGGTCGGTCACGCAATTCTCACGCACCTTCAAAAAGTTCGGCTGGCAGGCGATCTTCGTCGATGCCGATGATCCCGCCAATTTCCGCCGGGCGTTTACCGATAAAACTAAGGCTTTCTTTGTCGAAAGCCTCGCCAATCCCGGCGGCATCGTCACCGATCTTGAAGCCGTGGCCCAGGTTGCCGATGATCTTGGCGTGCCGTTGATCGTCGATAACACCATGGCCACCCCCTATCTCTGCCGCCCCATCGAGTATGGCGCGACGCTGGTCTGCCATTCGACGACAAAGTTCCTATCGGGCCACGGCACTGCGATGGGCGGGGCGATTGTCGATAGCGGGCGGTTTAACTGGTCGGCGGTACCGGGGCGCTTCCCTAGCCTCGCCGATCCGGAACCCGCCTATCACGGGCTGCGCTTCCATGAAACCTTCGGCGATCTCGCCTTCACCGTCTATGGCCACGCGATTTCCTTGCGCGACCTTGGGGCCAGCATGGCCCCAATGAACGCCTTTCTGACGATGACCGGGATGGAAACCCTGGCCCTACGGATGGAGCGCCATTGCGCCAATGCCCAAAAAGTCGCCGAGTTCTTGGCCGCTCATCCCGCCGTTGCCTGGGTGAATTATGCCGGGCTGCCGGGGAATCAGTATCATGTCCTCGCCCAGCGCTATTTGCCAAAGGGGGCGGGATCGGTCTTCACCTTCGGCGTCAAAGGGGGCTACGACGCCGGGGTGAAGGTGGTAGAGGGGGTGGAGTTGATCTCCCACCTCGCTAATATCGGCGATGTCCGCTCCCTCATCATTCACCCCGCCTCCACGACGCACCGGCAGCTTTCCGACGACCAGCGCCGCGCCGCTGGGGCTGGACCGGATGTGTTGCGCCTGTCGGTCGGGTTAGAAACGGTGGAGGATATTATCGCCGATCTCGCCCAGGCTTTGACAAAAATCGGCTAAGACGCGGGTTTGGCGGCGGGCACTCTGGATTTTCTGCCCGCCGCCGCCATATCGTCGGGGGCATCGTATCAGCCGCAGAAATCGATTAATCTAAGGGAGGCCGCGCCATG
This sequence comes from uncultured Elstera sp., assembly GCA_964576605.1. GTDB lineage: Bacteria > Pseudomonadota > Alphaproteobacteria > Elsterales > Elsteraceae > Elstera. The sequence continues at coordinate 7,921 of CAZNVY010000012.1, read as the reverse complement.
CGCCGGATCATTGCGCCACTGGTAGGGGTTTTCACCATGCTAGGATTCTTGGGAATTGCGCGCGGCGAGGTGCCGGGATCGGCCCATGACTTCGCCTTCCAAACGATTGACGGCCAGCCCTTGCCGCTGTCGGCGTTCAAGGGCAAGGCAGTTTTGATCGTGAATACCGCATCGCAATGCGGCTTTACCCCGCAATATAGGGGGCTGGAAGCCCTCTACGACCGGTATGGGCCGAGCGGACTGATCGTGCTAGGGGTGCCGAGCAACGACTTCGGCGGGCAGGAGCCGGGACAGAATGAAGACATTAAAAATTTCTGCGAAACCAGCTTCGATATCAGCTTCCCCTTGACCGAAAAGACCCGCGTAACCGGGGCGGAGGCGCATCCCTTCTATAAATGGGCGGGCGATAAGCTAGGCGTGGTTGCCAAACCGCGCTGGAATTTTCATAAATATCTAATCGGGCCGGACGGAAATTTGGCCGATTGGTTCTCGACCATCACCGAACCAACCTCGCCACGCATCACAAAAGCAATCGAAACCATCCTGCCGCCCAAAAGCGGATCCTGACGAGATTAGGCTATCGGTGCTAGCCCCCTGAGTTGGGCTGTCCAGGCCGCAAAGAAACGGCATTCCTGCTCAATCTTCGTTAGGCCAATCTTCCCAGCCGCGGTCGGGCCATGGCGGGTTTTCCGAAAGCGAGGTTCGGTTAGTTGCCGTTCAAAATGAGCGGCCGGTTTCGTTGTTGGCGTGCCATTAATGTGCTCAGGCGATTGCGCGGCATCTCTTATGGCCTGGAGAATACTATTCGCCGCTCCCCACCCTGGCTCCAGACTTGTTAAGGCACTTACATCGCTGAACAATAAGGCCTCAAACTCATGAGGCTGAATATAAGGAATAAAGCGCTCTGGTTGGCATTGAGCCGCTTCAACAATGTCTTCGTGAAAGGCTTTTCGCAAAACAGACAATCGACTCGATAAATCCACCTGACTAAATGATTTCTTATAATCAGGAAAATCTGAATCTAGTTTGTATAAATCGAATAAAGTAGTGACAATAGGTTTGTTTTTTTGTCTTAATGTATTCTTGAGATGTTTTTAACTCTTTCGTAAACCAACCCGCCTCCCTTATGTCCGGAGGATGTTTCGATCATTTCAGGAAAAACCCATAAACCCCCTTCGCCAAGGGCCGGCGCTAAAACATCGCGCACAAAAGTTTCCTCGGTCTGACCTTCGCAGACCACACAAACGCGCGTCATCGGGCTGGTCTCCCACCCAAAATGTTACGCTTCCATAACTCGCCAAGACTATAGTCTTCCAACCATTCTTGAAGGTCAGCAGCATCGAGTCGACGCAGCACGGTAGCACCATTCTGACGTTCAGCAACCACGACATCCTGCGGTTCAAAAGCGTTCAGCAACTCTACCGACTGTGTTGAAACAATAACTTGCTTCGTCTCTGCCACTTCCTTCAGCATGTCAGCGAGTAAATTAATGGCATAAGGGTGCAATCCCAGTTCTGGCTCATCGATTAATACTGTATCAGGCAAGAGATCAATTGGCTGCATGAGCAGGGTTGCCAAGCAAATGAAGCGCAACGTCCCGTCCGATAAGACATGCGCTTTATAAGGAGTATTAGGATCGACCTGCTCAAACCACTCTAAATCGACAGTATCAGGAAGCGGATCCCGAACGATAAAGCCACCAAAAAAAGGGGCCGCTAATTTTATCGTTTCTACGACTTTATCGTAAGAATTTCTATGATTCTTTTTTAGATAGGCGACATAGGCAGCTAAATTCTCAGCCGATGATTTCAATATTAGGGTATCATTGCTGCTATGCGCCCGTTTAACCGGGGCCGTGTCGCCGGTATCATGGAAATGATATTGCCGCCAGCTTCGCATGGCGCGGCGAACGTAACTGCTAACCGGCTGCTTATCGTGGCGCAACCGCGCCTCGTCATGCGCAGCTCCTAAAGAAATGGCTTTATTGCTTGTATAAACGCCATCTATCCAGGTTTCCTCGCGGCTGAAAATTAAACGATTATCCGTGGTCGGTATCAGGCTGATGCGGTAGCCATTGCTGACCCCGCTATCCCCTCTTTCAAAGTAAATCTCGGTCTCGATTATGTCTGTACGGGCGCGTGTGCCGTGAAGAAGCGCATCCGGTCCGCCCTGACGCTGGACGAATAGCTGCAAATTACCCTCGGCAAGGGCCGCGAGCATTCTAAAAATACTAATGAAATTACTTTTCCCTGCGCCATTCGCACCAATTAACACGTTCAAATTGTGCATCTTAAATTTATCTAAAGATGCTATTGATTTATAACCCCTTAGGGTAACAGTATCGATCTTCATCTGCACCCTCCCCAGAACTCAGACTTCCAAACATTATCTGGTATGCACAGAATAAAGTATACATCTCAAAATAAAAGACACGAAAAAGAAAATAGAGTCAGAAAATAACATTTTCCAACTCTAATCCCTACAGCACTTATACCATTTTGCGTCTCAGGCTCATGCAAAGCACTGAAACGCTAATTGATCGCGCTTAACTGCCCCTGCTGCATCTTCTGGCGATACTGGGTCATGGCGCGCTGGAAAATATCCAGTTCCGTGAAGCGTTGGGCCAGGGCTGTTTGGTCAATCGGGCCGGTTGACCGGCTGCTGCCAGTTAGCACTTCAAAGGCCGATGCGCTGCCGGTTTGCGCCATCAGCGGCTCGAAATCAGCACGGAGGCGCGACACCATCCCCGGTTCCCCGGCCAGGGCGGTGGCAATCGCCAGATTAACGATCAACCCCTCCCGTTCCGGCGTCATGCTCCGATCCGACGGCGACCCGGCCAAGCGCGTCAGCGTTGCCGCCGCCTCTGACCAGTTCTGCGACCGGCTGAACAATTGTGCGCGCAACAGCTCCCCTTCACGCGACACATCCCCCTCAATCGCCGATAAACCGCGATCCGGCTGGCCGGCGTCCATCAAGGCCCGTGCCTTCAAGCGGCGGCGTTCCTGCTGCAGATCGGCAGGTAAATTCGGAACATCGCTGCGGTCGATTGCAATGACCGCATCCTGCGGGCGCCGGTCGAGCAGTTGCACGACCGCCAACCGCGCCCCAACGCGCGCCTTTTCCACACCGCTTAGGCGTTGATCGATCTGATAAGTCAGAATATCCGCCGCCCGATCCAAAAGATCGATCTGCACCAAGCGATCCGCCAACCGTTGGATCATCGCATCGCCGCGTGCCCCGGCGGGCGTTAGGTCGCGGTAATCATCATAGAGTGCCAAGGCTGCCAGGGGCGGTACCTTGCCAGAGGTCTCGCCGTCGTAAAGACCGACGAAAATATCGGTCATCTTGTCCTTCAGCTTATCGGCTTCGGCCCATTGCGGAAAATGTACCGAGGCTTCGCGCAGGGTCCGCAGCGCTTCGTTAACCTCATTGCCTTGCATATAGAGGTCCGCCAAGCGCTTCAGCAGCAGATATTCTTGGCTGCCGCCGGGCCAAGCGTAGCGGGTTTTCTCCAGCCGGTCGATGGCCTCCAGCCGATCAATACGCCCGTCCTTCAGCGCCTCTTCAACCCAAACCGGCTCCACATGCGCCCGAATGCGACGATCATCGGAGGTGAGCAGCCGGTCGAGAATCGGCAGAGCCGTGCCGCGCCGATCGGTTTTCAGCATCACCTTAGCGCGCAGAAACTCGGCTTCAGCGCGCGCATCGGCAGGGGCGTCGGGCCGGGCCAACAGATCGGTATAGGCCAGCGCCCGGCGGGCATCGCCCGTTTTTTCTGCCGCTTCCGCCGCCAACAGCACCAGCTTGGCGCGCATTGGCATTGGATAGGCTTCCGGAATTCCACCGGCCCGGCGGAATAAATCATCCGCCGCCGACCAGCTTTCGATTTGTGCTGAGGCGGCGGCCCGCCACAGCAAGGCTTCCGGATCGCTATCAAGCCGCTTATCGGCTAGATCGGGCAAGGCTTGCGCCCCCTCTTCTCGCATGACCCGCACGGCCCCGCGCAGCGCCAATAGCGCCGGATCGGTTGCCAGCGCCGGGGTCATCCGCACAATATGCTCCAGCACCCCCAAAGCATCGGCATAGTGGCCCTGTGCGACGAAGAACTGCGCCAAATCGAAACGCGCCGATGGGCGGCGGAGATCATCGGTATCGGTCACCGCCGTCATTAGGCGCTGGCGGGTTTCCAAAAACGCCTCGTCCGGCTGCTTCCAGCGGGCGAAATCATAGGCTTTCACCGATCCCGGCCGCCCCGGAAGCTGCGAGAGGCTAAGGGAAGCACCGATGGTTACCGCACTCGGCGTGACGCGAATATCGACCGTATCGGCCTTCGGTACCACCAGCGCCCCCGCCAGGGTGCGCGGCAAGGCAACCTGAGCAAAATCGCGGGGCGTATCGATCCCGCGCGTGGTCTGCGGCAGGGCAATAAAGCGCCAAATTGCGCCGGTATCAGGATCGGTCGCTGAAATCGGGTAGGAAGCCTGGGCAATGCCGAGGGTGACAAGCCCCCCTTCCGCATCCGAGGTCACACCAATCGCTGCATCGGGGCGGGCTGCGCCACGGGCGCGCAGCATCAGGACCAAAGCCCCCTCGTCCCGGCTTAGGGTCGGCGTCAGGCCCGCAGGAACGGTAAGCCGTAGCAGCGATCCATGGGCAGCCTGCAATTGCGCCGGCTCGACACGGGTGCGTAGCCGGGCAACCGCCGAGAGATCCGCCGCCACCGGGGCAGCAACAGCAAGATAAAGCTGGTCGTCACGCAGATAGGCCGCCGCCGGGGCCTGAGTCGGCACGCGAATCGTGATCGATTTATCGACGGTTTGCACCGCCGTTAGTGTGATCGGCTGCACCGGCGTCATCGCGGGCGGCGTCATCAGCGGCTCGGCCGGCGGTTTCGGCGGCGCGGTGATCGGCGCGACCGCCGGGGCCGGGGCGGGGGTAACGGCGGCGGCTTGTTGCACGGGAGCCGCCTGCTGGGGTGCGGGAGCCGACGGTAGGGCCAGCGCCACCTTGGCCGATCCGGCAGGACCGTTCGCTGGAGCCTGCACGTCCAGCAAAATGCGCGTGCCGATCTTCCGATCCACCAGTTTAGCGTTCGGGGGCAGCGCCAGCGCAAATTCAGTTGCGCTGCCATTGCTGCCCGCCTCGACGGCGCTAATCGATTTGGTCAACCGTCGGCGAATATCGGCCAAATCAAACTGCCCGGCCTTATCAAAGGTGATGCGGGCCACACCATCGGCACTGCTGACACGATAGTTGGTGCCGGCCGGCCAATCGAAAACGAAGCGGGTGAAAGTGCCATTATCGCCGACATTCACCCGCACCCGCGGCAACTCCTGGACGGCGGCAGTCGTAGGCGCGGCGGCCAGGGCCACCGGGGCTTGGCTTGCTGGGAGCGGTTGGGCTGCCGGACGATCAGGCGGCGGGGTGATCGCAGTGGGGGCACTGGCCGGAGCGGCGACGGTCGGGACGGCCTGCGCTGGCACGGTGGGGGTGGCTTGCGCCGATGCTGTCGGCGCAGGGGCCGGTTGCCCCTTCTGTTCGACCATATCGATCACGGCGGCGCTGGCCGTGGCCGAGGTTTTGAGCGTTACCGCCTTCAGCAGCGTAAAGCTGACACTGCGTTTATCGGCGGCAATCTGCGGATTGGCCAGATAGCCGTTAACGCCGCGCATCACCGCCGGCGACAGCACCCCGTCGAAAGCCGATTCAAACCGCACGATCAGCTGATTGCCCTCGATGCTCGCGGTATACTTCGGGGCCGTTCCGAAATCGAAAACCAGACGGGAATAGCCATCGTGTAGGGCCGAACGGGCCGTCGCAGCAAGGCTTGCCGACGGTGCAACCGCCCCGACAACCAGTACCGCCGCCGCGACCGACGACAAAAGCCAAGCGCGGTGGGCGAATGGGCGAACCATGGGGAGGGGCTTATCCGAAGCTCGCCAAAATCGCATCGATCTCTGCCTGTCGTTTCGCTTCGTCGGGCAAGGCGGGGCCGTGCAGCAAATCCACCTGATCGGGGGTGATCGAAGGCCCGGCAGCAGGGTTATACTTGGGTAGGCCAGCATCGGTCTGCATCCGAGCGATTTCATCGCCGAAGGCTGCGATCATGGCCGAAACCCGCTCTTCAATTTGCTTTAAGGTGCGTACCACTTTTGTGATGCGCTGGCCCGTGACATCCTGGAAATTACAGGCTTCGTAAACGCGGGTGACCACGTCAGACACCACGGCCGCTTGCTCTGGCGGCAGAGTGGCCGCCAGATTTTCCAGCTGTTCGGCGGCATCGAGAATAACCCCGGTCGCCTCCTCCGTCGCACCCACCACGGCATCCAACTCGTCGGTTGCCGAGGGAATATCATGCGAGCTGATCGCATCCGGGCGCACCTGCGCAATTTCAGAGCGGGCGTTCTGGATAAAACGCGCCAGCCCCTCAAGCTCCCGGTACAGCTTCACATCGGTCGCGGTAATCTCGCCGCCCATGGTGGCCAGCACTTGCTCGACGATGCGCGTCACTTCTTCGGGCGGAATGGGCTGCTGGCGCGACTGCTGACGCAGGGCATCCAAATGCTGACGCAACTCTGGCGTCGCCGTTAGACCCTTCATCGGCATCCTCCTTACTCGTCAGCCCAAACCTTGCCGTGCCGGATAGGAACCGGCCTAGAAGTTGCCGAAAACGGCGACCAGCTTCTGCTTCAGCGTTTCCGCGTTGAACGGCTTGACGATATAATTCGTCACGCCCGCTTCTTTCGCGGCAATGACGTTTTCCGTCTTGCTTTCGGCGGTGACCATGACGAACGGAATATGCTTCAGCTTGGCGTCGTTCCGAACTTCCCGCAGCAGCTGCAGGCCCGTCATCGGCTCCATATTCCAGTCCGAAATCACCAAACCGTAATTTTTTTCCTTCAACCGCTGCAGCGCAGTGGACCCGTCCGTCGCTTCATCGACGTTATCGAAGCCCAATTGCTTCAGCAGGTTGCGGATGATCCGAAGCATCGTCTTGTAATCATCGACGATGAGAATCGGCATATTCTTATCCATGGAAGCTCTAAGTCCCCTGTTTGAGTCACCGGACTGTGCAGGCGCAAGGTCTACGACTAGTCCGCTTCCGTCAACCCTGCGTGTGAAAAACGCCCTAGAATAACCTACTTGACTTACGGACGCCGCGGCGCAGCACCGGCTGGCGCGGGGGCTGGCGGGGGTTCGCGGCTCTTATCGACCAGCAGCGCCGTCAAGGTCTTAGCCCGGTCGGGCATCATGCTGGCGAGGATCGGCGCGACCTTATTTTCCTTCATCCGCCCGATCACGCCAACGACGACATCAAGATCAAGCTTTTCCAGAATCTGCGCGGCTTCCTTGGGTTTCATAGTTTCGTAGATACGCACTAGGCTGCGCAGCCGCTCTTCTTCATCCCGGCTACGCTGATCGACCAGGCTACGCAGTTGCGTCTTCAAGCCTTCAAGCTCGGCCACTTTTTCGTCAAAGCGCTTTTCAGCCGCCCTTAGCATCGCTTCGCGCTGCTCCAACTCGCGCTCGCGCTTATCCAGCGCGTCCCGGCGTTCCGAGAGTTTTTGCAGCAGATCGATCTCGCCCTGGGTGAACCGGGTCGGGTCGCGCGGCAATTCCGCCGTTGGGGTCGCGGCGGCAACCTCGGTCCGGGCGGTCTCGGCCGGTTTGGTGGTCGCGGCCTTGTTTGGTGCAGCCTGCGCTTTGGCTTCGGTCGTGCCGAAGGGGATCAGGCTTTCCAGTTTCTGGAACCCATCATAGGCTTCCTGCACTTTGAAGAAGAGCAGGCCAATGACCGCCAGAACCGTCACCGGCAAGAGACGAAAAGGAAGAAACCGGCGCATCGGCACCTCTCCTAAAGAAACCCAGGCAGGCAAAACAATCGAACGGCCCAGAGCGGGCCGATAGGGCACAGCTTATC
>CAZNVY010000011.1:49710-54528 GCA_964576605.1 uncultured Elstera sp. | reverse complement strand
CTATGGCACCGGCGCGCTGTTCGGCTGCCCGGCCCATGACCAGCGCGATTTCGATTTCGCCACGAAATATGATCTGCCGATTGTGACGGTGGTGCGCCCGCGCGATGCCGACGCCAGCTATACGGTCGGTAAGGCCCCGTTCTCGGACGATGGAATTCTCATCAACTCCGGCTTCCTCGATGGGTTGACGGTGGCCGAGGCCAAGAAAGCCGCGTGCGACCATATCGAAAAGCTGGGCATCGGCACGGTCAAGACGCAGTTCCGCCTGCGCGATTGGGGCGTTAGCCGCCAGCGCTACTGGGGCTGCCCGATCCCGGTCATCCACTGCCCCACCTGCGGCCCGGTCGCGGTGCCGTACGATCACCTGCCGGTCACGCTCCCCGACGATGTGACCTTCGACGCGCCGGGCAATCCGCTGGACCGCCACCCGACGTGGAAGCATGTCGCCTGCCCTACCTGCGGCGGCGCGGCGACCCGCGAAACCGATACGCTGGACACTTTCTTTGAAAGCTCCTGGTATTTCCTGCGTTTCGCGTCGCCTCGGTCGGAGCAGGCGTTCGATAAGGAGGCGGTCGATTACTGGCTGCCGGTCGATCAGTATATCGGTGGCGTCGAGCACGCCGTGCTGCATTTGCTCTATTCGCGTTTCTTCACCCGCGCGCTGAAGCAATGCGGTTATGTGGATATGAAGGAGCCGTTCGCGGGCCTGTTCACGCAAGGTATGGTCTGCCACCAGACCTATAAGTCGGCGGATGGCCAATGGCTGTTCCCAACCGATGTGCAGCAGGACGAGACCGGCGCGTTCCTCGAACTTTCGACCGGCAAGGCCGCGACGCCGGGCCGCGTCGAGAAAATGTCGAAGTCGAAAAAGAACGTCATCGACCCGGACGAAATCATCGCCGCCTACGGGGCCGATGCCGCGCGCCTGTTCGTGCTGTCGGATTCGCCGCCGGAGCGCGATTTTGAATGGACGACGGCGGGGATCGACGGGGCGTGGCGGTACGTGAACCGCCTGTGGCGTCTAACGACCGAACCCGCCGCCGATAAGCCGCTGGCCGCCTATGGCACGCCGCAGCCGGAGGGGATTGCCGGTGCGGCCGATAAGCTGTTGCGCCTGACCCATAAGACCATCCGCGACGTGACCGATGGGCTGGAAAATTTCCACTTTAATAAGTCGGTCGCGCTGATCCGCGAACTGACCAATGCGGCGGAAGATCTGACCGGCAGCGATGCCGCATCGGCTTGGGTCCGCCGGTTTGCGCTGGTCACGGTCGTGCGCCTGATCGCGCCGATGATGCCGCATGTGACCGAAGAAATCTGGGCGGAACTCGGCCATAGTGCCGAAGGGATGCTGGTGAACCAACCGTGGCCGAGCTTCGATCCGGCGCTGACGGTCGATAGCAGCGTGACGATGGCCGTGCAGGTCAACGGCAAGCTGCGCGCGACGCTGGAGTTGCCGCGCGACATCAGCCAAGCCGATGCCGAAGCGGCAGCCCTGGCCGATCCGTCGGTGCAGCGCGTGTTGGAAGGCCGGGCACCGAAGAAGATCATCCTCGTGCCGAACCGTCTTATCAATGTGGTCGGGTAAGCCCCATATCGGGCGGGGGCCTACCCCGCAGTGGACGGGCGCGGCGCTGGCGCTGTGCCTGCTGCTGACGGCTTGCGGCTTTCAGCCCTTGCACGGGCGCGGGCCGGGGCAGGTGGCCTCGACGCAGTTGCAGCAGGTACGCCTCAACCCGATTGCCGACCGCCCAGGGCAAATGCTGCGGGGGTTGCTGGCGGATCGATTGCAGCCGAGCGGGGCTAGCGCGGCGCGCTATGCGCTAGACGTAACGTTGGACGAGGCGATTGCCGAAGTCGCCAAGCGCAGTGATGCGACCTCCAGCTACTCCCGGCTGTTTCTGACCGGGGGAATGCGGTTGACCGACCTGCAAACCGGTAAAATTCTGCTGTCCGAACCGGTGCGCTCGGAAATCGGCTATATCAATCTCGAAGGCGGCTACGGCACCCTGCTGGCGCAGAATGAAGCGCGGGAACGGGCGGTGCAGGATCTCGCCAATTCCATCAGCCTGCGGCTGGCGGCTTTCTTGGCCCAGCGCGGGCAGCCGCAGCCGTAGGCCGGTGTGAAGCTCGCGCGCGGCGGTTCTGCCGAAGCCCTGCTGAAACAACCGAAATCCCCCCTGCGGGCGGCGCTATTTTACGGGCCGGACGCCGGGCTGGTGCGCGAACGGGCGGCAAACCTTGTGGTCGCGGTGGCGGGCAGCCGCAATGATCCGTTTCAGGTGGTCGAACTCTCGGTGGCGGCGCTGAAGGAAGACCCGGCCCGACTGAACGACGAAGCGGCGGCGCTGTCGATGATGGGCGGACGCCGGGCAATCTGGCTGCGCGACGCGACCGACGCCGGGTTAACCGCACTGCTGAAGGGCTTTCTTGAAACCCTGCCGGGCGAGGCGGTGATCGCGATTGAGGCGGGCGATCTCGCCGCCAAATCCTCCCTCCGCGCGCTGTGTGAAAGCCATGCGGCGGCGGTGGCGGTGCCGTGCTACCACGATAGCGGCGCCGACCTAAGCCAAGTGATCGCCGAAACGCTGCGCAAGGCAGGGCTGACACCGGAGCCGGATGCATTGGCCTATCTGACCCAGCATCTCGGCGGCGACCGGATGATGAGCCGGTCCGAACTCGACAAGCTCACGCTCTATCTGCACGGCCAAAGCCGGGTGACGCTGGCCGATGTGCAGGGGGCGGTTGGGGATAGTGCTGCCCAGTCGCTGGATGATGTCATTCAGGCCGCGCTCGACGGGCGGACCGAGGCGCTCGATCTCGCCTTCCGCCGGGCGATGATGGACGGCGAGTCGCCGGTCGGCATTCTGCGCGTGCTGTTACGCCAGATGCAGCGGTTGCATCTCGTCGCGGCGCAGATGGCAGGCGGAAAAACCGCCGAGGCGGCAATTGCCGCGCTGCGCCCACCGCCGTTCAAGCGCGATGCGGAGCGGTTGGCGCGGCAGGTGCGCCATTGGCCGGTCGCGCGCGCCGCCGCGGCCTTGGGGCGGTTGCAGGAGGCGGAGGCGCAATGCAAAGCCTCGGCTTTACCGGACGAGGTGATGTGCGCCCGCGCCCTGTTGGAAGTTTCAGAAAACGCCCGCCGCCAGCGGCGCTGACGGCGGGTGCCCAAACGCTTAACCCTTTTTGGCTTTCAGCTTTTGGCGATAGGCCTCCACCGGCAAACCGCCGATGCCCCAATGGGCCATCTCCACCTCGTCGATGACGACGAAGGTGGTGGCGGGGCTTTTGTTCAGCACATCGACGAGAAGGTCGGTGACGCCTTTGATGAGCGCGGCCTTCTGGTCGGCGGTCGCGCCTTCCTTGGTAATCTTGATATTGACGTAGGGCATGGTCTCTCTCCGCCGGTTAGGCTTTTGAATCGTCGCGGTGGAAGGTTTTCGAGATGATCTGCCAGCGCCCATCGAGTTTGATCAGCGTCAGCAAGTCGATGAACTGCGCCGTTCCGATGGCGCAGGTGACGGTCGCGATGGCGGTGACCGGTCCGGCGAGGGCGATGGAGACAATCGCATCGCGGCGCGCTTCCCCCCGGCTGGCGGGGGACGGGCGGGCATCGACGACGGGGAAATATTCGTCCATCGTCCGGTAGAGCAGCGTTCCGTCCGACGCGCAGACATACTGTGCCTTCGGATGGAAGACCTGCCGCAAGCGGCCGGTATCGCTGTAATAGAGCCCGTCAAAATAGGTTTGCAGGACGGGCGTGATCTCGGCGAAGGCGGTTCCCATCTTAGGCCAGACCTTCAACCGCAAGCGCCGCCTTGACCGTTGGGCGGGCGTGAACCCGATCCAGGAAGGCCGCGAGTTTCGGCCAGCGGTCAAAGCCGATGCCGGTCGGTCCGGCCCACCCGGCGACGACGAAGACATAGGCGTCGGCAACCGTGAAGGCCTCGCCGGTCAAATGTGCCCGCCCGTCGCTTAGGCGCTTTTCCAGCCAGTCGAAATGCCGGGCGACTGCCGCCGGGGCGGCGTCTTTAGCTGCTTGTGGGGCGGCGGCGTTGAACAGCGGGCCGAAGGCTTTATGGAGTTCAGAGGCGCAGAAGTTCAGCATTTCCTGCACCCGCGCCCGGGCAACGCTGCCCGCTTGCGGGGCAAGCTGCGTGGCGCCCGCGTGATCGGCGATGAATTGCAGAATGGCCGCGCCTTCGGTCAGCACGCCGCCATCGGGCATTTCGAGGGCGGGAACCTGCCCTTTGTCGGTGATCCGGGTATAATCAGCCCCGGTTTCAGTCGTCTTGCTGGCGAGATCGACCCGCTCCAAGCCGAAAGGCTGGCCGATTTCGCGCAGGGTGATGTGCGAGGCGAGCGAGCAGGCGCCGGGGGAATAGTAGAGTTTCATCGAACGGTCTCCAAAGAGGATCAGAACCGCCTTTCAGATACTGCGGAAGATTACCTATTGTAACCAGGTGATGATTGGTTATTGTGATTATGGCGTTTCCACCGGGTAACTGGATGTCCGATATGCCTTTGAAAATGCGCAAAAACCTCTCACCACCCCCCCATCCCGAATGCCCGCTGATGGAATGTATGGGCCTGCTGGGCGGGGCCTGGACGCCGAATATCCTCTGGCATCTCGCCGGGGGTGCCCGCCGGTTCAACGAGTTGCGCGCCGATATTCCGGCCGTTTCCGCCAAGGTGCTGACGCAGCGTCTGCGCGATCTCGAAGGCAAGGGGGTGTTAAGCCGGACGATCATGCCGACCTCGCCACCGTCGGTCGAATATGCCCTGACGCCGCTGGGGGCCGAACTGATCCCGGCGATC
>CAZNVY010000011.1:0-49700 GCA_964576605.1 uncultured Elstera sp. | reverse complement strand
GGCAGGAGTTTTTGCCCGCCTTGCAGAGCATCGTCGAGATCGGTCATCGGTTGAAGCAGCGCCGGGCGGCGGGTGCCCTGGCGCGTGTACCGACCGCGCGCGCGAAGGGCAAAAATTTCAAAAATGTTAACGGTTAAAGGCTAGTATACGAGCGCGCTGGGGCCGTGCTTTCACCTGTATGACATGCTTTTTAGCGTTTCAGGCCGCGAAGATTTTGTTTGTGCTTGGTTTTTTGGTACAGTGTCTTGATAGTGCCGGGGATCGATGGAGATTATCTATCGGCCCTCGTTGCGCAATGGCCCAAACTTGGCGATAGCCCATGTATTCCGATAAAGACCGCGAAATTCAGCGGAAGATGATGGAGAGCAAACTGCAGCGCATCGATATCGACGTCGATCGCGCCCGCATTGCTGCGGCCACCGGGCGGGTGGCGGAGGTGGAGCGGATCGTGCGCAATGTGCGCGGCCAGCTTCAAGACAAGATGATCCCGCGCGAGTTTTTCATCAAAACGACCGAAGCCGTGAAAAGCATCTCGCTCGATGCCAATGTGAAACTGGTCGATCTGTCGCTGGAACAGGCGCGCGAATTTGCCCTGCAACGGCTGGAAGGCAAAAAGCAGGAAGCGGTTAAAGTCGCCAAGGAACATCTAGTGAAAGCGATGGAGCTTGGGGCGACGCAGGGGTTCAAAGACCTTGTGCTGAAAAAGATCGACCTGATCTCCATGACCGGCGGGCACCGGCAGGAGGGGCCAACCAAGGCCAAACCCGCGGAAAACCTGCCGAAGATCGCCAATGTCGCGAAGGGCGAGAAGCGCAATTACACCCGTTTCGATGAACCCAAGCTACAAGTGAAGATCGCCGATAAGGTTTTTACGACCATCGATTGGTCGATTGGCGGCCTGCTGATTGGCGGCTATGACGGCGAGATGGATCAAGGCGCGGAAACCCAGGTGAACTTCTGTCTGGTCGGCGGTGATAAAAATTATACTGCAACCATTCGGGTTGTGCGCCGCGATAGCAAGCAGAAGACCCTGGCGGTGCGCTTTACCCGTTCCACGATGGATGCCTTGGAATTTTTCCGCAATCTTATGAAGCAGCACGCCTCGCGCGCTCTATAATCCCGCCGGGGCCGGTAACGGCTCCTGGCCCTTTTCCTTAATCGGTGCGCATCCCCTGTCATGACCGACGTCCGCGCCTTTCCCGCTTCTGACCGCACGACCCTGATCGCTGGTCTCTTGCGCTTGACCGATGTGCTGCTGGTGGCGCTGCTCGCCTATGCTTTGTTTTGGTTTCACAACGATACCCTACGCGCCCCGCATTATTACCATCAGATCATCGTTCTGGCTGCCCTGCTGACCGCGAATTTCGCCCATGTTGCCGGGATTTATCGACCGGCGGCTTTGGCCTCGACCTCGTTGCAAGTGGTGCGACTAGCGGCGGCCTGGGCCATGGTGGGGCTGGCGGTTCTGGCGTTTGTGTTTGTGACCGAGATTACCGAATGGCTGAACCCGACCTGGGCGCTGCAATGGTTTTTTGGCGGTCTGGCGGCCTTTACCCTATCGCGCTTTGCCATTTGGGCACGGCGGCGGCGGATGCGACGCCAGGGCGATTTGACGATGCGCATCGCCCTCGTTGGCGCGCGCGATCTGGGCCGCAAAGTTTTGGGCCAGTTGAGCCAGGATCCCTATGTGCAGGTGGTCGGCGTTTTCGATACGCTAGACCCTGGGGAGACGCTGATTGAAGGCGTTCCCTATCGCGGATCGGTTGCCGATCTGGTCCGGCTGGTTCGCCAGGAGCGGGTAGATGAGATCATCATTGCCATGATCGACCGATCCGAAGAAGAAGTGGCGAGCGTCCTCGCCAAACTGCGCGATGTGCCGATCAATACCAAATTCTGCGCCCATACCCTGCGGTTCAATCTGCCCGTGCGCGGCTATTCGTCGGTTGGCGGTTTGCCGCTGCTGCATGTGTTCCAACGCCCGCTGGGGGCCTGGGGGCAGTTGTTGAAGGCCGTAGAGGATCGCGTCTTAGGGGTGTTCATTCTGCTGTTGGCGCTGCCGCTGATGGCGATGATCGCGGTTCTGGTTAAGCTGGATAGTCCGGGGCCGGTCCTGTTCCGGCAGAAGCGCTATGGGTTCAATAATAACGAGATTACGGTTTTTAAGTTTCGCTCGATGCGGAACGATCCCAACCCGGATCCAACGGTGCCGCAGGCGCGGCGGAATGATCCGCGCGTCACCCGCGTGGGGGCGTTTTTGCGAAAATCCAGCCTAGACGAGCTTCCACAACTTTTTAACGTCTTGCAAGGTACCATGTCGCTGGTCGGTCCGCGCCCGCACGCCGTGGCCCATAACGAGCATTATGCCGCGATCATCGATGGGTATCTGGGGCGGCATCGGGTGAAGCCGGGGATCACCGGATGGGCGCAGGTCAACGGCTATCGCGGCGAAACCGACACGCCGGAAAAGATGCGGATGCGTGTTCAGTACGATCTTTACTACATTGACAATTGGTCGCTCAGTCTCGATCTGAAAATCCTGTTGATGACGGTCTTCGTCGGATTTGTGAACCGGAACGCCTATTAGCCGGGCTGGAAGCGGGGGAATGGATATGCGGCGTCACGAGCCTGAACTGATTGTCGATCCGGCCCCAGGCGGCTTTCGCCCGGAAAGCAAGCTAACGCAAATCCTGCGGATCGTGCTGGCTGCCTGCGTTATTGCGGCGATTTTCGCCGGCGCGTTTTTACTAATTGCCGGTCTGTTTACCGTTTTGGCCTTTGTGGTGCCGGTGCTGTTGCTCGCCGGTCTTGTCTATGTTCTGGTCAATCGCCGCCGTGGGCGGACCGTCATCATCCGGCGCGGCTAACAAGCGGATAGCAAGAGGAAGATCACCGTCCATGCCCCAGCGTCGCTCCGCCAGTTCCGTTTCGCGCCCGCCAGTGATCGGCGTCACGGCCTGCATCCGCAGTGTGGACGGCAGCCGCAGCCACAGTGTTGGCGAAAAATACATCCGCAGCGTGACCGATGGGGCGGGCGGTTTACCGCTGTTGATCCCGGCTTTGGGGGATGATCTCGACATCGGCGCGATCATTGCCAGCCTTGATGGGATTCTAGTTACCGGTAGCCTGTCGAATGTCGAGCCGCACCATTACGGTGGCCCAGCCTCGGCCGATGGCACGCTGCACGATCCGGCGCGCGACGCTACGGTCCTGCCCTTAATCTTGGCGGCGATGACCGTTGGGGTGCCGCTGCTCGCCATTTGTCGCGGGCATCAGGAACTGAATGTGGCGCTCGGCGGGTCGCTGCATCAGCGGCTGCACGAGCTGCCGGGTCGGCTCGACCATCGCGCCCCCGATAGTCCCGATCTCGATGTGCAATATGGGTTAGCCCATTCAGTCTCCCTAACCGACGGCGGGCTATTCCAGCAGCTGAATGGCGGGGAGTCGCGGTTGCAAGTCAACTCCTTGCACTGGCAGGGCATTGATCGGTTAGCCGATGGGGTGGAGGTAGAAGCGGTTGCCGAGGATGGCACTATCGAGGCCGTGCGCGTCACCCGCACCGAAAGTTTTGCCGTCTCGGTGCAATGGCACCCGGAATATAAGGTCCGGGAAAACCCCTTCTCTACGGCCTTGTTCGGGGCCTTTGGCGAGGCAGCGCGCGCCTATGCTGTCGCCCGCCGTCGCACCCGTTGATCCGATGCTCTTGCGGTTTTGCGGGAGTGTGTTTCGGCGGTTCTCGCAGGAACGCGTCGCGATTCTGGCTGGGTCGCTGGCTTTTACCACACTACTAACCCTAGTCCCCCTGGCGATCCTGGTCTTCGGGGTGGCTGCGCGGTTCGAGGGGATTGGCGAATGGATTATTCAGGCGCGCGGCGCGATTGTTTCTAATTTCGTACCGGTGGTGGGCGATCAGGTGGATCAGCAGATGACCACCTTCATCAGTAACGCCGCCTCGCTTCCCTCCTTCCTATTGCCTGCTTTGGGGGTTTCGGTCTTTCTGCTGCTGATTGAAATCGAAACCTCGTTCAATTTTATTTGGCGGACGGATCGGCACTGGCCCTGGAGCGTGCGGTTGCTTGCGGTGATTGCCGCTATTGTCGCCTTGCCCCTGCTGGCGGCCGCCAGTGGCTGGGCCTTGGGCACCGGCCTGTTGGGCAGCGATACGCCACTGCTAGTTGCCGTGCGCCATGGGGTGACGCCACTGATTGGCTTTATCGCCTTTCTCTTCATGTTCATGATCTTCCCCGCCCGGCGCGTGCATTGGGGGGCGGCGGCGATTGGCGCTGGTGTCGCAGCCCTTGCGCTGACCGTCGCCAAGTGGATCTTTGTCTGGTATATCGCCGCCGCGCCGATTCAAAATCTGATCTATGGGGCGCTGGCGGCCCTGCCGCTGTTGCAGCTGTGGGTCTTCATCCTCTGGGTGTTGATCCTATTCGGTGGCACTGTGGCAGCCGAGGCCCAGGATTGGCTGGAGGCGCGCGGAACGCCCGCCCAAGCCTGAAGGGAAGGACCGACGATCATGCACCGTTTCGCCAACCCGGCCCGCTTTCAGCGAATCGCGCGACGGGTCTTGCCGTTTATGGCGCTGGCGTCGGGGCTGTTTTTGGCGTCGGGCCTATATTTTGCGCTGTTCGCCTCGCCCGCCGATTACCAACAGAGCGAAACCGTGCGGATCATGTATATCCATGTCCCCGCTGCCTGGATGAGCCTGTTCGTCTATGCCTGTATGGCGACGTCAAGTGCCGTTGCGCTGATCTGGCGGCATCCGCTGGCCGATCTGGCGACGCGCGCCGCCGCGCTGCCGGGGGCGGCTTTTACCGCCCTTTGCCTTGTGACCGGCGCGCTTTGGGGGCAGCCGATGTGGGGCACCTGGTGGGTGTGGGACGCGCGGCTGACGTCGGTTTTGCTGCTGTTCTTCCTCTATCTCGGTTATCTGGCGCTGGTGGATGCTTTCGACGATCCAGAACGTGGGGCGAAGGCGGGGTCGATCCTGGCCTTGGTCGGGGCCATGAATTTGCCGATCATCAAATTCTCGGTCGATTGGTGGAATACCCTGCATCAACCGGCCTCGGTGCTGCGTCTGGATGGGCCGACCATCGATCCGGCGATGCTACGCCCGCTGTTGCTGATGGCGTTGGGGTTTACCGCCTTTTTCTTCTGGGTGCTGCTGCTTCGCCTTGAAACCGCCATTCTTGACCGCAAAATCCGCGCGGTGGAGGAGCGGCTATCGTGAACGAGTTTTTGCATATGGGCGGCTATGCCGTCTTTATCTGGTCGTCCTATGTCTTGGCGGCGGTGACCCTGCTGGGTTTGCTTGGGGCGGCGCTGTGGCAACGGGCGCGGGCGCGTGCCCGCTGGGCCGTCGTTAATCCGCGCCGGGACGATGCCGCATGAGCCTGAAATCCCCCGCACAGGCGGCGAAACGCCGCCGTCTTTACGCTGTGCTGGCCGGGGTTTCCGGCCTAGGGGTCGCGGTGGCGCTGATCCTGACGGCTTTTTCCGACAATCTTGTGTTCTTTCACTCGCCAAGCGACGTAGTGGCGGGAAAAGTGGCGGTAGAACGTCGCTTCCGCCTGGGGGGCTTGGTGGAGCAAGGGTCCGTCCAGCGTGGGGGCGATGGGACGGTTATTCTGTTTCGCGTGACCGATACCGCCGAAACCGTCACCGTCGCCTATCAGGGGGTGCTGCCCGATCTGTTCCGCGAAGGCCAGGGGGTGGTGGCGGAAGGGAGCCTTGACCGCGACGGGCGCTTCATTGCCCGCGAAGTGCTGGCCAAGCATGATGAAACCTATATGCCGAAAGAAGTGGCGGAGGCGATCAAAGCCACCGGCCAATGGAAGCCCGGCTCCACCCCCGCGCCGAAATAGGATCGCTCATGCTGGTTGAACTCGGTCACTACGCCTTGATTCTGGCAGCGCTGCTGGCGGTGGTGCAGGCTGGGTTCGGCCTGTTCGGGGCGGCTCGGCGCGATGGGTTTTTAATGGCGTTCAGCAATAGTGCCGCCCTGGCGCAGACGTTAGCCTGTCTGCTGGCCTTCGGGGCCTTGACCTATGCCTATGTGGTCTCGGATTTTTCGGTGCAGAATGTTTGGCAGAACAGCCATGCCGATAAGCCGCTGCTGTATAAGGTTACCGGCGTTTGGGGCAATCACGAAGGCTCGATGCTGCTTTGGGTAACGGTCATGGCGCTCTTCGGTGCGGCGGTGGCGCTGGCCGGGGGGCAGATGCCTGTCACGTTGCGCGCCCGCGTCTTGGGGTTGCAGGCCCTGATTTCGCTGGGTTTTTATGCCTTCGTCTTGCTGACCTCCAACCCGTTTCTGCGCCTGCCGCAGGCCCCGATTGAAGGGCGTGGCCTCAATCCCCTCTTGCAGGACCCTGGCCTGGCCTTGCATCCGCCGCTGCTCTATCTCGGTTATGTCGGCACGTCGCTAACCTTCTCTTTTGCCCTCGCGGCGCTACTGGAGCGGCGGGTCGATCCGGCTTGGGCGCGCTGGGTGCGGCCTTGGGCGCTCGCCTCTTGGGTCTTCTTAACCCTCGGCATCGCGCTGGGGAGCTGGTGGGCCTATTACGAGCTGGGATGGGGCGGTTGGTGGTTTTGGGACCCGGTGGAAAATGCCTCGCTCATGCCCTGGCTGGCGGCAACCGCGCTGCTCCATTCGGCGATTGTGGTCGAGAAGCGCGACAGCCTGAAGCGCTGGACCATTCTGCTGGCGATCATCGCCTTTGCCTTTTCAATCCTCGGTACTTTTTTGGTACGGTCGGGGGTCATTACCTCGGTTCATGCCTTCGCCAATGATCCGACGCGCGGGTCTTTCATTCTCGGCTTGCTGGGGCTGATCGTCGGTGGGGCGCTCACTCTATACGCACTGCGGGCGCATCTGCTGGGCGGCGGCGGGCTATTCGCCCCGATTAGCCGCGAAGGGGCGCTGATCCTGAATAATGTGCTGTTGGCGGTTGCGCTGGTGACGGTGCTGCTCGGCACCCTCTACCCGATGTTCCTCGATGCGATGGGGCTTGGGACGGTGACGGTCGGCACGCCCTATTACCGGGCGACGTTCGTGCCCTTACTGATCCCCTTGGTATTAGTGATGGCGGCGGGACCACTCATTCCATGGAAGCGAGCCGATGCGGTGGTGATCCTGGCGCGTTTGAAGGTTGCCGGGCTGTTGGCGCTGGTCGGCGCGGGGGCGGCCTATGCCTGGGCAGGCGGTGGGCCGCTTTTGGCCCCGGTTGGCATTTTCTGCGGCTGCTGGCTGATCTTCGGCGCGGCGACCGATCTTTACGACCGGTTGCGCGGCAATGTCCGGGCGCGCTGGCGCGGCCTGCCGCGCAGTGCCCTGGGGGCAGTGATCGCCCATGCGGGGCTGGGGGTGGCGATTATCGGGATGGCGGGCGATCTTTGGCAGACGGATCGGATCAAGGCGCTGCAACCGGGGCAAAGCTTAGAGGTGGCTGGGTTCATGCTGACCCTCGACCGGGTCGAGCCGGTCCAGGGGCCGAATTATGTTGCGGAACGGGCGACTGTTATCATCCGCAGCGGGGATCGGGTGATCGGCACCGCCACGCCGTCGCGCCGCCGTTTCACCCGCCCGCCAATGACCACCAGCGAAACTGCGATCCGCACCAATGGAATGCGCGATCTCTATCTGGCGCTCGGCGACCGCGACCCGCAAACCGGGGCCTATGCGTTGCGGGTTTATTATAATCCGTTGGTGCCTTGGATCTGGGGCGGGGCGGCCTTGATGGCGCTCGGCGGAACCATCTCGCTGGCCGATCGGCGCTTGCGCCTGGGCCTGGCGCAGCGCAAACCGGCGACCGCTGCTAAGGTGCCGGCATGAACCGGTGGTTTCTGGCGGCGCTGCCGCTGCTAACTTTGACGGTCCTGCTGGGCTATTTCGGCGTCAGCCTGATGACGGGCGGCGATAAGGCGCTGCCCAGTGCCATGATCGACCGCCCGGTTCCGGCGATGGACCTGCCGTCGTTGCGGGCGGGGGAAGCGGCTTTGACCGATAGCGAGATTCGGGCGTTGGCTGCCAAGGGGCCGCTGCTGGTCAATGTCTTTGCGTCTTGGTGCGTTCCCTGTCGGGCGGAACATCCGTTTTTGATGGAATTAAAGGCGCAGGGCGTGACCATCCTGGCCCTGAACCAGCGCGATAAGCCAGAGAATGCCCGTGCGTTCCTGGCGGCGCTGGGCGATCCTTTCGCCCGCATCGGGATGGACCGCGACGGGGCGGCCTCGATCGAATGGGGCGTGTATGGCGTGCCGGAGACCTTCGTCATCGACCGGGCCGGCAAGATTCGATACCGGCATGTCGGGGCCATTGATGCAACCGTGTTGGCCAAAACCCTGCGCCCGCTGCTGTCGAGTCTTGGATCGTGATCCGCCGCCTGGGTTTAGCGCTGCTGCTCCTGCTACTGGCGGGGCCGTTGATGGCCCTCGGCCCTGACGAGATTCTGCCCGATCCCGCCCTGGAAGCCCGTGCCCGTGCCCTATCGCGGGAGTTGCGCTGCCTAGTCTGCCAGACCGAATCCATCGATGATTCTAATGCCGAATTGGCGCGTGATCTGCGGTTGTTGGTGCGACGGCGGCTGTTGGCGGGCGATAGCGATGCTGCAGTTTTAGCTTATATCCATGAACGGTATGGTGACTATGTGCTGATGCGCCCGCCGGTTACGGACCGAACGGCGCTGCTGTGGTTTGGGCCGTTCGGTCTATTGCTTGGGGTCGGCGGCTGGTTGCTGCTGCGCGCCCGCCGGACGCAGATTCAGCCCGACGCGCCCGCCCCCCTGACCGAGGCAGAACGGGAGCGTTTACGCCGTCTGGAGACCGAGTCGTGAGTCTGCTGATCGCCATTCTGTTGCTGTCAGCGGGGATGGTCCTGCTGGTTTTAACGCCGCTGCTGCGCCGCCCGTCGCCGGGAGAGGAGGCCACCCCCGCTGCCCTGTACCGGGATCAATTGGCCGAGTTAGCGCGAGACCATGCCGCGGGCCGCCTGACCGACGCGGCCCTCGCGGCGGCGCGGTTGGAACTCCAGCGCCGCCTACTGCAGACCCAGGCGGCGCCGGCGGTTTCGTGGGTGCCGCGCAAAGCCCTGGCGGTGCCAGTGGCCGCTCTGGTGCTGGCAGTACCGCTTGGTCTTTATCTTTCGCTCGGCCAACCGGGGTTAAAGGATCGGCCCTTGTCGCGGCGGGCGGCGGAAATTGCACCGCTGATCGCGGTTCAGGAAGCGATTGCCGAAGCGCGCCGCAGTTTGGCGACAACCCCGGATCAGCCCTTGCTCTGGCTGCGCCTGTCCGGCCTGCTGCTGCAACGCGAGGAGCATCAAGAGGCTCTGGCGCTCTTGGCGGAAGCGCGGCAGAAATTCCCAAGCCTTGCAGTTTTCCCGTCGGCGGAGGGCGAGGCTTTAACCCGCATCGGCCAGGGGCTGGTCACCGGCGAAGCAGAGACGGCGTTTCGCGCGGCCCTGGCGCTCGATCCCGCCGATGCCCGCGCCCGCTATTATCTGGCTCTGGCCCTCGAACAACGGGGTCAGCCGGAAGCGGCTTTGACGGCGCTGGAAACCCTCTTGGCCGATGGGCCGGACGATGCCCCCTGGCGGCCAACCGTTATCGCAGCACAGGCGCGGTTACGCACCGCCCTGGGGCTGCCCTCCGCGCCCGATCCGGCGGCCCCGGCCGAGGATCCGGCGACCCAAGCGATGATCCGCGAGATGGTGGATCGGCTGGCCGCGCGGCTCGAACGCCAACCCGACGATCTGGCGGGCTGGCAGCGGTTGGCGCAGGCGCGGACCGTGCTGGGGGAACATGAGGCGGCGATTGTCGCCCATTGGCCCCGCAGTCGCCCGACGCGCTTCTGGGGCTGGCGCGCGCGCTCTTTCCCCCCTCCGCCGAGACCGGCGGGCCGGTTCCGATCGAGGTGACCGATCTGATGCGCCGGGTGCTGGCGCTCGATCCAAACCAGCCGGAGGCCTTGTGGTTCGTGGGGCTTGATGCCGCCCAACGGGGGGATAAGGCGGCGGCACGCGATCATTGGCGGCGGCTCTTGGCTTTGCTGCCCGATACCGCCCCACCCCGTGCCCAGGTGCAGCGCGAAATTGAGCGACTGGGGCCATAAGATCGTTTCGCACTTGCGTAAGAGTATGGTATGACAGCCGAAACCAAACGGGTAGAATGCCATGTACGGCGGTGTCGAGAACGGTACAGAAACAGGATTTCAAGCGGAAGAACTGCTCGGCGGGGCTGATGCCGTTCGCCTGGGTGACGATCTGGTCTTTGTCGCCGGGGCGCGGGAACTGGCGCAAATACCGAATTATTTTGCGACCGCGCGGCGCAGCTTCGACGATCTCGATCTGGGCGATGGGTTAAGCCTATCAGCTGCGATGATTCAGGATCTGGCGGAAAGTTTCTCCATCACCGGCCATCCCGGCGATTTGGTCGCGGTCTTGGATGCAGCCAGCGGCGCGATCACCATCAAACGCCCTGGTCAACCGCGCCGCCCGGTTGCGGCGGGGGAAGAGCTTTTGGCAGGCGATCTGCTGGAAATCGCCCCCTTGTCGCGCGCCAGCTTGCGCCTATCGGATACGACGCGCCTTGACCTTGGCGGGCGGGCACGGCTGCGGGTGGATCGCCGCATCTTGTTGCCTGGCCCGGACGGGCGGCGGCGGCTGGCATCGGTCGAATTAACCCTGCTGACCGGCACCTTCTTTGCCCGGACCGCCCCAACCGGTCCGCAGCCGCCGGTAATTTCCCTGCGCACACCGCTGGGAACCCTCGCCTGGAGCGACGCCACCCTGGGCGGGCAGATTCTGATGCCCGGCGCGCCGGATATTCTGGCGATCCTAAGCCGGGCCGCGGGGGCGACCGGGATCATTACCTTGATCGGCACGCAAGGCCCGCAGGCGATTACTGAAAGCCCAGCGCTCGTGGCCCTAGAGCGCAACGGGCGTGCCCGCGTTATTCAGGCCCTGCTAACCGTGCGCGAGTTGGATGCTACGCTCTTTTCCCGCCTGATGCCGTCGCGCGGGCTAGGGCAAGGGCTGCAAGAATAGCGGCACCCCCCCTGTAGGTTTTTTTGTGGGACATGATAGATTGGTGCATGTCCACAACCCGCGACCCCGCTTCCTCTCTCTATGACCTGCCGGTCCCTTGGACCGAGCGGCTCCAGGCGCGGCTTGACCGTCGCCCCTGGCTAGGGGTGGCGCTGCTGTATGCGATCCCGGTTCTGCTGATGTTGGTCGCCCGATGGGCCTTGGTGCCGACCCTATCGGAGGCAGAAGCCGCACGGCTGCTGGCCATGCGACCTGTGGCGTTTTTCTACGGGGCCGATCAGTCGCCGCTCTCCTTCTGGCTTGGTGCCGGATTGCTGCACCTGGGGATGGGGCGGCTGGCGGTGCTGCTGCCGGAAGCGCTCCTGCTTTGGTCGGTGCTAATGCTGGGCTATGCGGTCGCCCGTCTTTGGCTGCTGCGCGCCCAGGCGCGGTTTGCCGGGGCCAGTTTGCTGCTGCTCACGCCCCTGTCGATGGCGTTTCCGCAAGGGGGGGACTTAGCGCTCCCCGCCGCTTTCGCAATCCTGGCCCTGGTGGGGGCAAGCGTGCGCTTGGTGCGCCGGGGGACCTGGTCGGCGGTTGCCCTGGCGGCGGGTGGGCTGGCGCTGGGGCTGACCAGTGGGCGTGGCAGTTTGCTGTTTACCCTGGTTTTCCTGCTGACGCTGGTGCTGGACCGTGACCTGCGGCTAGAACGGCACCGCTTTCGAGGGCGGCTGGCGATTGCCGCCGGGGCGGGGGGGCTGCTAGCCCTACCGTATCTCGTGTATGCGCTGCAAAACCTACGGGAAACGCCGCTGCTGCTACTGTTTCCGCCGCCGGAGGTTATCGAGACCTTGCCGCGCGCCCTATTGCACGGTTGGTCGGTTCTGGCGGAGCGGGCGGTCTTTGATCTGGCCTTCTGGGCCGTCGCGGCGGTGTTGTTGGCCCCAGCTTTGCTGCGGCCTAGCCGGGCGGTCGATCTCTGGCCGGGGGTTCTGGCGCAAAGCTGTGCGGCGACTTTGATTCTGCTCGCCGGGGCCACGGTATTGGAGCGGGGGCCGATCATTGCGAATAGCGGGCCATTGGCCTGCTTAATCTTAGTACCGTTGTTGATTTTTATTGCCATTGACCGAATTGCCTTAGCGCCCTGGCGTCGGCTGGCCTTAGGCACGCTGATCGGCGGGGTGGCCTTATCGGGACCCGTGCGGCTGGTGATCGATGATCGTTTGGTGATGCCGACGTGCGCGGCCTGCCGGGCCGATGCCGATTTTGTGCGGCTGGCGGCGCAACTCGACCAAAAGCGGGTCGCACCGCTGCGGGTGACCGATCCCTGGTTGGCGGGCAATCTGTGGCGGGTGCGACCAAGCTTGGTTGCCGACGCGGGCGCGCGGGCCTGCACAGCGCTGCTACCTGAAGCTGCCGCCCCGAAGACCGGGGCATCGCTAACGCCGGTATCCTTGCCCCGGCTGCGCTATTCCGCGGCGGGGATACCGCTGGTTCTGGCCCCCACGGGGGCACCGGGCTGCCCCTGATGCGCGGTTATCCTCGGCTATTGACCATCGACGGCGGCGGGATGCGGGGCATTCTACCCGCCACCTTCCTAACGGCTTTGGAGGCGCGGGCGGGCGCGCCCTTGGCCGACAGCTTCGATCTGATCGCAGGGACCTCGACCGGCGGGATTATCGCCGCCGCCCTGGCCCGACCAGAGGCCCCGGTGCCCGCGGCGGAGATTGCCGCGCTCTATCGCCGGGCCGGACCGCATATCTTCGGACGAAGCCTCTGGCGGACCTTGGGGTCGGTTGGCGGGGTGACCGACGAGAAATACGACGCGCGTTTTTTAGAACGTCTGCTGGCCGAGACCTTTGGACAGTGGCGGTTGCGCAGCGTAACCCATCCGGCCCTATTGCTGACCGCTTATGATATCGAACTGCGGGAGGCGCTGCTGTTCCGATCCTGGGAAGCGGGGCAGCCAGCGCGGGATTTCACCTTGGCCGACCTATGTCGCGCCAGCTGCGCCGCGCCAACCTATTTCGAGCCAGCCCTAATCCAGGCCGCCGATGGCAGCCGCCGCGCCTGTATCGATGGTAGCGTGTTTGCGGCGAACCCGACCCTATGCGCGTTATCGGCGGCGATGGATCTGTATCCGGGGGCCGGGGGGTATCTAATTCTATCCTTAGGGACCGGGCGGCAGACGCAGCCCCTGCCTTATTATCAGGCGAAGGACTGGGGCTTGGCGGGATGGGCGCGGCCGATCAGCGATGTTATTCTGGATGCCTCCTCTGAAATCATCGATAGCCAGGCCCAGGAGATGGTGGGGGATACGCATTTCCGCTTTCAGGTGGATCTAACCGGCCAAACCGCCGCACTCGATGATGCAAGGCCAGAGACGCTCGACCGTCTGATGGCTTTGGCCGAGGCTGCGATTGCGGCGGAAAGCGACCGACTGGATCGTTTTCTGGCCCTTAACCGCTGGCTGCCCCGCTATCGCGAGAAATAGATTTAGTCTTATAGTGATTCTAGAATGAGGATAATGATTAAAATAGGTAATTTATAATCTAGTTTCCAATAGAAAATAATTTTATTTTAGCATTAATTTAGTGTTTAATTATCTAATAATTATAAATATTGATTCGATAAAATCAGTATAACTCCGACCTTCGCTTGGTTCAATTTAGGAAGAACCCATGTTTAGCCTCAATCGGTATGATTGTTCTGGCCCCTTCCTTTTTGCTGTCTGTACGACTCCCGCCCATGGCGTCAGGCATTGCCTGAAATCTTGATCGCTGCCTTAATAGAGGCAGCGATGCAAAAACGATGGGAACAGGCCGTAGCCCCAGGAGGGCGGATCGAATGACAGCAGTCTTTAGCCCAACGCCAGGGCTTTTACACTTCCTCGACGGGCCGGTCACGGTGGGGCTGGCGATTGCCGGGCCAGGGGGAATACCAAGCGTAACGCGCGCGCTCGCCTGCCGCTGGGGGGAAGAGGAGTTTCAGGTATTCCTAAGCGGCCTTGACCGGAATCTGATCGAACCGATGCCGCCAGAAGGGGCGTCGACGGCAGCGATCATGTGTTTGCCCTCGACCCTGGAAACCTATCAGGTGAAGGGTGGTTTCCTCGGAACCCGCCCGCTGCTACCGACCGAAGCCCCCTGGTTGGTGCGGACAACCGAGCGCGTGGTGGTCGAACTGCACAAAATCGATTGTCCAGAACGGTTGGGAAAAATCTATCTGGCGCACGATCCGCAGCAGGTTGTGGTCGTGCGGTTTCGCCCGACCAGCGTTTTCGACCAGACCCCCGGTCCACGGGCTGGGCTGCCGTTGGAGGCTTAAATGTCGCTCGCCCTTAGTTCAGTTCGCGATGCCTTGGATGGGATTTACCCCTCGATCATCACAACCGCCTCGGCGGCAGGGGTCGTCAATCTATCGTATATTTCAGACGTTCATTATATCGATGAAGCGCATCTGGCGGCCAGTTTTCAGTTTTTCAACAAGACCCACCAGAATATCCAAGAGAATCCTTTCGCGGAAATACTGCTGATGAATCCGCATACGGTAGAGCGCTATCGGGTACGGGTGCGTTACCTGCGTACTGAAACGGAAGGCCCATTATTCGAGCGGATGCGCGCTAAACTGGCGGGAATTGCTTCGCATCATGGGGTTGAGCACATTTTTCACCTGCGCGGGTCCGATGTGTATCGAGTAATTTCGGTGGACCTCGTGACCAGTTACGCCCAGCCGCTACCGCCGCAACCTAGCCCGATGTCGGCCCTGCGCCGGGTGCAGGAAGTTCTAAGCCGGTGCCGCGATGGTGACTCGCTGATTGCCAAGCTATTTCCGACCCTGGCCCAGCATTTGGGAATCGAGCATGGAATGCTGCTGGCGCTCGACCGGGGCAGCGGGCGGCTCTATACGATTGTTAGCCACGGCTATCAAACCTCCGGCATCGGGTCGGAGGTTGCCTTGGGGGAAGGGGTAATCGGCACCTGTGCCGAGATCGAAACGCCCATTCGCATCAATCACATGCTGAACGCCAATGCCTATAGTCGCGCAATCCGGCGCACCGCTGCGGATCAGGGGGGCGCGCTAGCCCTGACCCCCGAAATTCCCCTGCCTGGCCTGATCGATCCGCAAAGCCAAGTGGCGGTGCCGATTGCGATTGGCGGAACCTTGAAGGGCGTGCTTTTCGCCGAAAGCCCCCGTCCCTGTGCGTTCTCCTATGAGATGGAAGATGCTTTGGCGGTGATCGCCCTCAGTTTTTCCTCGCTGTTGATGCAGTTCCAGGATGGGGACTGCGCCGAATTCGATCAGGAACCGCAGGCCGCCCCGCCCGCCGGTCCGCAGACGGGCCCGGCCTTGCGGGTGCGCTATTACACTGGGACCTCGACCGTGTTCTTGAACGACGATTATCTCATCAAAGGGGTCGCCGGGGCGATTCTGTGGAAACTTTTGCGCGAATATAAGATACAGGGACGCACGCAATTCAGCAGCCGCGAACTGCGCCTAGATCCAGACCTGGGCTTGCCCCTCGTCTCCGATAATCTAGCGACCCGGCTGATTTTGTTGCGGCGACGGCTGGAGGAGCGGAACGACGGTATCCGCCTTTTACAAGGCGGCCGGGGCCAATTGCTGCTGAAAGTGCAGCAGCCTTTGGACCTGATTGTGGCCGGGGCCGCTTGATCGGGTGACGCTTAATCGTTCGGCAGCATCGAGCCGAGCGCGCGTCCGCCGATGAGGTGCAAGTGGAAATGTGGCACTTCTTGATGCCCATGGGCACCGGCATTGGCAATCAGTCGGTAGCCACTGTCGGCAATGCCCTGCTGCTTGGCGATCGTTCCAATCGCCTCGAAAAAGGCAATTTTCTCTTCGGCGCTGGCTTTCTCGCTGAAATCCTGGGCACTGATATAGGCCCCCTTCGGGATAATCAGAATATGAACCGGCGCGCGCGGGGCGATGTCTGGAAAGGCCAGTACATGCGGATTTTCATAAACCGGCTTGGAAGGGATTTCGCCGCGCAGGATTTTGGCGAAGACATTCGACGGATCGTAGGTCACGCGGGCTTTCTCCCCAGAATATCCGGCAGGCTATTATTCTGCCGGGGTTAATCTTCGTCGTCGCCCTCGGTCTCGCGGCCAAGATGGGCATAGCCCGACACGCCTTCGCGTCGTGCCAATTCCCGCCAGACATCGCCGGGTTCCACATCCGACGCGGCCCAGAGCAGGGTCAGATGATACAGAAGGTCGGCGCTTTCCGAAACCAGCCGCTTGCGCTTCCCGCGAATGGCTTCGATCACCGTCTCGACGGCTTCCTCCCCCACTTTTTGCGCAATCTTATGGGTGCCGCGCGCAAACATTTTGGCGGTATAGGAGGTTTCTGGATCGGCCTTCCGCTTGCCGTCGATCCGGCTGTACAGATGGTCCAGAATATGCGCCGTCGGGGCGGTCATGGGGGACTCCGTCATCTTAGCTCTCCGAGCGACGGTTGTGCGCATCTTACAGGGCTTTGTCTAGACATATATGAGCAGAGACTACACATTTCCTTCATGCTCATTTTAGGGGCAGACATAAGGACTTACGCCGCTTGTCCGGTCAGGGGCCGCATCGGCAGACCAGCCGCGGCCATATGGGCCTTCGCCTGGCCAATTGTGAAGGTGCCGAAATGGAAAATCGAGGCGGCGAGCACGGCGGCGGCATGGCCGTCCCGCACCCCATCGACCAGATGATCGAGGGTGCCAACCCCGCCAGAAGCAATCACTGGCACCGGCACCGCATCGGCCACCGCGCGGGTTAGGGCCAAGTCGAAGCCGCTCTTGGTGCCGTCGCGATCCATCGAGGTCAGCAGCAGTTCGCCCGCCCCATACTCTGCCATGCGCTGCGCCCAGGCAATCGCTTCCAACCCCGTTGGGTTGCGCCCGCCGTGGGTGAAGATTTCCCAGCGGCCCGGCGCGACCTGTTTCGCGTCCACGGCGACGACGATGCACTGGCTGCCGAACTTCTCCGCCGCCTCGCGCACGAATTCCGGGCGATGGATGGCAGCGGTGTTAATGGAGACTTTATCCGCACCCGCCAACAAAAGCTTACGAATATCCTCGACCGCGCGCACCCCGCCGCCGACGGTCAGCGGCATAAAACATTCCGCCGCAGTTCGGGCTACCACGTCTAGAATTGTAGCGCGATTATCCGAAGAGGCGGTGATGTCGAGGAAGGTCAGCTCGTCGGCACCCGCCGCATCATAGAAGCGCGCCTGTTCAACGGGATCGCCCGCATCGACGAGATCGACGAAATTGACGCCCTTTACCACGCGCCCGTCCTTCACATCGAGACAGGGAATAAGGCGGATTTTAAGCATTGACGGCTTCCTTACGCGGCCAGTAGGGCGAGAGCATCGGGCAGATCGATGCGCCCGTCATAAAGCGCCCGCCCGGTGATGACCCCGGCGATGCCAGGGGCATTCGCCGCCTTTAGGGCGCGCAGATCGGCAAGCGAGCCAACCCCACCAGAGGCGATGATCGGGATGCGCACCGCCTGGGATAGGGCGACGGTCGCCTCGACATTCACACCGCTCAACGTGCCGTCCCGGTCGATGTCGGTATAGATAATCGCAGCAACGCCCGCATCCTCGAACAAGCGAGCGAGATCGACGGCTTGCAGTTCAGAGGTTTCGGCCCAGCCTTCGACGGCAACAAACCCCTGCCGGGCATCGATACCAACGGCCACCCGGTCGGGGAACTGGCGGCAAGCCGCCTTCACTAGCGCCGGATCGCGTACGGCGGCGGTTCCCAGGATCACGCGGCGAACCCCGGCGGTTAGCCAAGCATCGATGGTCGCAAGGTCCCGGATGCCGCCGCCCAATTGTACCGGCAGGGGGGTCGCCGCCAAAATCGCCTCCACCGCGCGGCGATTGGCAGGGCGTCCGGCAAAAGCACCGTCAAGATCGACAACATGGATCCACTCACACCCCGCCTTGGCGAACTGCCTAGCCTGATCGCCTGGATCATTATTGAAAACCGTGGCTTGTGCCATATCGCCCTTCACGAGGCGGACGCAGGCCCCCTCCTTCAGATCGATCGCGGGAAACAAGATCATGGCGCGTCACTCAGCAGCTTGGTGAAATAATGTCCGGCAATCATCCGCCCCTCGACGATGGCATAATGTGGATGGGTGGCCCAGCGGTGGTAGCCCAGGGATTCATAGAGTTTGATGGCATTGGCCTGGGTTTCGCGGATGTCGAGATTAATCACCTTGAACCCGGCGTCGCGCGCCGCCGCTTCGATGGCCAATACGATGGCCCGCGCCACCCCGCGCCCGCGCGCCCAAGGGGCGACGAAGAGGCCGGTGAGCGTCGCGATATGGGCCTGGGCCTCATTGTTGCGCGGGGGGCGCTGCAGTTGCGCCGCGCCGCCGATGGTGCCGTCTAACCGCCCAACGAAGAGGGTGCGTTCGGGCACCAGCACGACGCCGCTCCAATACCGCTCGAATACCTCGCGGCGGGGGGCGTGTAGCCAGCCGAAACCGCCGCCATCGTCAATCGCGGCGGCGGCGGCATCGCAGAGGTCGTGCAAATCGGTTCCGGTGAAGGCATCCAGCCGTTCGGCGCTGATAACACCGTCCGGGCGGGGGGGCTGCACGCTCTGGTCCATCGCTCTCTCCTCCGGCGCGGGGCCTCGGTGGGTTAGGGCCGCCAGGTCAGAAAATTGCCAAGCAGCCGTAGCCCGGCGCTTTGGCTCTTTTCGGCATGAAACTGGGTTCCCACCATTGTATCGCGTCCGATGATCGCAACAACCGGGCCACCATAGGCAGCCTCGGCCAGCACATCCTGCGGGGCGATATCGGTGATATGGTAGGAATGCACGAAATAAACATGCTCTTCCGTCCCCAATCCGGCCAGAATCGGATGCCGGGGCTGGGTTAGGTGCAGATTATTCCAGCCCATATGCGGGATTTTCAGCGTGGGATCGGTTGGGGTTAGCCGTTGGCATGTGCCGGGAATCCAGTCCAGCCCGGCATGGTCGCCGTGCTCGATACCGCGCGTCACCATCAGCTGCATTCCAACACAAATGCCGAAGAAGGGTTTTGCCTTCACCCGGACCGCCTCGGTCAAGGCCTCCAGCAAACCGGGCACGGCGAGCAAGCCCCGGCGGCAATCGCCGAACGCGCCTTGGCCGGGCAGGACCAGCCGGTCCGCCGTAGCGACCACCTCGGCGTCACCCGTAACGATGACCTTGGCGGACAAGCCGGTATCGCGCGCTGCCCGTTCTAAGGCTTTCGCGGCAGAAGTGAGATTGCCCGATCCATAGTCAATGACCGCAATGGTTTCCATCACAGCGACCCACCCAGCACCCCTTTGGTGGAGGGGATGGCGGCGGCGGCGCGTGGGTCGATCTCGGTCGCCTGCCGCAGGGCGCGGGCCAGCGCTTTGTAGCAGCTTTCGACGATGTGATGGTTATTCTCGCCGTAAATATTTTCCACATGCAATGTCAACCCGGCGGCCTGGGCGAAGGCCTGGAACCATTCCTTGAACAATTCGGTATCCATCTCGCCCAGCTTGTCGCGGGTGAAGTGCACCTTCCAGATCAGATAGGGCCGGTTCGAGGCATCGAGCGCCACGCGGGTTAGCGTCTCATCCATCGGGATCAGGGCCGACCCATAGCGGGTGATGCCCTTGCGGTCGCCCAAGGCTTTACTAACGGCTTCGCCGATAGCGATGCCCGAATCTTCGGTAGTGTGGTGAAAGTCGATATGCAGATCGCCCTCGGCCCGCACATAGAGATCCATCAAACTATGGCGGGAGAGCTGCTCCAGCATATGATCGAGAAAACCAATGCCGGTTTTCACGTCATAAACCCCGGTGCCGTCAAGGTTCACCCGAACCTCGATGCTGGTTTCCTTCGTTGCGCGCCGAACTTCCCCTTGCCGCATGGACCCGCTCAACCCTTTGCCTTTGAGTGTGTTACGTCCTTGTAACAGGCGGGGGGGAGCGGGGAAAGGGTGGCGGTTCCCCCCGCCCGCAAGGCACCCTTGCGTTATTCCGCCGCAGCCGAGATCAGCACCGGCGCGTGTTCGGCGGCATCCGCCATATCATTGGCCGGGGCGCTGAGTTCGACGGCGTCCCCATCGGCGGTATCGCGCAGCTGGCGTACGAAACCTTCGATGGTTTCCATCAGGCTGGTCGATTCTTCGTTCAGCTTGCCTGCGATGGACAGCACGTGGACGGCGGCATCGCCAGTATCGATGGCGGCCTGGGTCACGCCGCCGATGCTGCCCGATACCGTATTGGTCGAGGCGGCAGCCGATTGGATGGAGGAGGCGATGTCTGACGTGGCGCGATCTTGCTGATCGATTGCCCCGGCAATCTCGCCGTTAATCTGATCTAGCCGCCGGATGATCCCGGCAATCGCAGCAATCCCATCCACCGCTTGCCGGGTGGTCGATTGGATCATCTGTACCTGCGCGGCGATATCGCCGGTGGCGCGGGCGGTTTGCGTGGCGAGCTGCTTTACCTCGCCTGCCACCACGGCAAAGCCTTTGCCGGCTTCCCCGGCGCGCGCTGCCTCAATGGTGGCATTCAGCGCCAACAGATTGGTCTGCCCGGCGATCCCATTGATAAGATCCACCACCTGGCCAATGCGCTGCGCTGCTTCCGACAGGCTGCGCATCGTATCGGTGATAACATCGGCATTCTGTACCGCGTGCCCGGCGACCTTGCCGGCCTCTTGCACCTGGTTCGTGATGCTGGTGATCGAGCGGCTGAGTTGATCGGCGG
Source organism: uncultured Elstera sp. (assembly GCA_964576605.1). Lineage (GTDB taxonomy): Bacteria > Pseudomonadota > Alphaproteobacteria > Elsterales > Elsteraceae > Elstera. The sequence goes on along the minus strand of CAZNVY010000011.1, from coordinate 28,921 downwards.
CGCTGGCCACATTTTGCACGAATTCGGCGGCGTGCTGGGCCGCTTCCGAAACGTGGCCCGATTGGCGGCTGGTTTCCTCGGCGGTGCGCGTCATGCCGAGCGCGGTCGATTCCATATCATCGGCCAAGCCCGACACTTCCTGCACAACGTGATTGACGCTGCTTTCCAGACTTTGTGCCAGTTCGTTCAGCGTGCGGCGCTTCACTTCGGCGGCGCGCTGTTCCAGCGCTTCCTGCTCCTGCGCCAGCCGGTCGTTATCGATGGCCTGCTGTTTGAAAACATCAAAGGCCAGGGCCATTTTGCCGATCTCGTCGCTGCGCTTCCGGCCTGGAATAGTGACGGAGAGATCGCCAGAGGCCAGGCGGTTCATCGCCTGGGTGATCGCACTGAGCGGCACGGCGATACCGCGTGCGGTGACAATGCCAAGCGCGGTCAGAATGGCCAGTAGCGCCGTGCCGGTTAGCAGCAAAGTCGTGCGCAGGCTTTCGATATCGGCGAACACTTCTTCCGCATCGATTTCCCCAACCAAGGCCCAGCGCACGCCGAAAATATCCACCGGGCGGTAGGAGGAGATCACATCCACCTGGCGGTAATTTTCGATTTCATGCACACCATTGCGGCCTTCCAGCGCCGATTTGACCGACTGGGTTTCCACATGGGTTGAGAGAATCGCATCGGCCCCTGAGAAGCGCGAGACGGAGCGCATCATGAGGTCGGAGCCGACCATATAGGTTTCGCCGGTCTTGCCCATCCCATCGGTTTGGCCCAGGACCTTATTCATTCCATCGACCGGCAATTGCACGGCCAAAACCCCGGAAAAGGCCCCATCCGGCTGGAAAACCGCCGTGCCAAGAAAGCTGGTAGGCTTATCGCCATTCGGCTTATAGGGGGCAAAATCGGCCATGACGATCTTGCCCGCTTCCGGATTGTCGCGGATCACCTTCACCAGCTTGGCAAGATGCGATTCCTTAAACGGCCCAGCGCGGAAGCTGGTCGCAAAATCGTCGTTCTTGGCCACCGTATAGATCAGATTGGCGCTGGCATCGAAGAGCATCAGGTCGCCATAGCCCGATTCCTGGCGCACGGTGCGCAGCCACGGATGGTGCTGGATATGGGCCGGGCTATAGAAATTCTCGGTCTTGCCGTCGTCGAGCTTCGAGCGATCCGCCTTATCGGGATTCTTCGTAATAAAGGCGGCTTGCAGCGCCTCGGTCCGCTCGAACCCAAAACTCTGCCAACCGATGGTCAGATCGTTCAGCGCGCCCCGCACGGCCGGACTGGTGGCCAGAACCCGCAGATTGGTGGCAACCCCCTCGAAATAGGACGAAACCGCCGCCCGGCGCGATTCCAGCAGCGAATCCAGCTTATTTTCGGTGGCGGTGCGCAACTGTTGTTCGGCGGTGATGAAGGAAACCACACCAGTTGCGATGCCCGACACCAAGGCCGCCCCAACAATCAGGACGGGAAGTTTTAAGGAAATGGACAATTCAGGCAAACGCATAGCCTCGCCCCCGGCATATCTGAACCAACGGCGCTCAGAGAATCTATCGATGCTTGCACCGTAGTTAATCCGTGTTACTGCACGGTGACAGGTTTGTGACCGCGCCAGGACTCAATTGTCATCAGCTATGCGAATCCCTCATGGCGGAATCGGCGCGGGGCGACCGTTTTTCGCGCTTGCGGCGTCAAAAAACCCGGCGGGCATCGGTGATTTCGCCGTTGCAGCCGGAAGCGCCGCGCCCTACATACAGCCTCGACAGGATCGAGGTGCAACGGCAAGGCCGATACTGCACACTCGGTCAAGACCACGGGGACCAGCGACGGTGCCGTGGGAAGGGGCCGGTCGCCGGTCGCTTCCGGGCCGTTGCAGTGTCTGCTAACCAGAAGGAAGAGTTTGATGAGCAAAGTTATCGGGATCGACCTTGGCACGACCAACTCCTGCATCGCGATCATGGATGGCAAATCGGCCCGCGTGATCGAGAATGCGGAAGGCGCGCGCACCACGCCGTCGATGGTCGCTTTTGCCGATAATGGCGACCGGCTGGTCGGCCAGGCGGCAAAGCGCCAGGCGGTAACGAACCCGGAAAATACCTTATTCGCCGTCAAGCGCCTGATTGGCCGCCGCTTCGATGATAAGCTGGTGCAGAAGGAAATCGGCCTCGTTCCGTACAAGATCATCGGGGGCGATAATGGCGATGCGTGGGTCGAAAGCCGCTCGAAGAAATATGCCCCGTCGCAGATCAGCGCGTTCATTCTGCAAAAGATGAAGGAAACGGCGGAAGCCTTCTTGGGCGAACCCGTGACCCAGGCCGTCATCACCGTACCGGCCTACTTCAACGATGCCCAACGCCAGGCCACCCGCGATGCGGGCAAGATCGCCGGGCTGGAAGTTCTGCGCATCATCAACGAGCCGACCGCCGCTGCTCTTGCCTATGGGCTGGAGAAGAAGGGCACTGGGACGATCGCCGTCTATGATCTCGGCGGTGGGACCTTCGACGTATCCGTGCTGGAAATCGGCGATGGCGTGTTCGAGGTGAAGTCTACCAACGGGGATACGTTCCTGGGCGGTGAAGATTTCGATAAGCGCATCATCGATTACCTGGCCGACGAGTTCAAAAAGGAACAGGGCATCGACCTGCGCTCCGATAAGCTCGCGCTGCAACGCCTGAAGGACGCGGCGGAAAAGGCCAAGATCGAACTGTCGTCCTCGACCCAGACCGAAGTGAACCTGCCGTTCATCACGGCGGATGCCTCTGGTCCGAAGCATCTCAACGTCAAGCTGACCCGCGCCAAACTGGAAGCCCTGGTCGATGATCTGGTCGAACGCACGGTCGAACCCTGCAAGGCCGCGCTGAAGGATGCCGGTCTCACCGCCGCCGATATTGATGAAGTGATCCTGGTCGGCGGGATGACCCGGATGCCGAAGATCATCGAAACGGTGAAGCGCTTCTTCGGTAAGGAACCGCATCGCGGCGTGAACCCGGATGAAGTGGTGGCCGTCGGTGCCGCCATCCAGGGCGGCGTGCTGAAGGGCGAAGTGAAGGACGTTCTGTTGCTCGACGTCACCCCGCTGTCGCTGGGGATCGAAACCCTGGGCGGGGTCTTCACCCGCTTGATCGACCGCAATACGACGATCCCCACCCGGAAGAGTCAGACTTTCTCGACCGCCGACGATAACCAGACGGCGGTGACCATCCGCGTCTTCCAGGGCGAACGCGAAATGGCGGCGGATAATAAGATGCTGGGCCAGTTCGATCTGGTTGGCATTCCACCTGCGCCGCGCGGCATTCCGCAGATCGAAGTGACTTTCGATATCGACGCCAACGGCATCGTCAATGTCTCGGCGAAAGATAAGGCAACGGGTAAGGAACAGCAGATCCGCATCCAGGCCTCCGGCGGCCTGTCGGACTCCGAGATCGAAAAGATGGTCAAGGATGCCGAAGCCAATGCCGCCGAAGACAAGCGGAAGAAGGAAGTGGCCGAAGCGCGCAATAGCGCCGATAGCCTAATCCATTCGACCGAAAAGAGCCTGGCCGAGCATGGCGATAAAATCGCCGCATCGGAAAAATCGGCGATCGAAGAAGAGGTGAAGGCGCTGAAGGCGGTACTGGAGTCGGGCGATGCCGCGTCGATCAAGGCAAAAACCGAAGCCTTGGCAAAAGCCGCGATGAAACTCGGTGAAGCCATCTACAAGGCCCAGGAAACCGAAAATCCGGGGTCGGGTGCCGGGGGGGCTGCCGGGAAGGCCGATGATACGGGCGATAGCACCGTCGTCGATGCCGATTTTGAGGAAGTCGATGACCGGAAGAAGGGCCGTTCCGCCTAAGGCGGGGCACGCCCTCTCCCCTTCCGTGCCGGTCGGCAGTTTCCCTGTCTGGGAACTGCCGACCGTGCCGTCTTAAGCCGACACCCGCTTGAGGGACAGCGACCGCAGCCATGGCGAAACAGGATTATTACGAGCTGCTCGGTGTCTCGCGCACAGCCAGCGCCGACGAGCTAAAAAAAGCCTATCGCAAACTTGCGATGCAGTATCATCCGGATCGCAATCCGGGGGATGCCGCCGCCGAGTTGAAGTTCAAAGAAGTGTCCGAAGCCTATGACGTGCTGCGCGACGATGATAAGCGCGCGGCCTATGATCGCTTTGGCCATGCCGCTTTCGAGGGCGGGCGCGGCGGCGGTGGTGCGGCGGCGGGGGGGTTCGACTTCAATTTCGCGTCGGGCTTCGCCGATATTTTCGATGAAGTCTTTGGCGAGTTTATGGGCGGCGGTCGCCGGGGCGGCGGGGCGACCAGCGGGCGCGGGTCGGACCTGCGCTATAATCTTGAAATCAGCCTGGAAGACGCTTTCGCCGGGACCACGGCGAAAATCCAAGTGGCGTCCAGCATCGTCTGCGAAGCCTGCGACGGGTCCGGGGCCGAGGCGGGATCGAAGCCGGTCGCCTGCCCGACTTGCTCTGGTATGGGGAAAGTGCGAGCGCAGCAAGGCTTCTTCACCATAGAACGGCCCTGCCCCACCTGCGGCGGCGCGGGCCGGGTGATCGAAAAGCCCTGCAAAGTCTGCGCGGGCGCGGGCCGGACGCGGCAGGAGAAAACCCTCTCTGTCACCATCCCGGCGGGGGTGGAGGATGGCACCCGCATTCGCCTGACCGGCGAAGGCGAGGCGGGCGTGCGCGGTGCCCCATCGGGCGATCTGTATATTTTCCTCTCAGTCGCCCCGCACCGGATTTTCCAGCGCGACGGGGCGAATATCTTCTACCGGGTGCCATTGCCGATGACGACGGCGGCGCTGGGCGGGCAGATCGAGGTTCCCTCCATCGATGGGTCGCGGGTTAAGATCACTATTCCGCCCGGTACGCAGACCGGCCATCAGTTCCGCTTGCGCGGCAAGGGCATGTCGGTTTTGCGCTCTAATCAACGCGGCGATATGTACGTCGAATCCACCGTGGAAACCCCGGTCAATCTAACGCCGCGCCAGCAGGAGCTGCTGCGCGAGTTCGATGCGGCCGGCGAAGCCGATCAGACGCATCCGCAGTCGTCGGGCTTTTTTCAGCGGGTGAAGGAATTTTTCGCCGGATCGGCGCAAAGCGAATAGGAGTAGAGGATGACGACCGCCTTCCGCCGCCCATCGGGCCGCGCCGCCGATCACCTGCGCGCCGTGAGCCTGGAGCCGGGCTTCGCCAAATATGCGGAAGGCTCCTGCCTGGTCCGGTTCGGCGATACCCATGTTCTCTGCACCGCGTCGGTGGACGAGAAAGTGCCACCCTTTCTGCGCAATACCGGCAAGGGCTGGGTAACGGCGGAATATGGGATGCTGCCGCGGGCCACCCATAGCCGAACCGACCGCGAAGCCGCTAAGGGCAAGCAGAGCGGGCGCACCCAGGAAATTCAGCGCCTGATTGGCCGCGCTCTGCGCGCGGTGACCGATCTAACCGCGATGGGCGAACGCCAGATCAAGATCGATTGCGACGTGCTGCAAGCCGACGGCGGCACCCGCACCGCCGCGATCACCGGCTCCTACGTTGCCCTGCATCTGGCTCTGCGCAAGTTAGTCGACGGCAAGGCGATCGCCGCCCTGCCGCTGAAAGCAGAAGTGGCGGCGGTTTCCTGCGGTCTCTTCAACGGCGTGCCGGTGCTCGACCTTGATTATGCTGAAGATTCCAATGCCCAGGCCGATGCCAATTTTGTGCTAACGGGGCGCGGTGGGCTGGTCGAAATCCAAGGCACGGCGGAGCAAGACCCGTTCAGTGAGGAACAATTCATCGAGCTATTGCGCCTTGCCAAGCTGGGTGTCGGGCAGTTGGTCTCGCTCCAGCGTAAGGCGGTCATGGGCTAGGGCAGGACCCAAAAGGCGATCCCTTCGTATTTGAAGTCTTTCTGCCCCAGCAGCAGCGCGTCTTTTTCGGCGGTCGAATCGGTGTAGAAGTGGGTCCCGGTTTTAGTGTGGAACAGCCGATGCACGGCTTCCTGCGGGCCGGCATCCGCCGCATAGGCTTTGAAGGCGATCCCTTCGTCCCGGTAGCCGCTTTTGCTATTGGCCAGGAGTGCGTTCCGTTCTTCGGCCGAGGCCGTGTAGAAATGCCGCCCGGCTTTTGTGTGGAACAGGCGAAAGACCTCGATAGTTCCATCGGACCCGGCGGCCTGAAACACGGGGCCTTCGTAGGCAAAGCCACCGCCCTTGGCCTTGAGGGCCGCGACCTCGGCCTCCGACGCGGTCCAGAAATGGGTTCCCACCGTTTTATTGTAGAAGCGATGCACTTGCGGCCCGCTTACGGTGGCATTCGGCAGGCTGTAGCTTTGGTCGGCAAAGTCCAGAACTTCGATCCCCGTCAGGTGGCTGGTGCCCGCGGCGCTGCTAAGACGCCAGCCGCCGTTCCCATCCTGGGTTAGCTGATACTCGGCCCGTGTGCCGCTGAGGCTAAGGTGGTCGCGGCCACTGCCGCCGTCGAGCCGATCCGTCCCGCCACTGCCGATGAACCGATCATTTCCGATGCCACCCATCAGGGTATCCGCCCCGGCGGTTCCCGCGAGTAGGCGGGAGCCGTCGGTAAAGCGGATTTGGTCTGGGGCGAGGGTTTCGGGCGGGGTGGCGATTTCGACACGGCTTGTCCCATGGGTCAGAACCACCTGCCCCGCCGCCACGGAGACCGATAGGTCGGCGGCGCTGCTACCGTGCAGGGTAAGCGTATCGCGCGCGCCCAGCAGCGTTAGCCCGCTGGCCGTGCCCGCTTCCGCCAAACGCGCCAGTTCCTGAAGGTTAAGACCATAGGTCGCGGTTTTACCTTCGGGCACCCGATCACGGTTTTCCATCGTTGAAACGATGCTGCCGGTTGCAGCGGACCAATGGGTGGCCGATAGATTGGTTGCCTCCCCGCCGGAAAACCCGTGAAACACATCAGCCTCGGTGCGCAGGCTGCTCATGCCCAGGCCAAACGTCAGGCTGCCCCCGTCAAAGCTGCTGACGAGGCTTATCGGTTGCGTCATGCGCGCCAGATCGGCCTGCGACAAGAGGGTCTTGCGGGTGAAAAGCGCATCAAGAAAGCGTACCATATCGGCGGTGGTGGTGATAAGCCCGCCATCGCCGCCAATATCGACGGGCAATGGCGTCGCGTCCAGCAAGGTGCCGTCGCCGGTCACCACATAGCCATGGCTGCGATCGGTGGTCAGGGGCCAGCCTTGGGTGGTGGTCTGGGTCATGCCCGCTGGCTTGAAGACCCGCGCTTGGCACAGGGCTTCCAACGACTGTCCGGTCGCGGCTTCGGCGATCCGCCCCAGTAGCTCGTAATTCGTATTGGAATAGTGGAATTTTTCCCCCGCCTTGCCGGTGGCGGCCAGCCCGCGCACCAGGGCCAAGGCTTCCGCAGTGCCATGAACGTGCGACGGATCGCGCATAGCGTCGGTCCAAAATTTTGGATCGCCGTTCGCGTCCATGACCCCTAGGTAATCAGGAATGCCGGACCGCATGGCCAGAAGCTGCTCTAGGGTCGCCGTTCCAGCATTGGCGATGCCTTTGAGGTCTGCGGCATTTAGATAATCGGCGGCGGTTTTTTGCAGATCGAGTTTACCTTCGGCGGCCAATTGTAGCACGACCACTGCCGTTACCATTTTCATTTGCGATCCGGCGTTGAAGGTGTGGCTGGTCAGCATTGCCGTGCCCTCGGCCGTATCCGATAGGCCCGCAGCTGCCGTGCTCAGGATGGGGCCGGTCAAACGGCTAACTTGCACCCCTGGCGCGCCGCTTAGGGCGAGCATCGCTTGGGCAAAATTATGGGTTTCGGTCTGCGTCGCGCGCAGATCGAGCGTATAGGCGGTCATGTTTGTCTCGCTACCTAGGGTTATCGCAGGCGGTCGTAGGTATTGCGGGCGAGGCTGCTGGTTTCGTCCTCATCCTCGCCCCAGAAGAAGTAGCTGCCGTCCCCTACCCGCCAGGCATCGGAGCAGCTTTTGTAAAACCAACCGAGGCGGATGCAGAATTGATCGGCCTCAATACTCCACTTGCCATCTAAAACCTCCCGCCCCTGGTTAAGGTAGACGGTCAGACTGCCGTCGGGGCGCAGGGAATAGGTGGTTGGGTCGGCAGCATCGCGGTTGCGGTAGCTGGCGGCATGGGCCGTTAGAATTTTTAACTCGGTCGCCGTCATCCGCTGCGCGTCAGCGGGCAGGGGCGGGCGCGGCGGCGGGGCGGCGCGCGCGCTTTCGACCAGGGCGAGGGTCATCAGCAGCAGCCCCACCCCCAGCAGCATCAGGGGGCTGCGGTCGCGGACCTGCCCCCGCAGCGGGGAGAGGCACGCGGTCGGTTTTAGAATAAGCGCGACCATTTCGCCGCGACGAAGCCGTGGCAAAGGCATGGATCAAACTCCAGAACATGAAGGTCTCCGAGGGCGGGTTAGGCCCCGTCGGGTGGGTCCGCCCCCTCGTCTGGGGCGTCGGGATCGAAGGCCAGCAGGTCCCCCGGCTGGCACTCCAGGGCGCGGCACAGGGCTGCAAGGGTGGAAAAACGCACCGCTTTGGCCTTGCCGGTTTTAAGAATAGAGAGATTCTGCAACGAAATGCCGACCCGATCCGCCAGATCGCCCAGGCGCATCTTGCGTTTGGCCAGCATCACATCGAGATGAACCAGGATCCCCATTAAATCGTTAGCCTCTGCTCTTCCGTCACGCGCACCGCTTCCCCCATGATGCGACCGAGAACGTAGAGCAGAAGGCCGAAGAGGAGAAAGGCGAAATCGGGTTCTGTACTCAGGTCATCGATCGGCAGTTCCCCGATAGCCCAGAGCATGGCGCTCATGATTACTTCAGACAATGGATTGCCGACCCACCACAGCAGAACGAGCTTACCGAGCCAGGTCAACTGCTGCGCCGCACGCGCCTCGAACACCCGTCCTTCCCGATATTCGGCCAGCAAAATCTGCACCTGGCCGAGGGAATAGAAAAGCGCCCCCGCCAAAATCAGCGCCCCGGCACCAACAATGCTCTTGCCCATCCAGCTTAGAACCGGCAGCACCCCAGGCGCACATTTATCCTGAAGGTCCGGCAACCGATGTTCCACGACCCAATAGGTGTAGCCGACCATCCAGACCGGCCACCCCCACATGAGCAGGGTGACGACACGATGAGCACGGCCCGCGAGACGGGTAACACCATCGAGAGGAGAAGAACTCATAGTTAGGATACCTTGTTTCAACGGCATCACCTTAGGCATGGAATTCTCGTTTATCAATCTTTTTTTCATGAAAAACATGAAATGTTGCGGCAATGGTCGATAGCCCTGCGCAGCCGGTTGCGGGTAACCGCGCTTTCCTGCCGCCGCCGCTTGTGGTTTCCTGAACCCGACGGGTGCCACGTCAAGGCACACGGAATAATGGCAAAGGGAGACGGTCAATGGCGCGAGTGGCACTAGTGACGGGTGGGACCCGTGGGATCGGCGCGGCAATTGCAAAGACGCTGAAGGAGGCAGGCTATACTGTCGCCGTTACCTATAGCGGCAATGACGAAGCGGCGGCGAAATTCACGGCGGAAACCGGCATTCACGCCGAAAAATGGAATGCCGCCGATTTCGAGGCGTGCAAGGCAGGCGTGGCGCGAGTGGAAGCGGCGCTCGGCCCGGTCGATATTCTGGTCAATAATGCCGGGATTACCCGCGATACGACCTTCCATCGCATGACCGAGGCGCAGTGGGATGATGTTATCACGACCAACCTTAAGTCGTGCTTCACCATGACCCGATCAGTCTATGAAGGAATGCGGGAGCGGGGCTTCGGGCGTATCGTGCAGATCAGCTCGGTCAATGGTCAGCGCGGCCAATATGGTCAGGTGAACTACTGCGCGGCCAAGGCTGGGATGATTGGCTTCACCAAGGCCCTGGCCTTCGAGGGGGCCGCGAAGGGCATTACCGCGAATTGCGTCGCCCCCGGTTATGTCGATACCGATATGGTTGCCGCTGTGCCGGAAGACGTGCTGAAGAAGATTATCGCCACGATCCCGGTCGGGCGTCTCGGTTACGCCCAAGACATTGCCCGCACGGTGCTGTTCTTGGTTGGCGATGACGCGAGTTTCATCACCGGTGCGACCATCTCGGTTAATGGCGGTCAGTATATGGTGGCGTAAGCCGGGAAAAGCTGCTGAAACAGCAGCGGGTGCGGGGGAAGGCGCGGCCTTCCCCCTTTTTATGTAGGTATGGGATATGGCGCGGTCTTCGGTCGGGGCGGCGACGCTGCTGGGTAGCGTGGCGATTCTTTTGTGGGGCAGTCTGGCGGTCCTCACTACTCTGGCAGGGCCAGTGCCGCCATTTCTGCTGACCGCGATCACCTTCGGACTTGCCGGTCTGGTCGGGACGCTGCTGATTCTAGCGCGCGGGGCCAGCGGGCGGGCCGCCGTTGCCGCCTGGGTCCGCCAGACGCCGCTGGCTTGGGCCGTGGGCGTGGGGGGGCTGTTCGGCTATCATTTGCTGTTTTTCATCGCCCTACAAACCGCCCCGGCGGTTCAGGCCAATCTTATCAATTACCTCTGGCCACTGCTGATTGTGGTTTTTTCCACGTTCCTACCGGGGGAAAGGCTGCGCTGGTTTCACCTGGCCGGGGGGCTGCTGGGCCTGAGTGGCACGGTGCTGTTGGTGGGGGGGCCTGGGATGACGGTTCAGGCGGCCTATCTACCGGGCTATCTTGCGGCCTTGGGGGCTGCCGTTGCCTGGGGCGGTTATTCGGTCCTATCCCGCCGCTTCTGCGCGTCCGTGCCGACCGATTTCGTCGCGGCCCTATGCCTGGTAACGGCGCTTCTGGCCGGTCTGTGTCACCTGCTATTGGAAGCCGCTTTTACGCCGACCGGGCGCGACTGGCTGGTTATGGCGATCATGGGGGCGGGGCCGCTCGGTGCCGCCTTCTTCTTTTGGGATGTGGGGATTAAGCGCGGTCTGCTCCGCGCCCTGGGGGCCGCGTCTTACGCGACGCCGCTTTTGTCTACCTTTGGCCTCTATTTAGGCGGTCGGGCGCAAATTACCCTCGACGTGCTGCTTGCGGCGGTGCTGATCGTCGGTGGCGCGGTGTTGGCGGGCAGCGATGCCCTGCGCGGGCGGCAGGTTAGCTGAAACGATCACGGTAGCGCTCCAGGCAGGCCACTCACGTTACACCCTGAAAAAGAATGAGCCGCCCGGATGCCGGGCGGCCCTTTCCCGTCCGATGGGATGGGGGCGTTAGACTGCTCCCGACCTCCGAAAGCAAAAGGCACCCCCGTCAAAGCGGGCAGGCTTTCGATAAAAAGATCCTGCCATCCTGACAATCCCTTGGTGGGTAGACACAGGATCACCTCCTTTCGGTTGTTGGTGGGAAACAACAAGACAGAGTCTAGCCAAGCCAGGAGTCCGGCGCAACAGGGGGGAGTTTGATTGTTTCGTGACAAGCCCGACTCGCGCCGCAACCTATCGCCAAGCGCGGCCCCTTGCGCTAGTGTGAGCGCCGTTAAGATTTCCCGCAGCGCTAGGCACCGACATGGCCATTGACGAAACCCTCGAACAGCATATCCGCGCCGAATTCATCGACGAGGCGCGCGACATCACGAATGAAATCGATGTGATGCTGGGCAATGTCCGCTCGGCGCTGGTTCCACAAACCGAAGCGCTGCAAGCCATGCGTCGGCACTTCCACAATTTGCGCATTGGGGCACGCTCGGTCGGCTTGATGGCTGCCGATGTCATTCTGCACCAAATGGCCGATTATGTGGATGAAGTGGCCGATCTGGGCGACCGTGAACTCGATGGGTTGCAGGCTTTTACCGATCTGCTGCGCGTAACGCTCGATACCGAACAGGATGAAACCCCCGCGCCGTCGCTGCGTGAGGTGGTGAAGCAGATGCCGACGGCCCGCACCTTCGATGTGAATGACATCAAGCTGCTGGACATTGTGATTTTGCTGGTCTCGCCGCAGCGGTCGGCGGGGCGGATCGTCGAGCGGGAATTGATGGCCTGTGGCTATCGGGTGGTCAATGTCAGCAAGAGTTTCGAGGCCCTGGAAATGGCGGTGCGCTTGAAGCCGGATTTGATCGTTGCCTCGGCCATGCTCGATGAATTGACCGGCATCGATTTGGCCTGCGCCATTCTATCGATGCCGACCACTCAAGATATTCCCTTTGCGTTGCTGACCAGCTTCGGTTGGGGCGATCCATCGCTGGAAGGCTTGCCGCCGCGCGCCGCGATCATTCGTAAGGGGAGCCATTTCGGCGACGATCTGGCGGAGGCTCTGTCGCGTTTTTCGATTACCTGATGCAGGCCGCGCCGCCTTTCGCTAGCCTAACGGCGGCGGCGCTGGCCGTGTTGACCACGCCCGACCCGGCGCAGAAGGTTACGCTCTCGCGCCGGGCGGCGGCACAATGGGCCACTTCGGCGCTGCCCATCGGCCCGGTCGCCCCGGCCCCCGACTGGCCCGCGCGCCCGGATCGTCCGCTTCTGCAACCGCCCAATACGATGCCCCACCGCCGCCTAACGCGCGGGGTGCGCGGGCGGGTGGTGCTGCTACACGCGCTGGCGCATATCGAGTTGAATGCGATCGATCTGGCCTGGGATATTCTGGCGCGCTTCGCCCCGGCCTTTCCGCCCGCCTTTACTGCCGATTGGGTGCAGGTCGCGGCGGAGGAGGCGGAGCATTTTGCCCTGCTAGCCCAGCGCTTGGCGGACCTTGGCGCGGCTTACGGCGATCTTCCCGCCCACGATGGCCTCTGGCAGGCGGCGCAGGAAACGGCGGGCGATGTACTGGCCCGGCTGGCCGTGGTGCCGATGGTGCTGGAAGCGCGCGGTCTGGACGTGACGCCGGTGATGATCGAAAAATTCCGCGCGGTGGAGGATGAGGCCTCTGCCGCCGCGCTGGCGATCATTTATCGGGATGAAATCAACCATGTCGCCATTGGCAACCGCTGGTTTTTGTGGTTGGCGGCGCAGCGGGGCATGACCGATCCCCGCACCACCTGGCAGGGGCTTGTGCGGCGGCATTTTCGCGGCCCGTTGAAGCCGCCTTTCAATACCAATGCCCGCGCTACGGCGGGGTTTTCCGGCGATTGGTACGCCCCTCTAGCCGGGGCGGAGGCCGTGCCTATCTGTACCGAGGCGGAGGCCCCTGATGCCGCATGATGGGCATGAGGCGCTCGATGCGCAGCTCGGCCCTGGCGAGGCAGCCCGCTTCTGGCGGGTGCCGGAAGGGGATACGGAAGTGTTGTTGGCGCGGTTTCACCAGCATCGCTTCGCCCCCCATACCCATGCCCGTTATGTCTTTGGCGTTATCACCCGTGGGGTCGAGACGTTTCAGTCGGGCGGCGAGCAGCATTACGCAACGGTTGGCAGCCTGGCCTTAGTGCCTCCAGGGGCCGTGCATGATGGCCACGCAGCGGTGGCGGAGGGCTGGGCTTATCGGATGCTCTATCTCGATCCCGCCTTAATGCTCCAGGTTGCCGAGGGGCTAGGGCACCGACCGTCGGATGGGCTGCCGTATTTTGCCGCGACTGTGCTGCACGACCCGGCTTTGGCACACCAATGTGCGGCGCTGTTTCCAGCTTTGGCCGAACACGATGCTTTGGCGCGTGAGGTGCCGCTGCTCTCAGTTCTGGCGGCGCTGATCCAGCGCCATGGCCATAAGCCACGACGGCAGGCCGCCCCCCTACGGGTGGGGGATATGGCGCTGCATCGCGCGGCGGAGCGACTGCGGGACGATCCGGTCCCCCCGGTAACACTGGCGATGCTGGCAGCGGAAACCGGCCTAGGGCCGTTTCAATTGATCCGGGCGTTTCGGGCAACCTATGGGTTGCCGCCGCACGCCTTTCAAAAACTCGCGCGGTTGCATCGGGCGGAAGCCGGACTCCGAAGGGGCGAGCCGATTGCCACAGTAGCCGCCGACTGCGGCTTTGCCGATCAGGCGCATTTAACGCGCGCTTTTAAGCGCTTTCGGGGCATTACCCCTGGGCAGTTTCGCGCCATAAAAAACTCCCTTCCGGCAGAACCGGAAGGGAGTGCCCAAGGTTTGGGGAGGAAGGCTTAGAACTTGTAGCGCAGCGCCATCGAGAAGATGTCAACCGAAGCATCGCTTAGGCTGCCCTTCACGCGCGCACCAGTGCTTTTGGTCACATCGACCTTCACGTCATCGATGAACACATGGGCATAGGCGGCGTCGATCGAGATATTGCTGGTCACATCATAGCTTGCGCCCAGGGCCAGCCACACGCGGTCGTTATCCGGTACACGGGTCGACCGATGTTTATCGACGGTCGGCGTCCGGTCGAACTGGGTGCCGGCGCGCAGGATGAGCGCATCGGACCAGCGATAATGCACACCTAGTGCGAGCGAGTAGCTATTGCGATAATCTTGTTGCTCCACCGAGAAGGTCGATCCGTTCGACTTCACATCGATCTTATCGAAATTGCTCCAGTGGAAGTAATTGGCCTGGGCCAGCAGCGTCCATTTCGGGTTCACTTGCCAAGCCGCGCCAAGGCCTACGATATCCGGCGTGGTCACCGAAATTTCGGCGGGGCCAGAGCGGGAGATGGACGAACCGCGCGCAATCGTCAGATCGCCTTCCACCGTGTGCTTAATGCGGCTGCGGTAGGTTAAGCCGATGGTCAATTCGTCAACCGGCTTCCAGGTCAAGCCCAGGTTGGCCCCGACGCTCCAGCCGTCGGCCTTCACGGTGAACAGGCTATCGGTATTGACATTATACAGCCCATTCACCCCGCCGATAGAAGCGAGATAGGCCTGGCTTTGCGCCGCCGATAGGCCGGACAGGCCGGCAACCGCCGGAACGGCCGTGGTGAGCGTGGTCGCCGCCCGCTGAATATCAACGCCGCCGCCAATGGAAAATTTCGGCGAGACCTTATAGGCCCCGGTCAGGCTGATGTTCAGGGTTTCCAGTTTGGACTTTTGCGAGTCGTAACGCCCGAAGAAGCCCTGCTGGTACTTATTCACTAGGCCGAAGGGGGCGTTGACGCCAACACCGAGGCGCAGATCGTCATTCACCACCCAAACGCCATAAAGGTTCGGCACAATCGCCGGATCGAAACTATCTTCATTGTCCGACCCGCCAGTCGGTACCCGCGCCCCACCCAAGGAGGCAGGCAGCTGGGCGTAAGACCCATCGTTTTTCAGCTTGGAACTCAGCAGCAGCAAATTGCCGCCCGCCGAAATCTGCGACCGGGTCAGATTGGTCATCCCGGCGGGATTGGTATAGACGGTCGTCGCGTCAAAGCCGATGGCATTCTGGCCGGCATTGGCTGCGCCCATGCCCGAAACGCTTTGTTCCTGGATGTAGAAAGATCCGGCATACGCGCCAGGGGCAACGACGAGGCCAGTCAGGGCCAGCAGCACGGCTGTGCGGCTGATCGGGGAACGCATCATGTCTTCCTCCCAGATTTTTATCTTGTTAAGAACTAAGTACCATGCCCTTTACGTTATAGGAAAGGGGGGCGCTGTGTCGGAAGGACGCGCCGTTGATTTTATCTCCCCTCTGTTACCAAGAAGCCACAGGGGCCGCCGTTACCGCGCGATCGCCGACCCATGCGCGTAATCGCGCGTAACCTGGGCAACCCTGGTGACATAGCCCTTGTACCAGCGCTCCTTTCCTAACCGCTGCGCGACGAGATGCGCCGCGACCGCCTTCCACGCCACCATATCGGCTTCGGTCTGCCAATAGGAAACCGTTATCCCGGCCCCATCGGGGCTGCGGACCGACTCCGCCCCCAGGCAGCCGGGCTGGCGTAAGGCAAGCTCCTCCATCGTTTTGGCCATCTCGGCATAGCCGCCGGTATCGTCGCTCAACTGATTGCTGAAAATCACGGCCCAATAGGGCGGGGCCGGGGTTTTGGCAAAGATCATCGCTGGGAAACCGTCTCTGGTGGAAGGGGATAGGTTGGGCGCAGCACGGCGAACCAGCCGGGGGCATCTGGATTGGTCAACCGGATCAGGCGGCCGTCGGCATCAATCGGATAGAGGCTAAGGCTGACGGTATCATTGACATTACCGCCGATCGCTCGCAGCTGCCGGGGGCGCACTTCGATCACAATATCGCAATGCATGGGGCGCGGTACGCCGATTTCGCTGCGCCGGTCCAACAGGGTTAACAAGCGCTTTTCCGGTGGCGAGCGGTCGCCGCAGATCAGATCGCCCGGCTGCGGCACTTCTTCTTGCGGCGGCTGGGCGATAAAGCCAGGGGTCCCTAGCAAGGCGGCGTCGAGATAGGTGAAATGCGCCTCGGCGCGCGGCAAATCCTCGCTCGGCACCCCGGCAGCACAGGCGAGATAGGCGATGAAGGCGGCCGACCAAGCTTGACTGAACGGCGCATCAAGGGGCGTGGCTTTCCCATCGGTGGCGGCGGCCTCCATCCCAAAGGCGGTGGGCACCGCCCGCCAATAGCGCCGTAGGTCGCTGGCGAGGCTGGGATCAGTCTCCTTCAGCCCTTCGGCCAGCACGTCGCGGCGACCGTTCGACCAATCGATCACGCCCCCGCCGAACCGCTGCCATTCAGCTTCGGCGGTGCTGACCATGCGCAGGCGGCGGGCGGTCAAATTCTCTTCCGTCGGGCAGGCCAATGGCGTTGGGCGACCGTCGAGGCTGAAATTCATCTCGGCGCACCCCGCAAGCGCGAGGAGGGCCAAAAGCACAGCAGGGGAGCGCAATCGTGTCATCATCCTGTGGGTATAGGCGAGAGAGGCCGGGTCTGCTACAGGCATACCCCGAAAGGACGCGAAATGCCTGCAACAACTTCCGATGCGATGATCTTCGACCGGCGTGCGCTGCGCCAACACCGCGACCGGGCAGCGGCGGGGTTCGATGGGCGCTATGATTTTCTGGTGCAGGAAATCGGCGACCGGCTGCTGGATCGGCTGGAGGATATTCGGCGGCGCTTTCCGGTCGCGCTCGACCTTGGCGGCCATACCGGGGCTTTAGCGCGGATGCAGGCCGGTCGCGGCGGGATTGAAACGTTGCTGACGGCGGATCTCTCGCCGGCCATGATCGCCCGCGCGCCGGGGCCGAAGCTGGTCGCCGATGAAGAATGGCTGCCGTTCGCCGACAATAGTCTTGATCTTATTCTCTCGTGCCTGTCGCTGCATTGGATCAATGATTTACCGGGCGCGCTAATCCAGGCCAATCGGGCCTTGAAACCCGATGGTCTGTTCCTCGCGGCTCTGCTCGGCGGGGAAACGTTGCAGGAACTCAAGGCCAGTCTAGCGGCAGCAGAAATCGCCGAAACCGGAACCCTGGTGCCGCGTGCATCTCCCACGGTCGATATTCGCGATGCCGGGCGGCTGCTGCAACGGGCGGGGTTCGCCCTGCCGGTGGTCGATAGCGATACCCTGACCGTCAGCTACCCCGACGTACTGGCGCTGATGCGCGACTTGCGCGGCATGGGCGAGACAAATGCCCTGACCGCCCGCGCCCGCCGCCCCTGGCGTCGGTCAACCCTGGCCCGCGCGGCAGCCGATTATGCCGACCGGTTCGGAACGCCGGATGGGCGCATCGAGGCGCGGTTCGAGGTGATTTTCCTGACCGGCTGGGCTCCCGATGCCAGTCAGCCCCGCCCCTTGCGCCCCGGCAGCGCCAAAAGCCGCTTGGCGGCAGCGTTGGGGACGGTCGAGACGCCGCTTTAGTGCGGCGCGGCGGCGTCGGTCCCGCCGCTTGGCCCGTCGTATTTCCATAAACGCCAGAAGCCTGTTTCGGCCACTAACCGCCAGCCGTGCTGGCGCGGATCGGGGCCAAGGTATTTTTCCACATAGTTTGGCCAGTCGCAGAACCAAATGATGTCATTCGCACGCAAATAATCCCACATGCGGGTTTGATAGGGCACGGCATTGCGGTTTACCTTGCCGTCCACATTGACCGAATTCGGGCGGAAATAGCCCAGTGTGCCGGACTGTCCGGCGGCGACGCGGGCATCGTCCGGCACATGGGCGCGGATCAGGGCCAGTTGCTCGAAATAGACGGTTTCCACGTGCAACGTCTTGCCGCCCTGCGCCATCAGCGCCGACGCGAGGGTTGGTCCGGCCAAAAACCAGAGGATTAGGGCAGCTCCCTGCCCGCGGCCCTTGTTCCGCGCGATCCAGGGGGCGAGCAGCCAGGCAATCCCAACTGTGGCCAACAGCACGAAGAAAAAGAGATAGCGGTAATAAAACCAATAAGCGATGAAGCTGAAGCCGTAATAGAGGCACAGCATCCCCAGGGCGACAGCCAGCAAGGCCGCGAACTCCCAAGCGCGGCGCTGGGCTGGATCCTTGCTGGTCCAAGGGGCGCGCTGCCGGAGGGCTTGCCAAAAGCCCCAGAGCAGCCCGCCGCCGATCACCGCCCGCAGGATCGACAGAAGAATCCCATCGCCGAACATCTCATCCAATTGCCCCAGCCACAGCTGTGGCAGACCCGCCACCCCTAAGGCCCAGAAAATCCAGCGTAGGCGGCGCTCATTCACCGCCCACTCTTGCTGGGCGGTGCCGCTGGTCGGCATCAAACTGCCGAACTCCAGGTAATTATAGGCCCACCAGGGGGCTGAAATGGTCAGCGCGGCGAGGCCGATCGGCACCGTGCGGCCTAGCGCCGTCGCCAGCCCGAAGCGCTTATATTCGCGGCGCAGCAGCCATAGACCGAACAGCGCGCAGAAGATCGCTGCGTCGATCCGGGTTAGAACCAATAGCCCCAGCAGCAACCCGATCCACAGCGGCCCGTTCCGGCGTTCGTACAAGCCGGTCTGCCAGGCCCGCCACAGGCTGGCATAGCCCAGCATCAGCAGGCCGGTTTCCAGGCCATTGAAATGGTGCATGAACGTCAGGAACCCGGCCAAATACAGCAGAGTAGTCAGCCAGCCCCGCGTGCTGCGTTCGGCGGGCACCCCGCCCAGATCTTCGGCGATCCGCCCTAGGGTGAGCGCGGTGGCCACCCAGATCACCCACGACAGGCCCAAGATGAACCGGATTGCCAGCGCCTCCTGCCCCCCGGCCAGCGCGAACGCCCCGGCTTCTAGAAAGGTGAACAGCGGCTGGAACCCATTAGTGGGCAGACTCCCGTCGATGGTCACCCCTCGTCCCGCCGCGATATTGCGCGCCGCCGATAGGCTGTAATAAGCGTCTTCGGTTAGGGGAGTTGTGAAAATCACCGCATCGGGGCGGAAGGCGAGCAATCCGACGACCGCCAGCAGAATCAGCGCCAGAATTCGCGCGGCGCGGGGCCAGGAGGGGGAGAGAAAGGCCATGACAGCGGCTCACCAAAGACTAGCGGGGTAGGAACAAAGGGGCTACAGTCGCAGCCAACCCGGAGGCGACTTATCCCAGATGCGGCCGCTTCTGTCTATTGAGGGACATTGGATGGACGCGGAGGCATTGTCGATTGCGCTAGCAGTGGGGGCGCTGCTGCTGGGGTTGATCTTGGGGCTGGTCCTGGGCTGGCTCATCGCGCGGAGCCGCGGGGCCGGGGTGGCCGTGCAACTGGTCGAGCGTAGCGAGCGTTTGGCGCGCCTAGAAGGGGATCTGGCCGATGCCAGCACCAGCATCGGCGATTTGCGCGCCGAGAATGCCGAACTGCGCGTGCTGTTAGAAACGGAAAAAGCGCGCACGGCGGAAAATTTGGCGCTGCTGGACGAGGCGCGGCGCACCCTTTCCGACCAGTTTCGCGCGCTTTCTTTAGAAGCTTTGGAAAAATCCAACGCCAGCTTTCTACAATTGGCCGAGGAAAATTTCGGTAAACTGCATCAGGCGGCCAAAACCGATCTGGATCAGCGCAGCCAGACGATGACGGCCCAGCTTCAGCCGGTGGTGGAGCATTTGGGCAAGCTCGATCACAATATCCGTGAGATGGAGAAAAACCGCGAGGGCGCGTATCACCGGCTGCATGAACAGGCGACGCTAATGCGGCAACTCTATGCGGACCTGAAAGCAGAAACTGGTAATCTTACCCGTGCCTTACGCGCCCCAACCGTGCGGGGCCGCTGGGGCGAAATCCAACTGAAGCGCGTGGTGGAACTGGCCGGCATGGTCGATCACTGCGATTTTCAGGAGCAAGTACAAACCCCGGAAAACAAGCGCCTGCGGCCCGATCTGGTCGTGCGGTTGCCGGGCGGTAAAAGCGTGATCGTTGATGCCAAAGCGCCGCTGGAAGCCTATCTGGCTGCGGTCGAGGCCGGGGATGACGAAAGCCGCCGGGCGCATCTTTTGCACCACGCCAGCCAAGTGCGCGCCCACATCAAGGCCCTGTCGGAGAAAACCTATTGGGAGCAGTTTAAGGGCGATACGCCAGAGTTTGTTGTGCTGTTTCTACCGGGCGAACATTTTTTCGCAGCGGCGCTGGAACATGATCCGGGCCTGATCGAAGCGGGGGTGGAGCAAAGCGTGATCCTGGCCACGCCAACGACCTTAATCTCGCTGCTCCGGGCGGTGGCCTACGGTTGGCGGCAAGAACGTTTGGCCGAGAATGCCCGCGAGATCGCCGCCCTGGGGCGAGAGATGCATAAGCGGTTGGTAACTTTCAGCGATCATCTGGCCAAGATTGGCAAGGGGTTGGAAGCCGCAAGCGGGGCCTATAATAGTGCCGTCGGGGCCTTCGATACCCGCGTGCTGGTGCAAGCGCGTCGGCTAGCCGATTTCGATACCGCCGGGCTGGGGGAAGCGTTGGAAACGCCGCCGCCGGTCGAAACCGCCCTGCGCCGCAGTGCCACCGTTGCCCCGCTGCCGGGGCCAGGGTTATTCCCCAATGGATGAAGCTGCTCTCGCCGCGTTTTTTGCCCAACAGCGCCTGGCGCTGACCGAAGCCTATCTGAAGGCTGGGCGCGCGTTTGCCGCGCTCTCGCCAGAGGAGCTGCAAAGCCAGTGGCGGGATTGTTTCACTGCCCTGGCCGACGATCCCTCCTATCAGCCCGTGCTGGCGTTGATCGTACAGCTCGAAGCGGAATTTGCCCTGCGCGACGGCCTCCCCGACTTCACGGGCCTGGAAGCGGTGATGCACCAGTTAAATTCCCGCGTTGCCGCGCAGTATCAGCGCGAGGCCGAGGCCGACCCAGAGATGTTTGCGGCGTTTACGGCCAACCTAGAGGCGGAAATCGAAGCGGCGGTCGCCCCCGTGCCCAAAATCCAGCAGAACTAAGCCAGGGTTAGGCGAGGGCCTGATCGATGGCCTCCAGCAGCCGGTCGAGCGGTTGGGCACCGACCACCGAGGTCTTGCGGTTGAAAAGATAGACCGGCACCCCGTCGATTCCGCCTTTGCGCCCAGCTTCTTCCATCCGGCGGGTATCCTCGATCCCACTGTCGGAGGCGAGGAAGGCCGCCGCATCCTCGCGGGACAGGCCCACCTCGGCGGCAAGACCAGCGAGTGTCGCCTTATCCCCCAGGTCCGCCCCTTCGCGGAAAAACGCCGGATAGAGCCGGGCGGATAGGGCGAGGCTGCGCCCCCTCGTTCCCGCCCAGGCGACCAGCCGGTGCGCGTCGATGGTGTTTGGTTGGCGGCTGATCGTGTCGAACGCCATCTCTAGCCCATCCATTGCCGCGACCGAGGCAACACGCGCCCAGAGTGCCTGCGCCCGCTCGACCGAACCGAATTTCGCGCCGGCATAGGCCACCCGGTCCATGCCTTCGGGCGGCATATCTGGATTCAACTCGAAGGGCCGTAGGGAGATGCGCACGGCCAAATCGGGCTTGGTTCTGCGCAGATGGTTCAGCGCCTCTTCCAGCCGATAGCGCCCGATCCAGCACCAGGGGCAGACATAATCGGCGACGAAATCGACGACCAGAAGATTGGGAGGCAGTTCGCTCATGCGCTGAAATAACGCCGTTTTACCTGCCTCCGCAACCTCATTCCGCCGGGCGACCGCTGGCGATCCCTGGGGCGGTTAGGGCTGGAACATGGGCCAGCGCCCGGCGGCGGACATCATCCGCCGGATCCTCTGTCACGACGGGCTTGGCGCGGAACCAAGCGGCGTAGAGCGCCGGCAGGAACAGCAGCGTCAGCAGCGTCGCCACGGTCAACCCGCCCATAATTGCAACCGCCATGGGTCCCCAGAAGGCGCTGAAGGACAGCGGCACCATGGCCAGAATAGCGGCGGCGGCGGTTAGCGCAATCGGACGGGCGCGGCGCACGGTGGCGTCGATGATCGCATCCCACAGCGCGTGTCCGGCGCGTACATCCTGTTCGATCTGATCGACCAGGATGACCGAGTTGCGCATAATCATCCCGGCGAGGGCAATCGTGCCCAGCATGGCAACGAAGCCGAACGGCATTCCAGAGATGAGCAAGGCCGCCGTCACGCCGATCAACCCCAGAGGTGCGGTCAAGAACACAATGATGAGCCGCTGGAAGGATTGAAGCTGGATCATCAGTGTCGTCAGCATAATCATTAGCATCAGCGGCATCATGGCGTTGATGGAATTCTGCCCCTTGGCGCTTTCTTCCACCGCGCCGCCCACGTCGATGCGGTAGCCGTCCGGTAGGCTGGCGCGGATCGCATCCAGCTGCGGGTTGATTTGGCCGGTGACGACGGGGGCCTGGGTTCCGTCCCAAATATCGGCGCGCACGTTAATCATCGTATCGCGGTTGCGCCGCCATAGGATCGGTTCTTCCAGATCGTATGTGACCGTGGCGATCTGCGTGAGGCTGATCGCCCCGCCGTTGGTCGTGGCGACATTGATGCCCTCAAGGTCGGTCAACGATAGGCGTTCCGCTGGAACCGCGCGGGCGACGACGGAGATCAGCTCGGTGCCTTCCCGGAACTGGGCGACATTGAGACCGGAGAGCAGCGTATAGAGCGTGGTCGAGAGATCTTGCGGGTTAACCCCCAAGGCGCGGGCCTTCTTGTGATCGACCTCTAGCCGCACGGTCTTCGACAATTCATTCCATTCAAGATTGACGTTAGCGGTATGCGGGTTGGCCCGCATCACGTCGCGCACCCGGTAGGCGATCTCGCGCAACTGCGCTGGATCGCTGCCGATCACGCGAAACTGTACGGGAAAGCCGACCGGCGGGCCGTTTTCAAGGCGCGCCACGCGCAACAACCCTTCCGGAAACTCATTGGCAAAAGCGGTTTCCAGCTTGTGGAAGACGCGCTCCCGCTCCTCCAGCCCCTTGGTCATGATGACGAATTGGCCAAAGTTCGATTGGCGCAGTTCCGGGTTCAGCGGCAGGTAGAAGCGCGGCGTGCCCGCCCCAATGTACGAGGTGTAATAGGCGACATTCGGATCGTCCTTCAGCAGGGCTTCCACCCGCTCGACCGCCGCTTGCGTCGCGGCGATGGAGCCGCCGCCGGGCAGGCGCACGTCGACCATCAGTTCTGGGCGCGAGGCGGCGGGGAAGAACTGCTGCGCGACTTTGCCGAAGCCGACGACGGAGGCAACGAAGATCGCTAGCGTCACCACTAGCACCGATTTCCGCCAGCGCACGCAGAAGGTCACCACCGCGCGCAGGGCGTGATAGAGCTTGGTGTCGTGCGGATCATGGCCGCCGTGGGCGCGGTCCTTGAACTCCGGCAATAGTTTATAACCAAGGTAGGGGGTGAACAGCACCGCGACCACCCAGGAAATCCCCAACGCAATCGCCGTCACCCAAAAGATCGCATTGGTATATTCGGCCACGGCGGACTTGGCGAAGCCGACCGGCACGAACCCGGCGGCGGTCACAATCGTTCCAGTCAGCATCGGAAAGGCGGTGGAGGTGAAAGCGAAGGTGGCGGCCTTTACCCGGTCATAGCCTTCCTCCAGCTTCAGCATCATCATTTCGACCGCGATGATTGCGTCATCGACCAGCAGGCCGAGGGCGATAATCAGCGCGCCCAAGGAGATGCGGTGGAGGTTAATGCCGATCATCTGCATAATCAAAAAGGTGATCGCAAGGACCAGCGGCACCGATAAGGCAACAACGATACCCGTGCGAAATCCTAGGCTGATGAAACTAACCGCCAGCACGATAGCCAAAGCTTCAGCCAATGATTTCACGAATTCGGAGATCGAGGCATCGACCACTTTCGGCTGGGCCGCCACTTGGTGAATCTCGATACCAAGGGGCAGCTGCCCCTTGATCCGCTGCATCATCGCATCGACGTCTTTGCCCAGGTCGATGATATTACCCCCTGGCTCCATCGATAAGCCAAGGCCGATCACCGGCTGGCCATTGAAGCGCATCTGGAAGGTCATCGGGTCTTCATAACCCCGGCGGATTTCGGCGATATCACCCAAGGTCTGCACCCGGCCATTGGCGACGATGGGGACATTGCGCACGTCCTCCAGTGTATCGAAGCCAGTATCGACCCGTAGCGAAATTCGTTCCCGGGCGGTTTCGACCAAACCGGCAGGGGCAACCGCGGCCTGCCGTTGCAGCGCGTCGAAAATCTGATTAGGGGTAATGCCCAGGGTGGCGAGCTTGGTGTGGGAGAATTCGACGAAGATTTTTTCGTCCTGGGTCCCGTATAGCTCGACCTTGCCAACTAGTTTGATGGTCAGCAGTTGCTGGCGCACGTCCTCCACGTATTTTTTCAACTCCGCGAGGCTGAAGCCGTCAGCGGAAAAGGCATAGATGATGCCGAAGGTATCGCCGAATTCATCGTTCACAAACGGCCCCTGCACGCCGGTCGGCAGGGTGCGCTGCATGTCGCCCAGTTTCTTGCGCAACTGGTAGAAAAGGTCCGGCACGTCCTTCGGCGGGGTATAATCGGCGAAAGTCAGCTTAATCAGCGTTTCCCCTGGCTTGGAATAGCTGACGGTATTATCGAAATAGGCCAGTTCCTGAAGTTTCTTTTCGATCTTATCGGTGACCTGCAGCTCCATCTCCCGCGCAGTCGCCCCCGGCCAGAAAGCCTGGACCACGACGGTTTTGATGGTGAAATCCGGGTCCTCCTGCCGCCCTAGGCCCAGATAGGCCAAGGCCCCGGCAATACTAAGAATCAGCATAAAGAACAGCACCAGGGTCTGATGGCGCAGCGCCCAGGCCGAAATATTGAAACGGTCGCTCATTTTATTCGCCCTTTACCGGCGCTGCGCCCAGAATACGGACCTTGACGCCCGGATCGATCCGATGCACCCCGGCTGTCACCACCAGCTCGCCATCGGCGACCCCGCTGGCCAGCAGCACGGCATCCTCATGATAGGCCGCGACCTGGACCGGCTTTAGGGTCACGGCCCCTTTACCGGGATCGACGACCCAAACGGCGGGCTTATCGCCCTGCTGGAAAACGGCGGAGAGCGGCAAGGCTGCGACCTTGGCTGCATCGCCCTTGTTCAGTGCCAAGGTGGCCGTCATGCCCATTTTGCCGCCCTGCGGCCGGTCGAGCAGCGTATATTTGGCAAGATAGGTGCGGGTCTGCGGATCGGCGTTGGCGGCCAGTTCGCGCAACTGCACGCGATAGGCTTTTTCAGGTTCGGCCCAGAGCGTGACGCGGGCATCTTGGGCGGCCCGCGCTTCGGCCAGCCGGTTTTCCGGAATGGGGATGGCGACTTCCAATTCTTCGTCGCGGGCGATGCGCACCACGGCCTGCCCGGCGGCCACCACCTGTCCCGGCTCGGCCAGAACGGCGGTAACAACCCCGCCAAGGTCGGCGCTTAACTTAGTATAGCCCATCTGCCGCTCGGCAATCGCCAATTGGCTGCGCGCCCCGATCAGCGTCTGCTGCGCCACGGCGGCGGTGGCGGCGCGTTGGTCGTAGGTGGCTTGGGTGAAGACCATGCTGGTTTTCAGCGCCTCGTAGCGCTTAAGGTCAGCCTGCGCCCGCACAAGATCGGCCTCGGCGGAGGCAACCTGGGCTTGGGCGCGGCGGAGCTGCAAAGCAAAATCTTCCGGCTCCAGCGTGCCGATCAGGCTGCCCGGCGTAACGCGCGTGCCAATATCAACCGGGCGTCCGGCCAGCTTGCCCGTGACTTGGAACGCCAACGGGGTTTCGAGACGCGGAGTAAGCGTGCCGGCCAGTTTCAAGGTTTCCCGCCCGCTTTGGAAAGCGACGGTTTGCACGCGCACGGGGCGCACTTCTTCAGCGCGCTGGGGCTTATCATCGGAGCAGGCCGCCAGTACCGGCAGGGCGAGGATCGCCCCAGCAAGCACGCGAACACGAAATGGGGGGCGAAGCAGGGAGCGCGCCATCGTCAGAACCTTCCTTGACAGAGACCATCGGGCGGGACGATACCGAAAGGGGTAAGCAGTGGAGTCCCTCTGATCTTGTGCTCATGTGTAATCATGATTACACTTATGGTCAAGCCTATCCTGCGGGATGCAGGGCTGCCGTTTGGCTATGGTTGGTAAGAGGGACAGTATGACGGAGTGTGTAGTCGGCAAGGCGATCGCCACGGTCGCGGGGCTGGCACGGCGAAAAACATCGCGGCGCGAAGCCCGGCGGGAGGCGATTCTGCTGGCGGCGACGCAATTATTTGTCGAAAAAGGCTATGGCGCGACCAGCCTAAGCGATGTGGTGCGCGTGTCGGGTGGTTCGCTGTCCACGCTCTACGATATGTTCGGGAATAAAGCTGGGCTGTTCCGGGCGATTGTGACCCATCGGTGCGAGATGATGACGGCACTGTTCGAGCATCCGGATGTGCATAGCCGTCCGGTTGCGGAAGCGTTAACCGATCATGGTATCCGGCTTCTCTCGGTGCTGATTGCCGAGGATACGGTCACTGCGATGCGCACGGTGATCGCCGAGTCGCTTCAGTTTCCCGAATTGGCCCAGGTTTTTTACGAGGCCGGACCGTCGCGGGGACGCGAACGGGTGGCGGGCTATTTGGCCGAACAGACCCGGCGTGGGGTGCTACGGGTCGATGATCCCATCGAGGCAGCGGCTGACTTCTGCCAATTGGTCATCCGCGACGCGCAGATGAACGCCATGATGGGGCTGCCCTATCCCAAGACCCCGGCGCTGATCCAGCAACAGGTGACGCGAGCGGTGGATCGTTTCTTGCGGATTTACGGGACCCCCAATGCGGCAATTGCGTCGGTGCTCGGCGCATAATTTTCGCTGCGGTGCGGAATAAGGAAGCGTTCCCCGTGGGTTAGCCTGCTTGGGCGAGGGGCGGGGGTGCCCATGGGACGGACGAGGACCGCAGGCTTGGCGCAAATCCTGTCTCTTTTCTCAGTGAAGGCGCGTTGCATCCATAAAAACGGTGTGTTAAGGAAGCGCCGCCTGAGCGGAAGCATTGCTTTCCGCGCGGGCTTGCGTTGTCGCTTTCGGTACTCTGCCGACGGTCGATCACGCAAACTTCCTGTCCAGATCCTGGTTGGAGCGCGCGACCGCGACCGCCGGGCACAATAGAGAGGACAAGCCGGGGTGGCGACAGAGCAGACGGGCGTTGCCGGGCGGTATGCCGTAGCCCTCTATGATTTGGCCGAGTCGCAGGGCGCACTCGATGCCGTGGCGAATGATCTGCGCGCGCTGCAGGCGCTGCTGGGCGAATCGGCGGACCTGCGCCGCCTGATCGCCAGCGCCGTCATCGGTCGCGACGATCAGACGAAGGCGATTGCCGCCGTGCTGGAAAAAGCGGGCGCGCAGGATCTGGTGCGCCGCTTTATTGGCGTGGTGGCGGAAAACCGCCGTCTGGCTGCCCTGCCTCAGATGATTGCGGCCTTCTTGGCCCGCCTCGCTGAAAAGCGCGGGGAAGTGACGGCGGAAGTCACCGCTGCTGCCCCGCTAACCATTTCGCAGATCGATCAGATCAAAGCGGCCCTTGCCGGGTCGTTCGGATCGAAAATCCTGGTTGACGTTAAAGTCGAACCGTCGCTCATCGGCGGTTTGATCGTCAAAGTCGGCTCTAAGCTGATCGATCATTCGCTGAAGACTAAATTGATGCGCTTGCAGCTCGCCATGAAGGGAGTTGGTTGATGGATATCCGTGCTGCCGAAGTTTCGGCCATTCTGAAAGAACAAATCGCCAATTTCGGGACGAGCGCCGAAGTCGCGGAAGTGGGTAAGGTGCTGTCCATTGGGGACGGTATCGCCCGCGTTTACGGCCTCGACAATGTTCAGGCCGGCGAGCTGGTCGAATTCCCCAATGGGTCGCGCGGTATGGCGCTGAACCTTGAAACCGACAATGTCGGGGTCGTGCTGTTCGGTGGCGACCGGGGGATCCAGGAAGGCGATATCGTTAAGCGCACTGGCACCATCGTTGACGTTCCGGTCGGCAAGGGGCTGCTGGGCCGCGTTGTCGACGGTCTCGGCAATCCGATCGACGGCAAAGGTCCGCTGACCGATGTGACCCGCAGCCGCGTGGAAGTGAAAGCCCCCGGCATTATTCCGCGTAAGTCGGTGCACGAGCCGATGCAGACCGGCCTGAAGGCCATCGACAGTCTGGTTCCGATTGGGCGTGGTCAGCGCGAGCTGATTATCGGCGATCGTCAGACCGGCAAGACCGCCGTCGCCATCGACACCATTCTCAATCAAAAGAAGATCAACGAAGGTAGCGACGAGTCGAAGAAGCTCTATTGCATCTACGTCGCCGTTGGTCAGAAGCGGTCCACGGTCGCCCAGATCGTGAAGACGCTGCAAGATTTTGGCGCGATGGATTACACCATCGTTGTTGCTGCAACCGCCTCGGAACCCGCCCCGCTGCAGTTCATCGCCCCCTATGTCGGGTGTGCAATGGGCGAATTCTTCCGTGATAACGGAATGCACGCGCTGATTATTTATGATGATCTGTCGAAGCAGGCCGTTGCCTATCGTCAGATGTCGCTGCTGCTGCGCCGTCCGCCGGGGCGTGAAGCCTATCCGGGCGACGTGTTCTATCTGCACAGCCGCCTGCTGGAACGCGCGGCGAAGATGAACGAAGCCGCCGGTCTCGGCTCGCTGACCGCGCTGCCGGTCATCGAAACCCAGGCGGGCGACGTGTCGGCCTATATTCCGACCAACGTGATCTCGATCACTGATGGTCAGATCTTCCTGGAAACGGAACTCTTCTATAAGGGGATCCGCCCGGCGATCAACGTCGGTCTGTCGGTCAGCCGCGTCGGTTCGGCCGCCCAGATCAA
>CAZNVY010000010.1:0-56603 GCA_964576605.1 uncultured Elstera sp. | reverse complement strand
TCGCGCCGCCAAGGATCACGGCTGCTCGATGCGCATTGGCGTGAACGCCGGCAGTCTCGAAAAAGACCTGCTAGAGCGCTATGGCGAACCCTGCCCGGAAGCGATGGTGGAAAGCGCGCTGAACCACGCCCGTATTTTGGAAGACAATGACTTCACCAACTTCAAGATCAGCGTCAAAGCATCGGACGTGTTCCTGGCCGTCGCCGCCTATCAGGCGCTGGCGGAAGCCTGCGATTACCCGTTACACGTCGGCGTGACCGAGGCGGGGGGCTTGCGCGCCGGGACGGTCAAATCCTCCATCGGGATGGGAATGCTCCTGTGGTCCGGCATCGGCGATACAATCCGCGTCTCGCTCTCGGCGGAACCGGAGGAGGAGGTGAAGGTCGGCTTTGAAATGCTGAAGTCGCTGAACCTGCGGCACCGGGGGGTGAATATCATCTCCTGCCCCTCCTGCGCCCGGCAGCAGTTCAACGTCATCGAGACGGTGGCGGCGCTGGAAGCGCGCGTCGCCCATATCACGACGCCGATGAGCGTTTCGGTAATCGGCTGCGTCGTCAATGGCCCCGGCGAAGCGCGGGAGACCGACATCGGCTTTACCGGCGGCGGATCGGGCACCCATCAGGTTTATATCGCGGGCGTACCGCATCATCGCTTCAAAGACCCCGATATCATCGAGCATCTGGCCGCGTTGATCGAACGCAAAGCGGCGGAGATCGAAGCGGCAAAGCCTAAGACCTGAGCGGCGGGAATAACCGCGTGCTTGCGCCGGTTTCCGTTACCCTGGGCGGAGCCGTCTATCCGGTTGCCCTGCGGCGCAATGCCCGCGCCCGGCGGATTTCCCTGCGGTTCGATGCGGTCAGCGCCGGTTTCACCCTGACGCTGCCCGCCCTGCTGCCGCTACCGCGGGCATTGGCGTTTCTGGAAACCCAGCACGGTTGGATGCAGACCTGCCTTGCACGGGCCGCAGCCCGGCAGCAGAGCGGCAAACTGGCGCTGGGGCCGGGAACCACAGTGCCGCTGCGCGGGGTTCCGCACCTTATTCGGCACGATCCCCAGGGTTTGCGCCACCCTCGGCCAGAGGCCGGGACCCTCTGGGTCGGCGGGCCGGAAGCGCGGGTTCCTGCCCGCCTGGCCGCTTGGCTGCGCGCGGAGGCAACCCAAGATCTGACCCAAGCCGCCAGGGTCTATGCTTTTCAGCTTGGAAAAACCGTAACATCGATTACAGTTCGCGATACCAGAAGCCGGTGGGGCAGTTGTACGGCGCAGGGCGGGCTGAATTTTTCTTGGCGGTTGATTTTAGCGCCACCCTCGGTCCTTCAGTACGTCGCCGCCCATGAGGCCGCCCATCTGGTGGAAATGAACCATAGTCCCCGCTTTTGGGCGCTCGTCGCCCGACTGCATCCCGATCCCGATGCAGCCCGGCAGTGGCTGAAGACTTACGGAACAGGATTACACCGTTATGGATAGGCCCGCCGCCCCGGAATGGACCCTCCCCCTTAGTCGCCGGGCGATGACCGTGCTGGTCACCGTACTGGCGGCCCTAGGGGCCGTGTCGACCTCGATTTATGTGCCGTCACTGCCTGATCTAGAACGGGCCTTGGCGACCGATGCCGCCATGGTGCAGGTGACCATGACCGCCTTCCTGATGGGGTTTGCGGTGATGCAGTTGGTCTACGGCCCGCTCTCCGACGTGAAAGGGCGGCGCCCAGCGCTGCTGCTGGGGTTAATCGTTTTCGTCATCGGTAATCTCGTTTGCGCGACGGCGGGCACGATCGATCAATTGATCCTGGGGCGGGTTCTGCAGGCCTTGGGGGCCTGCGTTGGCCCGGTCGTGTCGCGCGCGGTGGTCCGGGATGCCTTTGGGGTCGCCGGGGCGGCCGCCGTTATGGCCAGTGTCGCCGCCGGCATTTCCCTCGCGCCGGCAATCGGGCCGACCTTGGGGGGCTTTTTGCACGGTTTCCTGGGGTGGCAAGCGAATTTCGCGCTCTTGACCGTGCTCGGCGCGGGCCTTTTGGCCCTGGTCTGGCGCTATCTGCCAGAGACGAACCCGCAAAAAGGCGTGCATGTTTTCAACCTAGGGGTGATGCGTCGCAGCTATCGGGAGTTACTGGGGAACCGGGTCTATATGGCCTATAATGTTGCTATTGGCTTCGGCTTTGCCGCTATGTTCGCCTATATTACCGGATCACCGTTTCTTTTTATCCGGGGATTTCACCTCAGCCCGGAACAATTCGGTCTTCTAACGATTTTTAACGCGGTTGGATTTATGACCGGCAGCCTGATCGCGCGCCGCAAGGCCGATGCCTGGGGCAATATCCGCCTCTCGCAGCTTGGGACGCTGACCTCGGTCCTGGGGGGCGGCTGGCTTCTGGCCCAGGCGGTGGCCGATCTTCTGACCGTGCCGGGGGTTATCAGCGGGATTTTCATCTTTCTGCTCGGTCTTGGCCTGTTGATCCCCGCCGCCTTTGCGGGATCAATCGCCGCCGCCCCCCATCTAGCCGGGGCCGGATCGGGGCTGGTTGGCTTTACCCAGATGGCCCTTTCAGCGGCGCTCTCCTATTTGGTGGCGCATATCAACCGGGACGATCAGATTCCCTTAATGACAATTATCGCAGTTGCGGCCCTAACCAGCTTATTCGCCACCTTGGCGCTGGGGCGGGAAGATGCCGCCCTGCCGGTATCGGATTCGCGCGGCTGATGCAGGATTTCCTCTTGTTTCGCGCGTCTGTCGCTCGCTAAGTCTAATCATCATGCGTCTTGTCTTAGGGATCGAAAGCAGTTGCGACGAAACCGCCGCCGCCGTGGTGGCCGAGGATCGACGCATTCTGTCCAATATCGTTCTGTCGCAGCTTGAGGATCACCGCGCTTATGGCGGCGTGGTGCCGGAGATTGCCGCGCGCGCCCACCTCGATCACATCGAACGGGTGGTGTCGGAGGCGATGGCGACCGCCGGGGTTGGCTTTGCCGACCTCGCCGGGGTGGCCGCGACCACCGGGCCGGGGCTGATCGGCGGCGTCATCGTCGGCGCGACGGTCGGCAAGAGCGTGGCCCTGGTGCACGGCAAACCCTTCATCGCCATAAACCATCTGGAGGGCCATGCCCTGACCTGCCGCCTGACCGATGCCGTGCCCTTTCCCTTTCTGCTGCTGTTGGTTTCGGGGGGGCATAGCCAGTTTCTCTCGGTCGCGGGCGTCGGCCAGTATCGACGCCTCGGTGGTACGATCGACGATGCCGTCGGCGAGGCTTTCGATAAAACCGCTAAAATGCTGGGACTTGGCTTTCCTGGCGGTCCGGCGGTGGAGCAGGCGGCCTTGCGCGGTGACCCGAACCGCTTTGCCTTGCCGCGCCCCTTGCTGGGGCGACCGGGGGCCGATCTCTCGCTCTCCGGCCTGAAGACCGCGGTGCGCTTGGCGGCTGAAAAGCTCCCAACCCCGGTCACAGAGCAAGATTTGGCCGATCTGGCCGCCAGTTTTCAGGCGGCGGTGGGTGATTTGCTGGCCGATCGGCTGAAAAATGCCCTGGCCGATTTTCGCGCCGACCATCCCCACGGGGGCCATGTGGTGATCGCCGGGGGCGTTGCCGCTAATAAGGCCCTGCGCGCGCGCCTACAAACCCTGACCGAGGCGGTGGGACTAACCCTGGTAGCCCCGCCACTGAAACTCTGCACCGATAATGGCGCGATGATCGCCTGGGCGGGGCTGGAACGGCTGGCGCGGGGCGAACGCCACGGCCTCG
The DNA here is from genome assembly GCA_964576605.1 of uncultured Elstera sp. GTDB lineage: Bacteria > Pseudomonadota > Alphaproteobacteria > Elsterales > Elsteraceae > Elstera. The sequence goes on along the minus strand of CAZNVY010000010.1, from coordinate 52,868 downwards.
ATGCCCCCTGTCGGCCCCGCTGGCCGCTGGACGAGGCCGCCTGATGACCGGGGCAGGGCCGGACCAAGCGGCAGATTTCGGGATCGTCGGGGCGGGGGCCTGGGGAACCGCCTTGGCCCAGGCGCTAGCGCGGGCGGGACATTCCGTTCGGCTCTGGGCGCGCGACCCAACCTTGGTGAAAATCCTGACCGCTCGGCGGGAGAATACCCGCTATCTGCCAGGGATTCCGCTGCTGGACGGAATCGGCTTTACCGATCGCCTATCCGATGTGGCGGACGCCCGACGGGCGATCCTGCTGGTCACGCCATCGCACGCACTGCGCACGACCTGCCTGCATCTATCGCCGTTTCTCGACCCGCATCGAGCCGTGCCCTTGATCGTTGCCGCCAAAGGGATGGATGCCGAAGCGGATCGCCCCCTGTCGGCCCTGGTGCAAGACCTGATCCCCGCCCATCCTGTCGCGGTGCTATCGGGACCGAACTTCGCCAAAGAGGTAGCGGTTGGCCTGCCCGCCGCGACCGTAATCGCCGCACAAGACCCGGCCCTGGCGGCCGACTTGGCGGAAATGATGGGCACTGCCAGCTTTCGGCCCTATGCCTCCTCCGATCCGCTGGGCGTCGAACTCTGCGGGGCCTTCAAGAATGTTTTGGCCATCGCCTGCGGCATCGCGCAAGGGCGGCATTTGGGGGATAATGCCCGCGCGGCCCTGATTACTCGCGGTATGGCCGAACTCACCCGCCTCGGCAAAACTCTGGGGGCACAGACCGAAACCTTGATCGGGCTTTCCGGCCTGGGGGATATCGTTCTGACCTGCAACGGCCTGCAGTCGCGCAATTACACCTTGGGGATAGCCCTTGGCGAGGGGTTGAAATTGCCCGATATTCTGGCGCAGCGCCGCTCGGTGGCCGAAGGACTGTTTGCCGCTGCGGCCCTGCACCGGCTGGCGCTTAAAGCGGGGGTTGACATGCCGATCGTCACAGCGGTCGATTCGATCCTATCCGGCCATGCCAGCGTTGAAGATGTGATCGCCGGACTATTGGCCCGCCCGCTGCGGCGCGAGACGTAAGGGAAAAGCGACAATGGCCCATTGGCTGATGAAATCGGAACCCTTCAAATATTCCTGGGAGCAAATGCTGGCCGACGGGCGCACCCATTGGGACGGCGTACGGAACTACCAGGCCAGTAATAACTTGAAAGCCATGCGCTTGGGGGACGAGTGTTTCTTTTATCACTCGAACGAAGGGTTGGCGATTGTCGGTATTGTCGAGATCGTTAAGGAATATTATCCCGACCCATCGGATGAAAGCGGGCGGTTTGGGATGGTCGATGTCGCGCCGGTTCGGGCGCTGCCGGTGCCGGTTACCCTTGCCGCCATGTAGGCCGATCCGGCCCTCGTCGATTTACCGCTGGTCCGCCAGTCCCGGCTGTCGGTCAGCCCCGTCCCCGATGCGGCCTGGGCGTATCTTTGCCAGATGGGCGGGCTGTGACACCAATGTGTCAACCGCTTGTTGCGGTGCCGTCATACCTTTGTCATGAGTTAGTGATAAGCATCCCTCGCTATTGTCACGATACCCGCCAGGGCTATCGGGTGGTGAGAGGGCGATCATGCAAAAGCTGCATTCCTTTATCGGTCTGGTTGGGCGGGTTCGGGCGCGGGCACGGCATGTCAGCGACAGCCGCCGGTTCCGCCAATGGCACAAGGAACGCCAGACGCGCCGCGCCGCCTAGCCTCGGCACGGGATTATCCCGGCGGGGGGCCGCCAAATGAGTTACTGCGCCATCGCCCAAGGGCATCCTGTGCATGGGCCGTTCCATGACTGCGATCACGGTGTGCCGGTGACCGACGAGGCGGCCTTGTTCGAGCGCCTCTGTCTTGAAATTGCCCAAGCGGGCCTATCCTGGGAAACTGCGCTGAAACGCCGCGATGGGATGCGCGCGGCGCTCGATCACTATCATATCGATACGATTGCCGCCTATGGCCCCGCCGATCTGGCGCGGCTGATGCAGGATGCGCGGGTCATTCGCAATCGTTTGAAGCTGGAAGCCTATATCCATAACGCCCGCGCCGTACAGGCGATGCGGGCCGACGGCGGGTTCGCCGCTTGGTTGGGCTATTGGGCCTCGGCCCCCGACGGACCGAAGGATCGGACCGCCTGGGTCAAGCGCTTTCAACGGCATTTTCGCTTCACAGGCGGCGAGATTGTGAACGAGTTTTTGATGGGCCTATCGATCTTGCCCGGTGCCCATGCCCCCGGTTGTCTGATCGGCGATCAGCTCTACGCCGAACTTGCGGCGCTTCCCCCGGATGACCCGCGCCATCCCCCCTGGCCCATTAAGCGGGTCGATAGCTAAAAAGCTCGGTAAACCAAAGGCTTGCCCCTTGACGGCCCCGGCCAAGACGGGCACGGTAAATCCGCAGCGTGGGCACGGGCGCAAAGGGAGTCTCCCGGTGACAAAATCAGAATTAATCCTGCGGCTAGCGGCCCTCAATCCCCATCTCTATCAGCGCGATGTGGAGCGGATCGTCTCGACGATTTTCGACGAGATTACCGAGGCGCTGGCCAATGGCCACCGTGTAGAATTGCGCGGTTTCGGGGCGTTTTCGGTGAAGCGGCGCGACGCCCGCATTGGCCGAAACCCGCGCACCGGCACCGCTGTTGCGGTGGCCGAAAAATATGTCCCCTTTTTCAAGACCGGCAAACAGTTGCGCGATCGGCTGAACGGCGGTGTCGATACACCGGACGATGATGACGACGAAGATTGATCGGTACGGCAGGCGGCGGGCGGCCCCATGCCGCGCCTAATCCGCCTACTGTCCCTAGCCGTTACCCTGCCCGTAACCCTGGCCGTGGTGGTTTTCGCCGTCGCCAATCGGGGGCCGGTGACGGTTGATTTTTGGCCGTTTGCCCTGGCGGTCGATGTGCCAATTTACGGGTTGGCGTTGGGAACCTTAGCGCTGGGCTGCCTTCTGGGGGCTTTACTAACCTGGGTGCCGCTGCTGCTAACCCGGCGGGCGCTGGTTCAGGCCCGGCATCGGTTGGAAAAACTCGCCGCCGCCCCACCCCCGGCACCGAAGGTCTGACCCATGGCCGCCCCCCGCTGGCTAGATGCCGATACCGTCCGCGCGCGCCTTCCCTTCCCGGCCTTGGTGGAGCGGTTGGCCCAGGCCTTTGCCGATCCATCGATGGTCGTGCCGCAACGGCATCACCATACGATCCCGGTGCCCGATGCGCCAGACGCGACCCTGCTGCTGATGCCCGCGTGGCGCTCTGGCAGTTATCTGGGCTTAAAATCGGTCACGGTTTTTCCAGGAAATGGTCGCCGCAGCCTGCCCGCGATCATGGGGGTCTATCTGCTGATGTCGGGCGAGACGGGTGCGCCGGTCGCCCTCTTGGATGGGCCGATGTTAACCGTGCGGCGCACCGCCGCCGCCTCGGCCCTCGCCGCGCGGTTTCTGGCCCGGCCCGATGCCCACCGGCTAACGGTAATTGGCACTGGGGCACTCGCGCCGCATTTGGCCGAAGCCCATGCCAGCGTGCGCTCGATCACCCATATCACCATTGTCGGGCGCGATCTGGCCAAGGCCCGGCAAACCGCCGCCGCTTTAGCCCCGCTTCAGGTTCAGGTCGAAGCGACGACCGATGTTGCCGGGGCGGTGCGGGGGGCACATATTGTTTCCTGCGCAACCCTAGCGCAGGAGCCGGTCGTCCAGGGAGCCTGGCTTGCCCCTGGCACCCATCTCGATCTGGTTGGCGGCTTTACCCCGGCAATGCGCGAGGCGGATGATGCCGCAATCCTGCGGGCCGAACTTTATTGCGATACCCGCGCCGGAGCCTTGCACGAGGCGGGCGATCTCGTCCAACCGTTGAAAGCCGGCCTGATTACCGACGCCTCGATCCGGGGCGATTTATTTGATCTGGTGATCGCATCCGCCCTGCGCCGGTCTGGGGCGGATGCGATCACCCTGTTCAAATCAGTCGGCACAGCAATCGAAGATCTGGCTGCGGCTGAACTTGCGGTTAGCCCTACCGCCTAACGCTTTTCCCTGGCCTATTTTGCCGTAATCGGCGGGGCTTTCTCCAATAAAGCCGCCAGCCCCTCGAACGCCCCTTCGGCGGCAAAGATCGCCGCTTCGCCCCAGATTTTATCCAGGCTTCCGGCGATGATCTGATTCTCTTGCTCCACGGTTCCCAGCTCCGCCCCGTCGGGCAGATGCAGCACCCACCGCAAGCGGATGATCTGCTGACCGTTGACCGGCGGATCGAGCGTAACATGTCCGGTCACGACCAGGGCCTCTGGCGTATCGGGATCGGCAACGCGAATGCCGTTTTCTTTCAGAATAAACTCCAGGGCGCGCTTTAAGGCGATGCGCCCATCGCCGGGGGCACCATCGATGCCCCAAACCGCCACCCCACGCACCCCCTGTGCTTCGGTCGTGACCGCATTGAGCATCGGCAAGAGGGCTGTGGTGACGCCGCGCGCCATACGATCTAGCAGCAGCGGGTTCGGGGCCTGGGCTTGACCGCGCGGCAGCGCATCGCGCCGCAGAAAACTGCGCAGCGTTCCGCCATCGGGCGGCACTAGGAACCAGGTAATCTGCGCCTCCTCCTCCTGCGGGGACAGGGGCACAAGCTGCGCCTCGCCCCGCAATAGGAAAGCCCCCCGATGGGCCGTATCAACCGCCGCCGGAATCTCGGCATCGCGCAGGGCTTGCGCCACCGCCGCCCGCAAAGGACCGCTGAGAGCCGTTGGCAGGCCGGTCACTTCCAAGACCGCTACCCCGTGCGAGTCCTGCGGCAATAGGGCAACGGCGCGGCTTTTATCCGCCGCCGTCGGTTGGAACGGCTGCGGTAATGGCTGGCAGGCGGCTAATCCCAGCCCCAGCAGCGCGATCAGAAAGCGATGCATCCGGCGATCGTCAGTAGGACGGCAATAGCGAAAAATTGGAACAGATAGGGCATCGGCGCTACTCGGCCAAGGCAATCGCCGAAATCAGGCGACCGTAATCGGCAGGCACCCCACCGGCGGCTAAGGTTTCGCGCCGATAGCTAAAAAACCGCTCCGAGTCGGCCAAAGTGTCGGCCCCCACCAGTTCAACCGCCCCCAGCCGCAAGCGTTCCAGCTGCCGCAGCAAATAGCCCCCCAGATCGAACATCGCGTGCCCATCGCGGGCCGCTGGCTCGAAGAAATCCATATTATCGGGATTGGCATCCATGAAAGTGGCGACAAAGGCATCCGATACTTCATAGGACGCGGGACCAATACACGGGCCGATAACGGCTGCGATGCGCGCGCGCTTTGCCCCCAGGGCCGCCATCGCGTCCACCGTCGCCGCCGCCACCCCGCCCCGCGCCCCCCCCCACCCGGCGTGACAAGCCCCGACCACCCCGGCATCGGCGTCGGCAAACAACAGCGGCGCGCAATCCGCCGATAAAACGCCCAGCACCAGCCCGCGCTGTTTGGTGACCAACCCATCAACCTGGGGGGCATCCCCTGGTGCCCAGGGCGCGGTTACGGTGGCAACGGCCTTCCCGTGCACCTGATAGCCGGTCACCAGTCGGAAACTGCCCGCGGCCGTGAGAAATTTTGCCACCCGGTCGCGGTTTTCCGTGACCGCCGCCGGATCATCCTGCGAGCCGTACCCAGCGTTGAGACTGGCATAGATCCCCTGCGATACCCCGCCCTGCCGGGTGAAAAACCCGTGGCGGACCGCCGGACGGTCAAGCAGGGCCGAGGTGATCGGGGCGAGGGTCATGCCGGCATCCCATCATAGGCCAGCGGTAGGGCCATCTCGCTTGTCCCTGCCCAGCCGATTTTCTCGTAGAGCTTCCGGCCATTCGCGGTTGCGTGCAGAACGGCATAGGCCAGCCCGCGCCGGGTTAGCTCGCTCTGCCCCATCTGCATCAGATCGCGGGCAATGCCCCGGCGGCGGCTGGCAGGCTCGACATAAAGGTTCAGCACATAGCCGCGCCGATCATCGTGCGGATGCGAGGGGTGCGGCGGCCAGGTCAAGACCATCAACCCGATTCCACCAATCACCCGGCCCAGATCCTCGGCCATAAAGCCGAAGTAGCGCCCATCGACCAGCCGAGGGGCCAGCCACTCGCGAAACGGCACCGCCATGGCGGCCAGGGCCATTTCATCCCAGCCGGATTCGCGGAACATCGCGTCGCGGTGCTGGCAGATCAGCGTAAGATCAGTCGAGATCACAGATCGGAGAGTATGCATGGGCGCATCTTTATCACCGGCGGCGGCGCTGTCTAGACCGATCAGGCAAGAAAACCGGGTAAAGCCGCAAGCCCAACCGGGCCAAGACCGATCACCTTAAACAAGCTGCCCATACGCTGCGGCGAAACCAGCCGATTCATCCCATCGACAATATCGCGCGCTAGACTTTCATCGGCATCGCGCACGAGGCGCTGCGCCCGCTCTAGGATGCCGAGACGGGTCAAGAACGCTCCCTGCTCCACCGGCCCATGCACATCGACCCCCGACAGGCGCGCGGCCTGGCCGACCGCATCGAAATCCACATGGGCGGTCAAATCGGCCTCGCCAGGATCGTCCAGAACCGGATGATACCGGTGCCGGCGCACCGCCTGCAACGAATCGCCCGCCGCCGGAGTGGCATAACCATAGTCGATCAACAGCGCCGCCCCGCCGTAATGGACCAAACGCCGACCAATCGCCGTGACCGCGCCGCGAATAGCCGGGGAGACTTCGGCAATGCTGGTTTCGGGCGCGGCGGCCACATCCGGCCGCAGCAACCGCGCAAGGGGCGAGGCGGTTTTGCCGATCAGAAAGGTAAAGCGACCGTCCGACGATAGGCCGACCTGCCGTTCGCGCCACTGCCCATCCTGTTTAACCAATTGATGGATCGGCAGCGCATCGAGAAACTCATTGGCCAGCAGAATGAACGGGCCGGGCGGCAAATCGGTCACCCGCTCGTGCCAGTCTACCCGCTCTCCCTCCAGCACCTTCGCCTGCCGGGCGCGCAGGACCGGGCTGGTCTCCACCATATGAACCCGCAGCGCCGCGTGAAACCCCGGCGCGACCAGCCGCACCGCACGCAGGGCATCGGCCATCAACGTACCGCGCCCTGGCCCCAGTTCGACCAGATTGATCGGATCGGGTTGTCCCAACAGCCCCCAAACATGGGCCGACCACAGCCCCAATAGTTCGCCAAACATTTGCGAACATTCGGGTGCGGTGACGAAATCGCCCCCCAGGGTCGGCGCGACCGCCCCGTCCGGCACGCCGCCCAAGGGATCGCGCGTTCGGTAATAGCCACGCGTCGGATGCCCTAGGGCAAGGCGCATGTAATCGGCAACGGTAATCGGCCCCAGCGCGAGCCGCCGCCGCAGAATATCGGTCAGGGTCTCGCTCATGCGGCTCCTGACGGCACGGGCTTGGCGCGGAGCATCAGCCAGACGCCGACCAGGATCATCGGAACCGATAGCCACTGCCCCATGGTGGTTCCGGCAATCAAGAAGCCCAGGAAAGCATCGGGCTGGCGGAATAATTCGCCAATGCTCCGGGCAACACCATATCCCGCCAGAAATGCTCCCCCCAGAAAACCAGGACGGGACCGGAAGCCTTTCACCTCCAGCAGCCGCAGCAGCAGAAACAGCAAGCCCCCCTCCAGCATCGCCTGGTACAATTGGCTAGGGTGGCGCGGCTCTGGCCCGCCGGTGGGGAAAATCATGCCCCAAGAAACATCCGTTACCCGGCCCCAGAGTTCGCCGTTCATGAAATTCGCAATGCGCCCCAGACCCAGCCCGATCGGCACCACGCCGACCAGCAGATCGCCAAAGCGCAGCAGCGGAATTCCCCGGCGGCGGGCAAATAGGATCAAGGCAATAATCACCCCCAAGGCCCCGCCATGAAACGCCATACCGCCGTTCCAGACTTGAAGAATCTCACCAGGGTGCTGCCAGTAGTAGCTGGGCTTATAGAACAGCACATAGCCCAACCGCCCACCCAGAATGACCCCCAAGGTCGCCCAGGTTAGAAAATCATCAATATCGGCGCGACTGACGAGGGTGGGCGGCTTCTGCGCTAGGGCAATCATATAGCGCCAGCCCAGGATAATTCCGGCGATATAGGCCAAAGCGTACCAACGGATGGCAAAAAAACCCAAATCGACCGCAACGGGATCGATGGTCGGAAAGACCAGGGCGGGCAAAACACTGAGGCTCATTGCACCGCTTCCTTACGCATAGGGGTCTTCCCTAAGCAGATAGTCCTGCACATAGGTGGCAACCCCGACATCCAGCGGGGTCATCGGCTTATCATATCCAGCGGCGCGCAGCCGCTCCAGTCGCGCTTCGGTGAAATATTGATATTTTGGGCGCAAGGCTTCCGGCATCTCGACAAACTCGATCTCCGGCTTTTGGTTCAGCGCGGCGAAAACCGCTTGCGCCAAATCGGCAAAACTGCGTGCCGCGCCGCTACCGGCGTTGAATAAACCGCTCACCGACGGCGTATCATAGGCCCACAGCAGAATATCGACGATATCGCCAACCCATACAAAATCCCGCAACTGGCCACCGTCGGCATAATCGGGCCGGTAGGATTTGAACAGGCGCGCCCGCCCGCTGGTCTGGATTTGCGGCAGAATATGCGCGACGACGCTTTTCTGCCCGCCCTTGTGATATTCGTTCGGCCCATAGACGTTGAAGAACTTCAGCCCCACCCATTGCGGCGGCAGTGGCCCGCCGCTGGCGGCCAGCCGGGCGATCCTGCGGTCGGTCGCATGTTTGGACCAGCCATAGGCGTTGAGCGGCTGAAGCTTTGCCAGCGCGGCCAGCGCCCCATCATCGTCAAACCCCTGCGCGCCGTCGCCATAGGTTGCGGCAGACGAGGCATAGATCAGCCGCGCCCCGCGCCAGGCACACCAATCGAACAGTTTCAGCGTCAGTGCAAAATTCGATTGATTGATAAGATCGGCATCGGTTTCCGTCGTGCTGGAAACCGCCCCCAGATGAAAGATCACCTCGATTTCGGCAGCGTGCGCGTCGAGAAAGGCGAAGCATTCCTCTGGCGGAACAACTGCCGCGAGTTCCCGCTTGGCGATATTGCGCCATTTTTCATCGGTGCCGAGCCGGTCGATCACCACGAGGTCATGCACCCCCCGCGCTTCCAGCCCGCGCAGCAGATTAGAGCCAATGAACCCGGCCCCTCCGGTGACGACGATCATGACCCCGCCTCTCTTTCGCACGTTCGCCCCGGTTATAGGCGAGCGCCCGTCCGGCGGCAATGCGCCTGCGCACGGGGGCTGGTCGGTTGTAACCACCACCTCGCTTTGCGCGGTGCCTTTGGTTAAGCTACACGGGATTTTTATGACTCTGGGGCTTTCGATGCGCTTGATGACGCCTGAAATGTCTTTCGGTGCCCCGCCCGCACCGCCACCGCCAAGCGTGCCCTTAACCCATAGTATCGCGGGATGGTCGCTGGCCTGGATCACCGTTAAGAACCTATTCCTGACCGTCATAACCCTGGGGCTTTGGAGCTTCTGGGGCAAAACCCTGGTGCGGCGCTATCTATGGGCCAATATCCAAATCGACGGCGACCCCCTGCACTATACCGGCACTGGGTTTGAGCTGTTCAAAGGCGCGATCATCGCTTTGCTGTTTTTGACTGGTTTTTTCGTCATCTTATACATTATCAGCCTTGTCGGCTTTCCGATGATCGCAGGCGGGCTTCAAATTTTGGGGATTATCTCTTTAACCCCCGTTGCTTTGTTTTATGCTCGGCGCTACCGGCTATCGCGGACCGAATGGCGCGGCATTCGGGCCGGCTTTGGGGGCGATTTGAAGCCTTTTGTCGGCAAAACGATCGTTCTGACGCTTCTCAGCGCCGTAACCCTGGGCCTCGCCGATCCCGTCCGGCAGGTCTATATCGAGCGCTATTTCTGGACCCATTCCACCTTCGGCACCGCGACGTTCGACTGCGATCTGACCGTTGGCAAAATCGGCAAATCCTATTGGATCGCCTGGGCAATCATGGCGCTGTCGCTAATGCCTATTGTGTACCTGCTTTTCATAAAATCGGGCGGCGATCCCACGGTCTTGGTTTCCCCCCAAGGCCCGAATGAAGCCGCCATTCGGGGCCTCTATTTTCAAACCCTTTGGGTCCTACCCGCGTTCGGCATCATCCTTCTTGTCTGGATGCTGTATCGCGCCCAGTTCCTGCGGATGAGCTTAAATAGCCTTTCCCTCAACGGTCTCCGGGTTCAATCGGCTTTTACCCCGTGGACGGCCTTCAAGGTCGGGGCGGGAGCCTTATTCATGGTTTTGCTGCCTGGCGGGCTGCTCATGGCGGCGCTGATTATGCTCACCCATGGGATTGCGCGGCTGGGGGGAATTGCCGTTCTGCTGCCGCTGCTGCTGACTCCCCTCATCGTTATCACCGTTGGCACCGCGCTTTGGGCGCGGTTTTGGACAGCGCGTTTTGCCATCACTCTGGTCACAACGACGCACCTAAGCGGGACTTTCGCCGCCGAGACCGTCGCGCAAAGCCCGCTCCAGCAACCAGACCGGGGAGAGGGGTTGCTAAATGCTGTCGATTTCGGGATCTGAACCGCCGAGCGGACGCTTCAGCGATGGGCAGAGCGCCGCTTACCGCCCCGTGACGCTGACCGTCGAGGGGGATTGGCTGGTCATCGCGGCCGAGGCCGAGGTTCTTGCCCGCTGGCCCCTTGGGGCGGTCCGCCTGCGCGATGGGGCCGCGCAGAGCAAGCGCTCCGGAATCGCCGTATTGACCCATGAGCAGCAACAGGTGCGGCTGAATAGGTTCGCGATGCTGGACCGGCTGCGCCCAGCCCTGCCGAACCTGACCGCCCTGACCTATCGGCAGCAGCGCGAGCGCAAGGCCACGCTGAAATGGTTCGGCGGGGTCGCCGCCACCCTGACGGCGCTCTATTTCCTTCTGCCGCAAGCCGCGATCTGGGGGGCCAGACTGGTCCCTATCGCCTGGCAAGACCAGCTGGGGCACCGTGTTGAAGAAACCATCGTCCGCCTCCTGGCGAGCAGCCCGACCCCGCCGCCCGCCTGCGCCGATTCGGAGAGCAACCCGCTGCTGGCCCGCACCGCCAAAGCCTTGGCTATGGCCGCCGATCTCCACCCGCCGCCGCAGATTCGCATCTATCCGGTGGCGCTGCCAAATGCCTTCGCCCTGCCCGGCAACCGGATCATTGTAACGCGCGGTCTACTGCGCCAGATGCAAACCGCCGAGCAGGTTCTCGCGGTGCTGGCCCATGAAACCGCCCATCTGGCGCACGCCGACCCGCTGGCCGCCCTCTTGCAGAGCATGGGGTGGGGGCTAGCAGTGCAAACGGTGTTTGGCACGGGGTTTGGCACCAGTCTCGCCGAAGCCTTACCAATGCTGGCCTATCGGCGCGATCTCGAACGCCGGGCCGACCGCGACGGTGCACGCTATCTGATCGCGCTCGGACGCTCGCCGAAGCTGTTAGGCGATGCGTTGCGGCGGCTGCCGGAAGGCAGCTCCCTGGCCGGGCAATGGCTTTCAACCCATCCCGATACAGCAGAACGGGCCGCCGCCCTGGCAAACCTGCCTGATGGTGATCGGGGCAGCATCGCCCTCGTCTATTCGCCCATGGAACTTACTGTGCTGCGGAATGCCTGTGGCGTTTAACCGGGCCGGCGGAGCGTGCCGGGGCGATCAGCGCGAGCAGCGCGATCCCCCCCGTCAGCGCCGCGACCCAATGGGCCGGACGCGGGGCGAGGTCGGTCATCAGGTTCGCCGCCAAAATCGCGGCGGCGGGTGCGCCGCTGCGCACAGCGTACCAAGCGGCTTCCAGCCCTGCCGTCGCCAGGGTCGCCGCTAAAACCCCCACGAGCAGCCCCCCGCCCGCTCGCGCCGGCGACCAGCGCAACAGCAGCAGCCAGAGCGTGAGGCCGCTCATCACCATCGGCTCGCTGACCTCCAGCTTCGATTGCAAACCAAAATGCCACAGCGCCAGCAATGCCAAAGGATAGGTCAGCCGATGCAGCCAGCGCCACGCCCGCCCCCCTAGGCGGCGCAGCATGGCATCGGTCGAGGTGGCCGCCAGGGCCATCAGCCCCAGAAACGCAACAAACCCAATCGTCAGATAGAAGCGCAACCAGATTTCCGAAACGGCTTTAGCCAAATCACCCGATAAATCAATAACATAGGCACCAAGATGCAGCGCGGCATAGGCGAAAACCGCGACGCCGACCATCCGCCGCACCGGGACCAAGGCCGAGGCCCGAAACAACTGCCGGGCTGGGGTAATCGCCAGCGACACAAGCCAGAACCGCACGGCCCAGTCGCCGCTGCGGTGGATCACTTCCATATAGGGGCGCGGCCCCAAACCGCCCGCCGCGCCAAACCCGCGCGCCACCAGCCACAATACCGGCAGAAAAAGGGCAATAAACACAATCAGTTTCAACGGAGAAACCCGCCCGTCCCGCGTTTGCCAGGGTGCCGCCATTGCCCTCTCCTGTTTCAATCTATCCCTAGTTCGCCGGGCGTCCCCCCAGTGTTACGGTTCGGCATCCAGCAGCGGGTCGAGATCGGCATCCCGCGCGGCTAATTGGGCGCTGGCTTTGCCGGTTTGCGTCAAGGTCAGGCGCAGCACCGCCCCCGCCACGGTCCGCGTTTCTGACAGGCGCTGCCGGTCGGGGGCGGCCAACAAACGGTCGGACAAGATCTGCCACGCCGCCTCGCTTTCCTGTTGCAAGGCCGCCGCATCGGGGCTGATCGGGGCCAAGGCAAGCGCGGTCAACCCAAGCTGCAAGCGGGCCGTATCGCGGGCGACGGGGCCAAGATCGGCCAGCGCCGCGCCAAGATCGGTGGTGACCTGAACGCGGTACAGCCGATCCTCCTCCGCTTCGGCGAGCAGGGCCAATCCGCTGCCGCGCCCGATCAGAACGGCCTGCCCCAGCGGACCGCGCTGGTCTTCCCACCCTTCGATCACCCCTTGCCCGGTCAGCGTTTGGCGCAGGTGGGCGGCGCTTTGCCCCAGAGGCTGCGGCCCAAAGCGCGTTGGCCCCTCCGGCGGTGGGCCAGGATCGGGCGGCGGTAGCGGCGGCGGGGAACTGACCTCTGGTGCGGGATCGGCAGCGGGGGCGGGCACGGGATTAGGTATCGGATCGGGGGCTGGGAGAGCAACAGGTGGCGGCGCTTCTGGCTGGGAAAGACTCGGCAGCGGGACGGCAACGGCAGGCCGAGGCGGCAACCATAGGTCCCGCGTTAGCGCAGCGAGCATCAGCCCGCCCGCGAAGACGGAACTTCCATAAAACAAAACCACCAGACCGCGTGTCGCTGGGGGCGGCACGGGGACCAGGCGCGGGGAGATCACTCCCAGCAACAGGGCCACCAGCGCGGCGGTGGTTAGACCGAAAAGAATAAAAATCATCGCGCTGAGTTTGACCTGTTGCGCAACCTCTGCCAAGAAACTACGGGGACTTTATGACACTTGGGAGAAGCGCCGGTGGCGGGCGAGCATATTTTAATCGTCGAGGACGATGAAGCTGTAAGATCCTTGCTTGCCGCCCTGATGCGCAAGGCCGGATATACCGTGACCCTGGCCGTCGATTGGACGCAAACCCAGGCGGTTTTGCCGAAGACCCGCATCGATCTGATCCTGCTCGACCTTACCTTGCCGGACGCGCGCGGCGTGATGTTGGTGCGCGACCTGCGCGCCGCCTATTCCGGCCCGGTGATTATCGTTTCGGAACGGGGGGCACCAGATGATCGCGCCTCCGGTCTGGAATTGGGGGCCGAGGATTATCTGCCAAAGCCGGTCTTTCCGCGGGAATTACTGGCGCGGGTGCGCAATGTGCTGGACCGCCGCCGCCCTGGCGAGACCGACGGCGGCGGCCAGGCTCTGTACCGTTTTGCCGGCTGCACGCAGGATACGGCGGCGCGCGTCGTCACCGGGCCAGACGGGCTGCCGGTCGATCTGACCCCGGCTGAATTCGACCTGTTGCACTGCCTGTTGCGCCGCCCTGGCCGGGTGCATTCCCGCGAGGAACTGATGGAAGCCCTCGGCACGGCAGAGGGGGAAACCAGCGCCCGCAGTATCGATATTCTGGTCAGCCGTCTGCGCAAGAAACTTGGCGAAGATGCGGGGGTACTGATCGAAACCGCGCGCGGCCACGGCTACCGCTTCTCCGGTCGAGTGACCAGCGGCACTTAGGCGCGGCCCGCGCGCGGCATCCAGATTAGGCGGGTTTCCCCGGATACCGGCAAAAAACGGCGACCGGGCAGCGGTCACAGTCCGGGTTCCGGGCTTTGCAAATATAGCGGCCATGCAAAATCAACCAATGATGGGCGTGCCGCAGCCATTGCGAGGGAATGCGCGCCAGCAGTGCTTCTTCCACCGCGCGGGGCGTTGCCCCTGGCGCAAGGCCGGTACGATTGCCGAGGCGGAAGATATGCGTATCCACCGCCATGGTCGGTTCGCCGAAATAGACGTTCAGCACAACATTCGCGGTTTTGCGACCAACGCCGGGGAGGGCTTCTAACTCTTCCCGGCGGGCGGGTACGTCGCCGTTGAAGCGGTCCAGCAGAATTTGACTAAGCGCGAGCACATTCTTGGCCTTGGCGTTGAAAAGGCCAATGGTCTTGATGTGGTCGCGGATACCCTCTTCGCCCAACGCCACCATTTTTGCTGGGGTATCGGCAGCGGCGAACAGGCCGCGCGTTGCCTTATTGACCGAAACATCGGTGGCCTGCGCCGATAGAACCACCGCCACCAGCAGCGTATAGGCGCTGGAATACTCAAGCTCGGTCTTCGGGTCCGGGTTTGCCGCCGCAAGGGTGGCGAAGAATCCATTGATTTGGGCTTTTGTCATCTTCGGGGCGGCGGACAAATCGGCCATAGCTACCTCGCGCGGGCTGGGACGTTGACTTTGCCGACCTTGCGCGCAAGATCAAGAGCCGATGACCGCCCCCGCCGCCCTTCCTGCCGAAACCGCCGAAGCACAGGCCGATCCTGGCCCAGTGGTCTTCGCGGCTGATCTACGCCCGCATCGTTCGCTATCGATGCGGGGCTTTCGGTTGCTGATGACCGCGGTGATCGGGGTCAGCGCGATTGCGGGCGGCGCGGTATTCTTCGCCGGGGCTTGGCCGGTGATCGGCTTCATGGGAGCCGATCTCCTACTGATCTATTGGGCCTTTCGCGCCTCCTACCGGGCTGCCAAACGCTGCGAGCGGTTGCGGCTGACCCCCGCCTGGCTCACCATCCAACGCATCGACCCGCGCGGGCGCGGGCAGACCGAGGCTTTGCGCCCCCATTGGCTAAGGGTCGAGCTTGAGGAACCTGCCGCCCCCAGCTCGCCCCTCTTGCTCTGGAGTCACGGGCGGGCGACGGCAATCGGCAGTTTCCTTCCCCCGACCGAAAGGCAACGGCTGGCCGGGGCCTTGCGTGCCGCCCTGGCGCGGCTGCGCTAAACTGCGGCGCGCGGGTTCTGGACAAACCCGGCACTTGCGGAAAACCACAATAGACCCGGCCCCAGGGGCACCCTAGGCTTCTGGCTCAATCAATAAATCTAAATTGGGAGGAGAGCGTTATGACCCGGTTTCTGTTAACGGCTCTGGCTGGGGCGACCATGCTGGCGGGGGTCGCCCAGGCGCAAGATTACCCGAACAAGATCGTCACCGTCATCGTCCCCTTCGCGGCGGGCGGCCCGACCGATACGGTCGCGCGCTTGGTTGGCCAATCGATGAGCAAGTCGCTCGGCCAGCAGGTGATTATCGAAAACGTCGGCGGCGCGGGCGGCACCTTGGGTGCAGCGCGCGTGGCAAAAGCCGCGCCGGATGGGTATACGGTGCTTCTGCACCATATCGGGCAGGCGACCAGCGTCGCCCTCTACCGCAAGCTGCCCTATGATACGCTGAATGACTTCGCCCCGGTCGGCCTGATTACCGACGTGCCGATGACCTTTGTGGCGAAAAGCGCCTTCCCGGCGAAGGACCTGAAGGAACTAATCGCCTATGCCCAGGCAAATAAGGATAAGGTTTCTTATGCCAATGCGGGCGTCGGCTCGGCCTCGCATCTCTGCGGGATGCTGTTCATGACCGCGATCCAGGCCGAACTGACCACGGTTCCCTATAAGGGCACCGGCCCGGCGATGAATGATCTGCTGGGCGGCCAGGTCGATTTCATGTGCGACCAGACCACCAATACGACCAGCCAAATCAAGGGCGGCAAGATTAAGGTCTATGGTGTGACCACTAAGACCCGCGTGCCGTCGCTGAACGAGGTGCCGACCATGGACGAAGCCGGGCTGCCGGGCTTCGAGGTTGCGGTCTGGCACGGGATGTATGCCCCGAAAGGCACCCCGCAGCCGGTGATCGATAAACTCTCGAAAGCCCTGCAAGAAGCGCTGAAGGACCCGAACGTCGTGACCCGTTTCGCGGAACTGGGCACCCAGCCGGTCAGTCAAGATCGCGCCACCCCAGCGGCCTTGGGCCAGCACCTGAAGGCCGAAATCGATAAATGGTCGCCGATTATCAAAGCGGCGGGCGTTTACGCCGACTAAATCTGTCGCACTCTGACGAAATTTGAAGGGCGGGGCTGACCTCCGCCCTTTTTCTTGGAATAATCTTACGTAGAATCCACAGGCAGCCCTGGCACGCGGCCTGTGCTCTTATGCCCCCATACCGCCGCAACAAGGCGGGCACGCGACGCATAACCCTGGGAGGGGACACTCCATGGCAGTTTCGATCCGCCATCCGAAGGATTTTATATCGGGCCTGATCTTTATCGGTCTCGGTCTCGGTTTTCTCTATATCGCGCAAGATTATCGCATGGGCACGGCAACCCGCATGGGACCGGGTTATTTTCCATCGATTCTGGCGGCGATCCTGGCGCTGATCGGCCTTGGCATCAGCCTGCGTGCCCTATTCCGCGACGGCGGACGGGTGGAAGGCTTCGCCTGGAAGCCGATGCTGATCGTCCTGGTCGGCACCGTGATCTTTGGGGTGCTGGTCCGAAATGCCGGGCTAATCGCCGCGCTGCTGGCCTATGTTGGCATCACGGCGACCGCATCGATCTACTTCCATTGGCGCGCGACGGCGCTGCTGGCGGTGGGGCTAACAATTTTCGCGGTACTGGTTTTCATTAAAGCGCTGGGCTTGCCGATCCCGATGATCGGCCCCTGGTTTGCTGCGTAAGGGAGCGCCAGGGAATGGAACTTCTTGCCAATCTTGCGACCGGATTTGAGGCCGCAATTACCTTTCAAAACCTTTTCTACTGCCTGGGCGGCGTGCTGCTGGGTACGCTGATTGGCGTGCTACCGGGCCTTGGTCCGGTGGCGACCATCGCCATGCTGCTGCCGGCCACCTTTGCCCTGCCGCCGCTGTCGGCCCTTATCATGCTGGCCGGTATCTATTACGGTGCCCAATATGGTGGTTCGACCACGGCCATTCTCATTAATCTGCCGGGTGAATCCTCCTCGGTCGTGACGGCGCTCGACGGCTATCAGATGGCCCGCCAGGGCCGGGCTGGGGCGGCGCTGTCTACGGCGGCGCTCGGATCGTTCTTCGCCGGATCGGTGGCGACGCTACTGCTGGCAGTCTTCGCGCCGCCGCTGGCCGAAATGGCGTTGAAATTTGGCCCCGCCGAATATTTCTCGCTGATGGTCTTGGGGCTGGTCGCCTCGGTTGCGCTCGCCCATGGCTCGCTGCTGAAGGCGATCGGCATGATCGTCCTGGGGCTGTTGCTGGGTCTGGTTGGGGCCGATGTGAACAGCGGCACGCCGCGCTTTACCTTCGATATTCCCGAACTTGCCGATAACATCAATTTCGTCGCCTTGGCGATGGGTATGTTCGGCGTCGGCGAGATCATCAAGAACCTTGAAAGCGAGGGCAACCGCGAGGTTATGGTAAAAAAAGTCACCGGCCTACTGCCAACGCGCGATGACTTCAAACGCACCTGGAAGCCGGTATTGCGCGGCACCGGGCTTGGCTCCATCCTCGGCATTCTGCCGGGCGGCGGTGCCATCCTGTCGGCCTTTGCCGCCTATTCGCTGGAAAAGAAACTCTCAAAAACCCCAGAACGCTTCGGCAAAGGGGCGATCGAAGGGGTGGCCGCGCCGGAAAGCGCCAATAACGCTGGCGCGCAGACCAGCTTCATCCCGATGCTGACCCTTGGGATCCCCTCGAACCCAGTGATGGCGCTCATGGCGGGTGCAATGATTATCCAGGGGATCCAACCGGGACCGCTGGTGATGACCGAACAGCCCACGCTGTTCTGGGGTATCATCGCCTCCATGTGGGTTGGGAATTTCTTCCTGGTCATCCTGAACCTACCCTTGATCGGCCTGTGGGTGCGTCTGCTGACCGTGCCCTATCATCTGCTGTTCCCGGCGATCCTGGCCTTCTGCGGCATTGGGGTCTATAGCCTCAACAACACGAATTTCGACGTGTTCCTGATGGCTGGGTTTGGCGTTGCGGGTTATATCTTCGCCAAGTTGGAGTGCGAACCCGCGCCGCTGTTGCTGGGCTTCATCCTAGGGCCGATGATGGAAGAAAATCTGCGGCGGGCCATGACCCTGTCGCGCGGTGATCCGATGGTCTTTGTCGAACGGCCGATCAGCGCCACCATGCTGGTTCTAGCCGCACTAGCCCTGATCGTCGTTCTCAGCCCCTCGGTTCGCAAAAAACGCGAGGAGGCGTTTCAGGAAGAATAAGCTGCCAGCCGGGCGAAAGCCCCAGGGGCCAAACCGTAGACCCGCCGGAACAGGCGGGTCATATGGCTTTGGTCGGCAAAGCCGCAGGCCGCCGCCGCGTCGGCCAGTCCCATTCCATCGAGAATCAAGCGTCGCGCCGCCTGCACCCGCCGTTGCAGGCGGTAGGCGTGCGGGGTCATCCCCGTCAGGCGGGTAAAGCCCCGCAAGACCTGATAGCGGCTAAGACCCGCCCGATCCGACAGGTCGGCCAAGGCGACATCCGCCTCTGGCTCGGCATCGATCCAATCGCGCAACGCCCGCAGGGCCTGTGCCCCTGTTGGGGCCGGGTCCACGACCGGGATTAGCAGCGGGGCCAACAGGGCTAAAACCCTCTCCTCCGCTGCCCGCGCATCGACCGTCGCGCTTAAAAGCTGCCGCAACCGCCCGGCTAGATGCGGATCGCGGTAAACCGGCTGCCCGAATTCAAACTGCCCCCCGCGCCCTGGCATGATCCCGGCCACCACATCGGCGACCACGGGGGGTGGCAGATAGAGAATGCGCCAGCGCCGACCACCCGCCGCCAGCGGGGCCCCATCATGCACCTCGCCGGGATTGACGGTGATGACATCCCCCGCTCCGGCCTCAACCGTGCCCCGCCCGCTCCAGGATTTTTGCGCGCCCTGCTCCATGACCCCAATCCCAAAGAGATCATGGTGATGACGAGGAAAAGCATGATCGCTGGCCGCCGCCACACTATAAGCCCCCGGCAGAGCCGACGGATGGAGGCGAAAGGCCGCGTGCGGTGCGTGCGACATGGGGATGAGCCTATACCAGATTGCGCAACCAGGCGAGTACCGCCGCCTCTGGCGTTCCATCGGCGATCGGGCGCGGTGTTAACAGGTGATATTGGCTACCATCGGGCTGGAACCCCTGCGGGGCCACCAGGACCCCGCTGGCCAGATCGTCGCAGACCAGCCGATAGGGGCCGATTGCCACCCCAAGGCCCGCCACCGCCGCCTGAAGGCTTAGGTAAAAATGCTCGAAAACCTGCGAAGCGCCGCTGGGTAGCGTTACTCCCCGGCAGCGCGCCCAATCGGACCAAGCCTGAGGCCGGGTGAGCGTATGCAGCGTGGGTGCATCGGCGCGCAGGCTATCATCCGGGGCAAACAGGCGGGCGCGCGCCGAGGGGGCACAGACCGGCCCCACCGCTTCCTCGAACAATAGCGCGCGGCTCGTACCGGGCAGCGGGGCATAGTCATTGCGGCGAATAGCCAGATCCAGTCCCTCGGCAAAATTCACCGCGCCGCCGCCGGCGACCAACTGTAATGCTAACCCCGGATGAGCCGCCGCAAATACGGGAACCCGCGGGATCAACCAACGGATCAGCAACGTCGGCTCGCACGACAGTCGCAAGGGCTGCAATCGGGCGTGCCGACGCAACTGGCGGCAAGTTGCGGTTAGACGCCCAAAAACGTCTGCGGTCGTCGCGTGCAATAGGCGCCCAGCCTCGGTCAGGAACACCCGCCGCGCCCGCCGCTCGAACAGCGGCACGCCGAGATCGTCCTCCAGCGCCCGCACCGCCCGGCTAATCGCCCCATGGGTGACATGCAGATCCACCGCCGCTCGGCTGAAACTTTCTAGGCGGGCCGCCGCATCAAAACAGCGCAGCACCCCCAAGGGCGGAAGGCGCTCGGAATTAATCTGTGAGTTAAAATCACGGATAGGGTCAGAAACCATCGTTTTTCTCGCCGGAGAATCGCCTGTAGATCACCGATAGCGAAAATCGGACTGGAGGACGAGCGATGAATGAACTTTGGGCCGTTATCGGCATCACGCTTCTGGCGGTCATCAGCCCTGGGCCGGATTTTGCCATGGTCTCGCGCAATAGTCTGCTGCTATCGCGCCGCGCCGGGGTGCTGACCGCCCTTGGAATCGGCGGCGGCTGCCTGGTGCATGTGACCTATACAATCCTGGGGATCGGGTTGTTGATCCAGCAATCCTTGCTGCTGTTCAACGGGCTGAAGCTGTTGGGCGCGGCCTATCTGCTCTGGCTTGGCTGGACCATGCTGCGCCGCCGCGTGCATCCCGCCAGCGGCCCCGATACCGCCAATGCCCCCCGACCGTTAACCACTGGGGCAGCACTGCGTATCGGCTTTTTGACCAATGCGCTAAACCCAAAGACGACGGTCTTTATCGTTAGTCTTTTTATGCAAGTGGTGCAGCCGACCACGCCCGCCGCCGTGCAATGGGGCTATGGACTATTCATCGCAGCCGCGCATATCACCTGGTTCGTCCTGGTCGCACTGTTCTTTTCTGCCGAGCGCGTGCAGGGGCGACTTTTAGCCGTACGGCACTGGATCGACCGGGCCTTCGGTGCCGTCTTGATCGGCTTTGGGGCGCTTCTGGCCGGCAGTGGGATCCGGGGATAGGACCCGCGCCGCTAACTGCCGCGCTTTTCCCAATCCTTCAGCCCATAGCGGGCCAGGATTGCCTCTAACTCACCGGACGCACGCAATGCCGCCACCGTCGAATCCAGCAGGGCTGCGTAGGCGGCGGCCTGGGCTGGCTTCGGCGATAGGCCGATGAACAAGGGGCTGGGAGTATCGGCCATATCGACCAATCGGATCGTCGCGGTTAGATTCTCCACCGCCAGCGTGTAGGTTAGCACATTGACATCATCGACCGTCGCGCCAATCCGGGCCGCTTGAAGTTTGCGCAGATTGCCCAGCAGGGGGGTATCGCCGCTGAGAACCTGAATGCGGTTAGGATTTTTTAGATGCGCCTTAATATAAGCGTCGAGGGTCGCCCCATAAGAATAATCTTGGATGATGCCTAGCGCGAACGGCTCTAGCGATTTAACCGAAGTCCAAATAAACGGGCTACCCGCCGGAACTGCTAAAACATTGCGCGACTGCGCCAAGGGCTGCTTTGGATACAGTAAGTCTTTCGCTTCTTCCGGCGATGCGCCAAAGACGCCGGTGATTTTGCCGCTATTGGCATCGGCCAGGGCGCGCGCCCAGGGCATCGTTTTGTAGCTAAACCGATGCCCTGCGCTGGCAAAGGCCCGCGCGGCGATTTCCACCATATAGCCGGGCTTGTCACTATCCGGGGTGCAATTATAGGGGCACCAAATATCCGCTGCGAAAACCACCTCGTCCGCCTGAACCGGCAGGGCTAATATTGGCGCGAGCAATCCTGCAAGCAGCGTAACGCGTTTCATAGGCATCCCCCCAAGATCGTCCCTAGGGGATTTTGCCTTACCCTTCCGCCGTAAGCGATGGAAGGCTTATGAAATTAATATTAACCGGGCGCTCTTCAGGCCAACTGCAATACTTTCGGGGGAAACGCCTGTTCTAGTTCGCGGATTTTGGCGTAATCGGCATCAACCTGGGCCTCGTCCTCATGCACCAGATAGATTTTGGCGAGCACCGAGGTTAGGTCGATCGTCCGCTGCACCGGACCGCCCAGTTTCGGTATAATCTGATAGTTTTTCAGACTGGGTAGCGCATCGAGATGCGCCAGGATCGGCAGTTCGCCCAGGGTGCCTTCGACGGTCGAGGGCAAATAGACCACCATCGCGTGCTTTTGCATCGCATAGGGGTTGCCATAGAGCCGCTCGAACATGGCCCCATCGGTCAAAGCATCGACGATCAACTCGGCTTGATCGTGGCCGGTACCTTCGGCGATCGTCGTCGTCGAATCCAGCGGCCCCATCGCGCGCGCCGCAATCTCCACCAGCGCCGGGCCATCCGCCGTCATGCGAATCTCGGCATGGCCGCCGCCATTGCGGATTTCTAACGCATCCAGAACCCCGATAATATAGCGGGACAATTGATCCTGAATCACACCGTGCGGCGGCAGCAGCCGGTAAAAATCGTAAATTAACGGCGATCCATTCAGTGAACGTTTCCTGGATTCCAGTATATCGCAAATATAATGCTTGCCGTCTCGACTAACAGTATTCACTACATACTCAAGACCATCAAGATAAGACTGCACTAAGGCCCGCGTATTCGGCAATCCACATAAATTACGCGAATGCACGATTTGCTGAAACCGCTGCCGTACTTCGGTTTCGCTATAGCAAACATGGACGTTATCGGTCGAGGCACTATCCAGCGGCTTGATGACCACCGGCCAGCGCCCATGCGCCGCCGCCCAATCCCCCGCCTCGGCCTCGGTCGCCACCAGCTTCTGCTTGGCCGCATTCAGCCCGGCGGCGGTGATCCGCTCGATCATTTCATACTTATTGCGACGAACCTTGGTGCTGGCAGGATCATTGCCGCGCACCCCCAGTCGTGCCCCCAGGGCATCGGCCAATGCAACCGCCGATTCATTGCCTGGCAGCACGCACTGAATATCTTCCCCTGCAAGCTGTGCCACCAGCGCATCAAGGTCGCCGGGGTGATCAATCAGCCGCTCGAAATCCTGCGCGCGATAGGTCCGCAACAGCGAATCGACCAGATCGGGGCCACTGCGCACCGCCAGGGTCCGATAGCCACGGGCCTTCAAATAGCCTGCGAAAAGAACCCCTGTCGAATAGGGATCGACGACCAGAGCGCTAGGGCTGGACATAGGGGCGTCTCCTGTGGGCCGAGATCATGGCGGCACGATGTTCGAGAACAACCCTATACCATTGTAGTCTAATAGTAGCAACAATGATAATAAAATGTTAACAATCAGGCAGTTAGACGTCCTTGCGGACGGCCATAAACGATCTGCCAATCGCCCTGCTGCTGCACCGCCCGAATACCGACCAAGCCCGCAGCAAGCGCCGCTCGATGCCCCGCCACATCCCGAAGCGCCACCAAAGTTTCCCCGCCGTCGATCTGGATCGGGGCCTGGCGCAGATCACGAACGAAGAGAAAGCGAAGCCGATCACCATGCATGACCAGCAGCTGCCCGATCACCATGCCGCAGCCGAACATATTCCGCCAGCTGACCGGATTGGTCAGCGCCACACGCGCGGTCAAAAACGGACGCCGCGCCCCCAAAGCGATGAGAACCCGATAGGCGAATAGCCGCTTCTGCAGCCCAAAGCCACGAAACCGGGGATCGACCATCGAGCTTGCGATATGGGCCACATCGGTTAGCGCCGGGGGGGACGGAAGATCCGTTGCGAAATTCGGCATCCCCGGTTGGGGCAGACCCAGCACGGTCAGCGCCGCCAGTTGATGGTCGAGAAACAGTCCGAAGGTTAAGCCGCGCTCGCCTTCTAAATGCCAGTCGACAAACTCAGGCACTTCCGGAACATACATATCCGGATCGGGCAAGCCGCCAAAAATCGTTTCCCGAAACGCCAAAATCTCGGTGCGGTCATCATTCCCCAGCCGGCGAAAATGGAATGGCAGACCGCGTTCCGGCTCCGAACTGGCGGCAAGCGTCCCGCTATCCAGCCATTGCGCGCAGGAAATCAGCATCAAACGATCAAGACGTAATGACTTCGGCGATGTTCAGCAGCCGCATCGGCGGATAGAGATCCAGCTTCTGCGCCACCGGAATGCGGATGATGAAGGAGAAACGCTTCAAGGTTTCCACCGGCACCGCTTCCGCAGGCTTACCGCCGACCAAAATTTCGCTGGCCTTATACCCAGCAAAGCGCCCTACGTTGTAAGCGCGGCTGACCAAGCCCATCAGCATATCCGACTGGCGCACCGGCAGTTCCGTCGCACAGAAGGTCGGCACCTTTAGCCCCAGGGCGGTATCTGCCACGGCTTTGCTATTGTTCGATCCCACCAGCGTATCCGGACCGATATAGATGAAATCTGCCCCTTCCTGGGCCGCAGCGCGCACCAGATCGGGAATCGCCGCAGCGTTCGGCTTTTTTTCGGCATCCATCGGCACGGGCTTATCCAGCATCTGGAAGCCGAGCGGCTGCTGCAGAGTGCGCAACTCATCCGCTGTGACCACCATATTGCTTTCGGCCGGATTATAGATGATTGCCAGCTTCTTAACCGGCTTCATCAGGCCGATCGTGCGCACTTGGGTATCGAGCGGCGCTATATGGCGCGTGCCAGTACAATTGCGGCCCGGCGCTTCCAACGAGGGCACAACCTTAGACGCAACTGGATTGGTCACCGAACTGAACACCACCGGAATATCGGTGATGAACTTCGACTTATCTGCGGCATCGAAGGCCCCCAGCGTCGCTTGGGTGATCGGCGTGAAGATCGTAAAGATCAAATCTGGGCGGGATTGGCGTAACGCTTCGATATGGCCGGGCATCTCGGCCCCGACATTCGCCACCACGCGCATATCGTATTCGACCGGGATGCGCGCATTGGCAAAAAAGTCGCGGAACCCCGCCACATCGCCAATATTCTCGCGCG
Organism: uncultured Elstera sp.; assembly: GCA_964576605.1. GTDB lineage: Bacteria > Pseudomonadota > Alphaproteobacteria > Elsterales > Elsteraceae > Elstera. The sequence continues at coordinate 27,880 of CAZNVY010000010.1, read as the reverse complement.
GGGTTAGAATCGCGATACGAAAGGTCTTCCCCGCCGCCCCTTGCGCCAGGGCCGGCGCGGCGAGACCCGATGACAGCCCAGCCGAGGCGATCCCGGCGCTGGCGAGAAAGCGACGACGCGAAAAGCTCATCATAATCAAGCCCGTCCCTCTTGCGCGGCAGCCGGCGGCTCCCGGAAGGCCAAAAACAATATCAGACAGATCGCGGCACAGCCGGCCAAGATATAGCCAATGCCGGTAATCGCCCCAGCATACCCGAAGCGGGCCAACAACAGCCCGGCCACAAAAGGCGCAATGACATTGCCAATGCGCTCCATCAGGCGGAACATGGCCAAGACGGTGGTTTCGCTCAACTTCTGCGTGGTTTGCCCGTGCGACAGGGTGGTCACCAGGGCCAACTGCGGCGTCATCACCAAACCATGGGCGATCCCCAGTACCGTCAAGCCAATTACCATCGACCAGATCGAGGTATTCAGCACAGCAACGACCCCGGCGATAGCCGCAAGGACCCCACCCGCAACGACGAACAGCTTCCGGTTCCCAAACTTATCCGACAGGCTACTAGCCACTGGCGACACGAAAATCATCGCAAGCCAATAGAGCAGCAGCACCCGGCCGATCATCGATTGGCTGATACCCTGTTCGTTCAGATACAGGGGCACCAGGAAGAAGACCAAAGCGGTCAAGGCCAATTTGGTCGGGATGGCGGAAAAAAGCACCACGCCCATAAAGCGCGGATTGGCAACAAACAGCCCCAGGCTCTTCAGGCTAAACCGTTCGGATTGCACCATGATCGGCCGCTCTTGAATCGCGCGATAGACCATCACCGCCGCCAGAACCGCCAGCGCCGCCGACAGAATGAAGGTGGTGCGGAAGCCAATCTGATCGGCGAGAATCCCGCCAATCGCCGGACCGCAGACCCCTGCCGTCAAAATCCCCCCGGCATAACCGGCCATTCCCTGAGCGCGGGTATCCCGCGTGGTATTATCGATCACGAACCCTTGGGCGGAAATAAAGACCATCGCGTAGCCAATCGCCGTCACCGACCGGGCGATCAGCAGATGCACCAGGGTGATCGAAAGGCCGGAGGCGGCAAGTCCCACGGCGGCCAAGAACGCCCCGACCAGGAACACCCGCCGCCGCCCGAATTTTTCGGAATAGACCCCGGCGAACGGCTGGGCCAAGGCCCATAGCAGCATGAACAAGGCAATCGGTGCCCCGATGACCACTTCCATGGCCAGCCCCGGCACCGGATCGAACAGTTCTTTGATGTAGACCGATAGGAAGGTACGGGTCAGTTCTTCGGCCAAGCTGAACACGAAAACCGCGATGCGGATCAGGGCTGTGCCCTGTTGGCCGCTGCTGCTGACCTCGGCCGGTTTCGGCGGGAAGGCATATTCAAACTTATCCAGCACGGTCGCGGCTTTGGCCCGTGCCTCCGCCCCCCAGCCGGTGACGGCCTGGGCCAGGATCTCATACTGCTGCCGTACCCCGGCCACCGCTTCGTCGATCCGCAGGGCAATCCGCCCCAACTCGTCCCGCGCCTTGGGTGCAATGGGACGCCCGAAATAGCCCGACGTTAACCGCGCTGCCATTTCATGGATGTCGCGAATCGGGCGCAAGATCGAGGCATTGACGAAATACAGTAGGATTTCAAAGGTAAAGAGCGCCGATACCAGCAAAATGATCGCTAGATCGTAATAGACTTCCTGCAACTGGCTGCTGACGTAATCGGCCCGCGCCCCCACGTGCAAAACCCCAACAACCCCCAACGCCTGGGTTTCAATCGGCAGGGATTTAGTCAGGAATACCGTGCCAAGCCGCCCCGGTACCATTTGCTTGCTTTGCGCGGCTTCGCGGGTCAATTGCGCCAGGCCAACGTCAAACCCCGTGGGTGGCGTGCCGCGTAGATGCAGGCGCTTACCGTTCAAATCGGTGACGGTGATGAAGCCGATATCCTTGTTATCGTCCAGGATATCGTCGAAAAGCTCGTCGGTTCCGGCAAGCTTTTCGACCGGAATGCCCCATTCGACCGCCTGGTCGATCTGCGCCATAACATACGTGCCGACTTTCTCGGCCTTCTTTTCCAATTCCGGCAGAATTTGCGGCTCGAACAAGCTGCGAGAGAAGACGGAAAACCCCGCCAACATCACCAGCAGCAACAACACCGCCAGCGTCAGCAGCCGAAAACTGATCGATTTTGCAAGATTATTGTTCATGCTTTTGATGCTGCCTGCTTTAACTCGCGATCAGCGCCTTGAATGGTTTCGACAATGGCGACCAGATCATCGCCCAAAGCCCCCTCTGGCTTCGGGGCTGCCATGGCCGACCCTTGGGCCAGCGCGGTGGTCACATAGGTCTCGCCGTCGCGGAACCCGGCGATAATCCGCCGGAACACCAGCCAAACCCCGAAGATTGTTACGAGGCTACACCCGATGATCGCCACCGCCGCCGCTGCCGTCAGCCCCGGCCGCACAGCGGCGGTCCGTTGGGCAATGGCCGCTTTGGAGTAGCGCAGCATGACGCCGCCCGCGACTTGGCCGAAGGTATTGCGCAAAGTTGCGCCCAAGACCGGATTGTCGTCAAAAGTTTCCTGCCAGATACCCGTTTCGGCGCGCGTCATGGTGCGCACCCAATCCTCAGGCAGGCTGGTATTTAAGCGGCTTTGGTCGGTAGAAAACAGGATCGCGCCAGAGGTATCGGCAATTTCAATTGCCAAAATCTGATCGTCGCTGCGCTCTTCCCTCTCGATCAGCTGCTGCAAATCCCGCAACTCAGCCAAAGATAGGCCAAGATTCATGGCGTTCTCAACGTCGCCTTGCAACCCAAGAACCGTCACCTCGAATCGCGATGCAATAACGCCGGTGACTGCTTTCTCGAATTTGAAATAGTTCAGCAACGCTGTCAGAATCAGAGCCATGCCAAACACAAGTTGCAGCATGAGAACGATTTTTAGCGACAGCCTTCCGCGCATGATAAGCCTCAACCCACAGTCTCACGACTCTAAATAGTACCGCCAAACAGTTTCATGGCGGCTGGAGTTGCAGCATATCGCGTTAACGATGAATTGAACATTAAAATCGCCGCCAAACTTGGCTTTAGCGCAATTTTGTGGCAAGACAGAACCGCCTGCACCTTGGGCAGGAGGCTTAGTTGCTGCGCGGTCAAGTCTAAGGCTTGATTGCATACGTCCCTAAGTTTCTTTATCCCGTTAACGGAATAGACTGGCGGATTCGGGGTGTTTTCTTCGTTAGCCCTGAACGATGGGATGGTAAACAATGACGTTCCGATTGCGGATTTTTTTTGCCCTCCTATTTTTTGTCAGTCTGACCTTTATTCTGCTGTTGCAGTTAAACCGCAGTCTGGTCGATAGGACATACGATCGTCTGGCAGAGACGCGCTTTCTGTTTGTATCACAAAGCCTGAAGACTGCGTTGGAATTGAATATCGGCCTAGGGTTTCCCCTGGCGGAACTGCGGGTCACGCAAGATTTGATTGAACGCGAAAAGGCCGACGACGATCAGATTTTGGCGATCGAGGTGCTGGATGATACAGGCCGCAGCCTGTTCAGCACCGACCGAGGCACCGTGGGGGAAGACGCGCCCAGCGATTGGCTGCAGGCCCTGCAGATCGCGGGCGGGCAGCGCTGGACGGTGGTTGAACGCGACGCCATCGTCATTGGCGTGCCGATCGTCAACGATTTCGAGCGCACCGTCGGGTATGTGGCCCTCCAATATGGCAAGGCCTATTTCGATCAGCAATTAACCGGCTTTACCGAAACCTTGCTGGGCTGGGGGGCGCTGATCTTGGTGGGTGTCGCCTTCCCCCTAGGGGTCGGTGCTTATGGTCTGACCGCCGCCGCCGCCGCCCGGCCACGGGCCTTGCTGGCCGTGTTCAGCGGCGATACGCCCGCAGCCACCCAACCCCAGGATGATCCGCTGGTGGTGCTGGCCGCCGCCGCCCAAACAAAGATCGACACGGCGGCAGCCTATCTGGACGCCCGCGCCAAAGACCTTCAGCGACTGGACGATGAACTGTGAGCCGCTCCATGGAAAAACGGCCTTATTCCCTACGCCTGACCTGGCTCGCCGGCGGTTTGCTGCTGCTGGCGACCCTGGCCATGCTTTGGGCGGCACACCGCACCATTTCGCCGCTCTTGGTGGCGGAAATGCAAAAAAACAGCGCCGCCGTTGGCCGGTCGGTCGTCAAACAATTTAGCAGCGCCGTCGCATCGGGCATCCCGCTTGGTAAGCTCGCCGGGGTGGATGAGATGCTGGAAGCGGTAATCGGCGATAACCCATCCCTGAATGGGATCGAGGTTACCGATCCGGCGGGCAAACCTTTATTCGCATCGGGCGACCCCCTACCCGCCGATGACCGGGCTGGGGCCTCGCCCTTAACCCGCCCGGTGGTCAGTAGCCTGCCGATTGTCGTCAATGGCGCAACCGTGGGGTTTTTGCGCGTCGGCAGTGATCTAAGCTTCATGGCCGACCGGGTATGGCTGTATCTCGCGGCGACCTTGGGGTCGATTCTCGCCAGTCTGATTGTACTGCACGAAGCCGCGCGCTTGATCTTGGCGCGGGCAATCGATATGCCCTCCGCCCAACTGACCCGCGCCCTGCGCCCCGTGCTGGATGGCGATTTCAGTACCGCCGTTGCCGCCAATGCCCCCGGTACGATGGGACGGGCCATTCGCCGCCTGAACAGTAACTTGCGCGCTGTTGCAGATCGGTTCGAGCGGTTCGCGGCCTCGGCCAACGCCATTCGCGGCTTAGACCTCGACGCCGCCTCCGCCGACCGGCTGTCGCATATGTTGGAGGATGCCAAAACCCGCTTCCCCACCCTGGCCGAGGAAACCGGCCGACAGGCCCCAACCGTGACCGCCCGGCCCGATGGGCGCTGGCTGATGCTAATCTTAACGCTTTTAAGCGAAATGGTCCGCCCGCTGGTGCCGGTTATCGGGGCTGATCGTATTTTGGGCGGGTTAGAACCCGGCTTACTGGCCGGGGTCCCACTGGGCCTTTACTTGGTCGGGATCGGCTTTGGCAGCGTGCTGGCCCCGCTGGTCTGGCCGGTGCGACGCAATGGCGTCTTCCTAATCGCCGTTCTGCTGATGGCCGCCGCCCTAATCGCCACCGCCGCGACCGACAGCGCCATGATCTTCTGGGCCAGCCGCCTGGTGGGGGGGATCGGCCTGGGGCTGGCATGGCGCGTGCTGATTAACCGCTATCGGGCCGATATCCAGCAGGACGGCAATGCCCTGCTGGCCGCCGCGATCGGTTTCCACGCCGTTGGTCCAATGATTGGGGCCGTCTTGGGCGAAGGCTTGGGTACCCAGGCCGCCCTCTGGCTGATTGCCGGCCTTAGCCTGCTGTGCGCATTTTATGGATGGGCCAGCCTGCGGGCCATGCCGCAGCTAAACGAGGCCGAAAACGACGACAGTCTCGATGCAACGCGGGTTTGGTCGGCAGGGATCATGGCCGTGATCGTCGGCGCGCTGATGTTTCAGGCCTTGCCGGTCCTGGGCTTGACCGCAGGCACGCTGATGGCCAGCATTCCGCACTTTGCTGCCTTCGGGGCGGGACTGCTGCTGGCCGCCAAAGTCGGGGCAGACCTGCGATACCGAAATGGGATCGGGCCGCTGCTGGCCGCCGCTGGCTTGGCGCTTTTTCTGCTCGTTCCAACCGTTTTTGCCTGCGCGGCGGCGCTCTTCGTACTGGGGTTTGGCTGGGGCGTGATGCGGGCAACACGTCCCTCCTCTGGCATTCTGCTGATCGATACGGCGGGCGGCCTGATTGGCGTCAGCCTTGCATCCTTGGCAACATCGTCGCAGATTCCAAATGTGCTGCTGATCCTGGGGCTTCCGGCGCTTGGCATCGGTTTACTGGGGCTGCTACGCTCCGGCCCCACCCTTCGTCAGGAGCCGTAACCGCCCATGCTGCTTCGGACCAGGGTTGTTCTGATCGTCGCGATCGCCTTTTTGCTGCTGACCGGCGGTCTGGTAGCCGCGAGTTGGCAGCGCGAGCGGCTGGTTGAAGACCGACGCGCTGAAGAAACCTTCCAGACCCAAACCTTGCTGTGGTCGAAGATCGTTGAGCGCTATGAACAAGATCTGCGCACCCAGTTGCGCAATTTGACTACTGCCGCCTTGGCCGATGCGCTCACCGCCGATGATCGCGCCGATGTTCAGCAGATTGTCTCGGTCGATATCGCCCGGCTGCAAAATGATCAGCGGGTCGATCAGGTCGATCTGATCGATGAAGAGGGGGAAGTTCTCCTAACCACCGCCAGCGGGTTTCCACCGCCGACGCTGCTGGGCGCGGGCACCATCAATCAGATGCAGGCCGACCCGCAAACCCTGGCCCTGGTGCAGCAGGACACCAGCCGCCGCTTCCGCATTACGGTCGCCCAGCCGGTGCTTGGCAGCACGGGCCAGCTTGTGGGCATTCTAGCCGCCGCTGTCGATAGCGACCGCGCCCTCGCCGAACTGAGCGATGGTCTGGGCAGCGATGCCTATATCCTCTCGCTCCGCAACCGGGTCGCCCATGGCACCAATGCCACGCTGGCCCGGCAATTGGCCTTCGATTTGCCAATCCGCCAGACCTATATCGAACATCGTAGCCTTGATGGGCAGGTGTACCAAGTTGCCTCCGTACCATTGAAGGATGCGGTTGGGCGCGTCGTTGGGGCGCTGGTCACAGTAAAAGATGTGACCACCACGATTGGGCGCGTGGATCGCGTTGGGCTTGTGTCGGCGCTGCTGGTCGGGCTGGGCGTTATCCTGATCGTCGCCTTTCTGATTTGGTATCTCCGCCGCTCCTTCGGTCCCTTGGATGATGCTATCGCCGGGCTGAATGCCCTGTCGCGCGGCGATACATCGGTGCAGATTTTTGCGCCGAATAACGACGAAATCGGGCGGATCGCCGCCGCCGTCGAAGTGTTCCGCGATCATGCCCGCACGCTTGATCGGTACCGCGACGAACGGGAACGGCAACGCCGCCGTCAGGAGCGCATGATCCGCCGCCAGATGCTGGCGCTGGCCGATACGCTGGATGAAGAGGCACGGCGGGAGGTTCTGGGTGATCTGGAGGCGATCGTGCAAGACCGGCGCGACTCCAGCGCTGCCCATGACCCCAGCCGGGGGGACGAGGATCAGCTCGCGCTGCTCTCGTCGGTACTCAAGCAGTTGTGCAACCGAATGCTGGCGGATATTGCCGAACGGCGCAAGGCGGAGAAAATCCGCGAAACCTTCGGCAAATACATCGACCCGCGCGTCGTGGCCAGCTTGCTGGTCGATCCGAATATTGGCGGCGAACAGCAAGTGATGACGGTTTCCTTTGCCGATATGCAGGGGTTTACCAGCCTATCGGAACGGCTTAATCCAAGTGAACTCGTCTCAGTCCTCAACGATTACCTCACCCTCATGTCGCGTCCCATCAAAGATCAACATGGGATCGTGGATAAATACATGGGCGATGCGGTGATGGCCTTCTGGGGGCCGCCGTTTACCATGGATATGTCGCAGGCGTCCGAAGCCTGTCTTGCGGCCCTGGAACAGCGGGAAGAAGTGCGCGCCTGGGTCAATCGCCTGGTGCGCAGCGGGCGCTTTACCCACGAGATCGAAAGCATTGATATTCGCTGCGGTATTGCCACGGGCGAGTTGATCGTCGGCTCCATCGGGTCCGACCAGTCACGCACCTATACGGTACTGGGCGATACGGCGAACCTGGCCGCGCGGCTGGAAACCGCCAATAAGGCGCTGGGCACCCGGTTGCTGATCTCTGGCGCGACGCGGGAACTCGCCGGGGCGCGGATCGAAACGCGCGAAATGGAACGGATTATCGTTATGGGCAAGACGGAAGCAGTTGCCGTCTACGAACTGCTGGCCGAGGCCGGTAAGCTGGAAGACCATACCGCCCGCCTGCGCGATCATTTTGAACTGGGGCTGCGCCGCTACTATCGCCGCGACTGGGCGGGGGCTATTTCGGCCTTCGAGGAGTGTCTGGCCTTGCGCCCGAATGATCCCCCTAGCCAGCGGCTGTTGAAGCGCTGCCTCGCCCTGCGCCAAACCCCGCCCCCCGACGATTGGACCGGGGCTTGGATTTTGCTAGAGAAGTAGCTAGAGAAATCGCTGGAGAAATAACCAGCTCTCCCGCTTTAGCTGATCGGCGGCGGGCAATGGTTTTCGCTGAGAACCCGCCCGGCGAGGTATAGCGACCCGCAGATCAGCACCCGCGCCCCCAGGGCACGGTCGGCGATATCGCGCAAGCCTTCGGAAACCGAATCCACCGAAGCCGCATCGGCAAAGCCAATATCTTGGGCAATCGCCGCCAGCCGGTCACCGGGCACCGAATTCGCTTCGTCCGGGATTGTGACCGTGCGGATCGCCTGAGCAAAGGGTTGCAGCGGGGCCAGAAAACCGCGCGGATCCTTCGAGTCGATCATCCCGACGATCAAAAACAAAGGTCGGTCGCGCCACTCCTGCAAGGTTTCGGCCAAAGCCTCCCCCGCGCCGGGATTATGGCCGCCATCCAGCCAAAGGTCGCAGGTATCGGGCAGAACATCGACCAGCGGGCCGCGGATCAGCCGCTGCATTCGGGCCGGATGCTCCACCCGCCGCAGACCATCGGCCAGGGATAGGGTCGTGATTTTTTGAAACCGTTTGCGCAGTTGCAGGGCACAGGCCACCGCCGCCCCGGCATTATCGATCTGATGCGCGCCGAACAGCCCCGGCTTGGGCAAGAGCAGCGTGCCAATATCGTCCTGATAGCGCAGCCCTTCTGGGCAGGCCCCCGCCGTCCAATCGCGTCCATGGGCCAGTACCGTCGCCCCGACCGACGCCGCGCGCAAATCGATCACCGACAAGGCCTCTGGCGGCTGCGGGCCGACAACCACCGTGCAGCCTTCTTTGATGATTCCCGCCTTTTCCCCGGCAATCGCCGCTAACGTTTCGCCCAGATAATATTGGTGGTCGAGCGAGATCGGCGTGATCGCGGTTAGCAGCGGCGGCGGAATGACATTGGTTGCATCCAAACGCCCGCCAAGGCCAACTTCGAGCAGCAGCACATCGGCAGGATATTGGGAAAAAGCCAAAAAGGCCGCCGCGGTGGTAATCTCGAAAAACGTAATGGGGGCACCGGCATTTGCCGTTTCCACCCGTTCCAACACAACCGCCAGCGCTTCGTCGCTGATCGTGTGCCCCGCGAGGGTGATGCGCTCGTTAAAACGCACCAGATGCGGGGAAATATAAGCATGGGCCTTATAGCCCGACGCTTGAAAAATCGCGCGCAGATAGGCAACCAACGAGCCTTTGCCGTTAGTGCCGGCAATATGAACGACGGGCGGCAGGCTGCGTTCAGGGTTTCCCAGCGCGTCCAGCAGGCTTTGCAGGCGCCCCAGCGATAGGTCGATGACCTTCGGGTGCAGGGCTTGCAGACGCTTTAGCACTACCTGGCAACGTTCCGCCGGTTCGGTCATGGTGCCGTCCCGCCTAGGCTGCGGTCGGCGCGTCGAGCGCAGGCAAAGGCGCGGGACGCATCAACAAACGCAGAAGCTTGGCGAGCGTCCCGCGCAACTCGGCGCGCGACACAACCATATCCAGCATCCCATGTTCCAGCAGATATTCGGCGCGCTGGAAGCCTTCCGGCAGTTTTTCGCGCACCGTATTTTCAATTACCCGCGCCCCGGCAAAGGCGATATAGGCACCCGGTTCGGCGATCTGCACGTCGCCTAGCATGGCGAAGGAAGCGGAGACGCCGCCGGTGGTTGGGTCGGTCAGCAGCACGATGTACGGCAGCCCGGCTTCCTTGACCATCTGCACGGCAATCGTAGTGCGTGGCATTTGCATGAGCGACAGAATGCCTTCCTGCATCCGTGCCCCGCCGGAGGAGGTGACTGCGATGAAGGCCGCCTTGCGCGCCACCGCTTCCCGCGCCGCCGCGACGAAGCCATCGCCGACGCCGATGCCCATCGAGCCGCCCATGAAGCTAAAATCCAACACCGAGACCACCGCCGGAACGCCGCCGATGGTCCCAGCAGCAGAGGTGAGCGCATCCGGTTCCGGGCTTTTAGCATGGGCGCGCTTCAGCCGGTCCGTATAGCGTTCCTTATCGCGGAACTTCAGCGGATCGACGATCGGCTTCGGCATGTCGAGCTTGGTGAAGCCTTCGTCCAGCATCAGGGCCAGGCGTTTGGCCGTATCGATGCGCATATGATTGCCGCAATGGGTGCAGACGTGCAGCGAGGTTTCCAACTCGCGGTGGAAAATCATCGTGCCGCATTTGTCGCATTTGACCCAGAGATTATCGGGAATCTCGGCCCCGCGGCTTACCAGCGCACGGATCTTCGGACGGACGAAATTGGTCAGCCAATTCATAAGCCTAACACTCCTTCACACCGCGCAGATTAGGCGGCGGCCAACATATCATCCCGCACGCGGCGGGCAGCGTCCGCCGGGTCGCGCGCTTCGGTGATCGGACGCCCGACCACCAACAGACTACCGCCCAGGCGCACGGCTTCCCCAGGAGTGACAACGCGCTTCTGATCGCCCGCCTCGGCCCAGATCGGGCGGATACCCGGCACGACCAGCAGCGGCCCACTCCCCAGTTTCGACCGCAGCAAGGCCGCTTCCTTAGCCGAAGAGACGACGCCCGCCAAGCCGTTCTGCACGGCCAGCTGCGCCAAGCGCACGACCTGATCGGGCAGCGGGCCGGCCTGGCCGGTCTGCTGTAGATCGTCGTCGGCAAGGCTGGTCAGGACGGTGACGCCAACCAACTTGGGGATGGGCACCCCGGCAACTTTCGCGGTTGCTTCCGCCGCCGCCGCCGCCGCGCGCATCATGGCGGCCCCACCGCTGGAATGAACGGTCAGGACGGCAACCCCTAAGCCTGCCACCGCGCGCACGGCCCCCGCGACGGTATTCGGAATATCGTGCAGCTTCAGATCCAGGAAAATCGGCAGGCCAACCGCTTGGATCGCCCGAACGCCTGCGGGGCCATGGGCCAGAAAAAACTCCAGCCCAAGCTTTACCCCATCAACGTACCCGGCCACTTGCCCGGCCCACAGGCGGGCCTGTGTGAGATCGACGGTATCGAGTGCGCAGTAAAGCTGCGCCGTGGGTGCGGTGGTCATGGAGACTTCTTTTAACAGAGCGCGGCCAGCTTGTCGCGCGCCGCCTCGGCATCCCGCGTGATCTGCGCGGTCAAGGCGGCCAGCCCATCGAAGGTCTGCTCTGGGCGTAAGAAATGATGCAGGGCAACCCGGATTTTTCGGCCATAAAGATCACCCGAAAAATCAAAGAGATGCACTTCCAGCCGCTCGACCAATCCCGCGACGGTCGGTCGGCGGCCCAGGTTGGCGACACCGCGATAAGCTTGACCGTCAATCTCGACCATCACCGCATAAACGCCGAAGGCCGGGCGCAGATAGTCCCCCAAGGCGACATTGGCGGTGGGGAACCCCAGCGTGCGTCCGCGCTTATCCCCGTGCCGAACCCGCCCGACGATGGTAAATGGGCGGCCCAAGAGAGCCGCAGCGGCTTCGGGTTCGCCTTGGGCCAGATGCGCGCGAATAAGGGTGGAGGCAAAAGCCTCCCCCGCCGTCCGGCGCTGTGGCGGCAGGGCGGTAACCGTGAAAGCCGCCTCCGCCGTCAGGGTTTCGGCATTCCCGGCCCGGCCCCGCCCAAAGCAAAAATCATGGCCCACCGCCACATGGCGCACGGCCAACCCATCGAGCAATACCCGCTGAATGAAGGTTTCCGGCGTCTGCTGCGCAAAATCCGGGGTGAAGCGTAAACACACGATCCCATCCAGCCCCAGCGCGGCCAAGGCTTCGATCTTACTGATGCCGGGGGTCAGCCGAAAGGGACGCTCCCCACCGCGTCCCTGCCCGAAAACTGTGCGCGGGTGCGGCTCGAAGGTCAGGCACAGCAGCGGCACGCGCTGCGCTTCGGCAAACTGGCGGGCCGCCGCGATGACCGCCTGGTGCCCCAGATGCACCCCGTCGAAATTCCCGACCGCCACCGCCCCGCCTTTCAAGTGTGGCGGCACGACGGCCAGATCCCGCACCAAACACAGGCGCTGCGGCGGCAAACGGGTCATCATCGGTCCTTCGTCATCCCAAGATCGGCAGCAAATGTTATAGGCAGGTGTTATAGGCAGCCGCCCGCGCCCCGGCAACCGGAAGCCAGGGCCGGGCTGGGATCGGGGTGTTTTATCTTGACTTTTATGGGCTTTCCAGTACGCCAGTGACTGGATACATCGGCTCAATTTTTAGTCGCGTCCCGTAACCTTGACCGATCCGACCGCGAGGGAGGCTGCGCCGTGTTTGACCGCTTGAGCGTGCTGATTATCGAAGACAGCCCCTTTTTCCGAGGGATGCTGGCGGAGATTCTACGCGCGCTGAAAGTCGGGCGCATCGTGGCGATGGAAGAGGGCGGGGCCGCCATCACCCATCTGCGGTCCATCGGTAAAAATGCGGCGGCGGCGCAAGCTTTGGTGCCGGACATCATTATTTGCGATTATCTGATGTCGCCGATCAGCGGCCCGATGGTGCTGCGCTGGGTGCGCCAGAGCGAGGAGTCGCCGGACCGCTTTATCCCCTTCGTGATGATTTCCGGCGCGGCCGACGGCGACAAGGTGCGCGAAGTGCGCGACCTGGGAGTGACCGAATTCCTGGCCAAACCATTTTCGGTCAAGGCCGTCGCCAATCACTTGATCGCCGCCATCGATGCCCCGCGCCCGTTTTTATACACCCGCGACTATTTCGGCCCCGACCGACGCCGCCAAGTGCGACCCTATAACGATGTGGATCGCCGGGTTGCAACCGATAAGGATGTAGAGATTCTCTACTCCGGCTCGCGGTTACGCTCGGCCAATCCGAACGCCAAAGCCTTCATTTTCAAACTGCCGAACCGGCTGCGCGAAAAGATCGCCGGGATCGGGCGGGGTCCGCTGGTGATCGACCCCAGTTTGCTGCAACAGGCCGAACAGCAGTTGGACCGGATGGAGGAGGATTATGCGGATTGGGTGCGCGGCTCGATCCAGCAATTGTACGAAGCCCATCGGGCCGGGCGGGCGCTGGACCCGCGCAAACGCCTAGGGCCGATCCAAACGATCAACAGCATCGCCCATGATCTGCGCGGTCAAGGCTCTACCTTCGGCTACCCGCTGATTACCGTGTTCGGGCGGTCGCTCTACGAATGCACCCTGAATATCACCGAAGCCAGCGACCAATTATTCGAGTTTATCCGCACCCATGTGGATGGGATAAACGCGGTGATTCGCGACAAAATCAAAGGCGAAGGCGGACAATTGGGCAAGGAACTGGTCGCCAGCTTAGAGCGTGCCCGCGACCGGCTGCTGGTGATTCACTAATCGCATTTCCCCGCCGGACCGGGTTTCGGAAAAGGACGCCATGACCGACCGCGCCCCGATTGTTTTTTTGCACGGCCTGGGCTTGGACCGTCGCTGCTGGCAAGGCCAGCAGGCCGCCCTCACCGCCGCCGGTTTTCGCTGCTACACTTGGGAGATGCCCGGCCACGGCGCGGCCGCTTGGGATGGGCAACCGATCACTTTTGCCCGCTTGGCCGCGCAATTGATTGGTTTTTTAGATGCCGAAGCGATTACTGCAGCGCATCTGATCGGTCATTCGATGGGCGGGATGCTGGCGCTGGAAGTCGCGGCCACCACCTCGGCGCGCTGCCGCTCGCTCACTTTGGCCGGAAGCGCCGCCCTATTCGGCAGTGCCGACGGTCGTTTCCAGCAGCAGTTTCTAGCCGAGCGCCTGGGGCCGCTAGACGCGGGTCAACGGCTAGCCGACCTAGCCCCGGCCCTGATCGCCGACCTGTGCCTGCCAACCACCGGGGCAGAAACAATCGCCGACTGTATCGATGCCCTGGCCGGGATGGAGGAAGCCGCCTATCGCGCTACGCTGGCGGCGCTGGTCACCTTCGACCGGCGGGCAGCGCTGCCCGCTCTCTCCCTGCCAACCCTATGCCTGGCCGCCGAGCATGACCGACAAGCCCCACCCCAAGGGGTGGTACGGCTTGCCAGCAAAATTCCCGGCGCGCGCTTCCAATGCCTCGACCAGGCCGCGCATCTGGTGATGCTGGAACGGCCCGATGCGATGACGGCAGCGCTGATCGGTTTTATCGGGCCGGGATCATAAGTATATCTGGCCCTCGATCACAAAAACCGCCGCGCCCCCTAACCGGGTGCGGGTGCCGGTATCCTCCACCCAAAGATCGCCGCGCCGGGCGCTTAGTTGCCGGGCGCGGAGTTTGGATTTGCCGAGCCGCGCCGCCCAATAGGGAGTGAGGATACAATGGAGGGAGCCAGTCACCGGGTCTTCACCGATACCAGCCCTGGGGGCGAACATCCGGCTGACAAAATCCACATCGGCATGATCTTGCCCGGCGGAGGCAGTCATCGACACTTCGTCGATCTCGGCGGGTTTCTGCCCCCCCGCCGCCGTCAGCGCAACCGAACGGTGCTGAATGGCAGCAATTTTGGTTAGATCGGGCTTGGCCGTCGCCACCGTAGCCGCATCCCGCACCACCGCGACTAGCCGATAGGCCGCCGTCGGGCTGCACAGCAGCCCCTCGACGGCAACCCCAAGCGCCGCAGCCACTTGCGCCGTGAGCGCGGGATCCTCGATCTGATCGGGCACGTCGCGCGGAAAATCCATCTGATAGCCGGGCAAAGCGCCGTCGAGCGCCAATCTTTCCACCGTCAGCGGGCCACTCAAGCTGTGAAAGGTTACGCGGGGGGCCGTCGGCTCCAGCCGCTCTAGCACAACCGCCGCGCTGGCCAGGGTGGCGTGACCGCAGAGCTGCACCTCCAGCACCGGGGTAAACCACCGAATATCATAAGCCGCCACCGGGCCAGGCCGCCGATGCAGGAAGGCGGTTTCCGACAGGTTATTCTCCGCGGCAATCGCCTGCAGGACATGGTCTGGCAGAGGGGCAGGCAGCAGAATCACTGCCGCCGGATTGCCGCGAAACCGTTCGGCGGTAAACGCATCAACCTGGAAAAAAGGACAAGAGCCGGTCATTCCGGAAGTTCCCCATCGCTATATAATTGTGCTTCTAGCCGCGCCTTGATGCCGGGCCATTCATCGGGCAGGATCGAAAATACGACCGAATGGCGCAGCGACCCGTCCGGCATAATCATGTGATTGCGCAAAACCCCCTCCCGCTGTCCGCCCAAAGCGGCAATCGCGGTTTGTGACTGCTGATTGAGATGATGGGTCTTCAACTCCACCCGAATGCAGTCGAGATGCGCGAAAGCATAGCGCAGCATTAGATACTTCGCCTCGCGGTTCGCCCCGCTACGCTGGTAGCGCGGGACCAGAAAGGTCCAGCCGATTTCCACCCGCCGGTGCACCGGATCGATATTCCCAAACCGGGTAGAACCAATGACCGCGCCGGTAGCCCGATCCAGGGTGACGAAAGGCACTGCGGTTTTCGCCGCGACCATCGCCGCCGCAACCCGCAGAAACTCTGGCACAGCGGCGGCATCGACGGCCGGTAGCCCGCCGAAAAAACGAAACACCGGATCGTTGCCGATGGCGGCCTGCAAGGTTGGGCCGTGCTCGGCGGTCAAGGGGGCCAGGATAATGCGCCGCCCGGTCAAGGTTACGGGGGAAAGGTCCATGGAATGTTCCTTCTTATGCGT
This sequence comes from uncultured Elstera sp., assembly GCA_964576605.1. Lineage (GTDB taxonomy): Bacteria > Pseudomonadota > Alphaproteobacteria > Elsterales > Elsteraceae > Elstera. Next base: position 12,208 of record CAZNVY010000010.1, on the reverse strand, counting down.
CGGCGTCAGCAAAGGCCAAGAGGATGCGGCGGTTCCGTTTCCCCTTGCTTTCGATCTTCTCGACCCGAAGCGGGCCAATTTCCCCTGTGCGCGCCACATGGGTACCGCCGCAGGGCTGAAGATCGACGCCAGGAATATCGATCAAGCGGACGCGGCCCGTACCGCGCGGCGGCTGCACCGACATGGTTTTGACCAGGGCGGGATTGGCATCCAATTCCGCCTCGGTAATCCAGCGCGACCCAACCGGGTGATCGGCGGCGATCAGCGCATTCAACTGGGCTTCAATCGCCTCGCGCGCCAGCACCAAGTCGCCACTATCGAAATCCAACCGCCCGCGCACTTCCCCCACCTGACCGCCGGTAACCCCGGCGGGCACCACGGCGGACAGTAGATGCAGCGCAGTATGCATCCGCATCAATCGGTGTCGGCGCGGCCAATCCAACTGTAAAGAGACAATCGTGCCGGGAACCAGCCCTGGCACCGGCCCAGTCACATGAGCAATTGTGCCAGGATGCGGTCCCTTGCGGGTATCCTGCACCCGATATTCGGCCCCATTGGGCGTGCGGATTGTGCCACTATCCCCCGGCTGTCCGCCGCCCATCGGATAGAAAATCGTTCGGTCGAGCAGAATTTGCGCCCCCTCTGCCGTGGCCTCTACCGACAAAACCTGCGCGGTCGCGGTCGCGGCATAGGGGGCGGCGCGGAACAAATCCTCGGTCGCGGGGAAGATTGTCTCATGCATCGGCAGGTCCTTATCGGCAGAAAGCGCGACACTTTGGACAGAGAGCCAACGGCGCGCCAAGTCGGGCCACAGTGCGCCGTGGCCCGCCGCCGGGTCAACTCCAGTCAGGAATGCGGACATTGCCCCCCTCCCGCAAGGACGCGTCCTCAGCTGCTTCCCGGAAACCAAGATCACGTCGAATATCGGGGGGCAGGTCTTGGAAGCGCAACCGCTGGCGAGCGTGGCCATTGACGGCGGCAAGCCAGAGCAGCGGCACCAGCACGGCCTGTCCAATGGTCGCAAAAACGGTGCGCTGCGGCGTGGCGCAGACGGCCTTTGTGGGAGCGTGGAAAATTTGTACCGTTTTTTGGGCCATTGTCTCTCTCCTTCCAGGATACAATAGAGCGCCGGATGGCCATTTCGACCCGATCTCCCCCCTCTGTCTAGAGGAATAATTGTCCCGAAGACAAGATTGTTCTGAAAAATATCGAAACAATTTCGATGCAATGTTACTAAAAGAGGTACAATTTTACTCGACACCGCCCGCGCCGCCGCCTACACTGTTCCGTAGAAGGAGAGTGGCCATGCCTGAAACCGATAGCCCCCCATCCCATGCGCCCCTGCGCCCCGGCGATCTTTGGCTGCCCGATCTCAGCCAGTTTCGCGGGCCGCGCTACAAGGCGATTGCCGATGCGCTAGCGGCGGATATCGAACAGAATAGGTTGCCCAGCGGTACCCGTTTGCCGACTCACCGCGATCTTGCCTATCGGCTAAAGGTCACCGTCGGCACCGTGACACGGGCTTATTCCGAAGCGGAAAAGCGCGGGTTGATCGGCGGGGAAGTGGGGCGCGGCACTTTTGTTCGCCCCCGCTTAGACCAGCTCGCCGCCGCCGCGCTGCCTGATAACGACGCGCTGATCGATCTGGCGATCAATGTATCGGGCAATAACTGCGGCAGCGAAGCCCGCTGCCTCAGCGACACGCTGGCGGCGATTGCCCAAACCGGCCTGGTTGCGCCATTGCTGGCCTATCAACCGCATCTCGGCATGGCGGAACATCGGGCTGCCATGGCGCGTTTTATCAGCCGGCCAGGGTTCGAGCCGCCAATCGATAGTGTGTTTCTAACCTCTGGTGCCCAACACGCGTTGCTGATGGCCCTCTCCGCCGTCGCGGCACCGGGGGATGCGATCGCCTGTGATACGCTTACCTATGGCGGCCTGAAATCCGCCGCGCGCCTTATGCATTTACGGTTGAAGGGGCTGCCGTCGGATGCGGAGGGAATTGTGCCGGATGCCTTCGAGGCCGCGTGCCGAAGGGCTGGTGAAAGCGCTCTACTGTATGCCGACCCTACAAAATCCAACGGCGATTATCTGGAGCGCAGCGCGACGGGCCGAAATTGCGGCCTTAGCCCGGCACTATCGAGTCGCCGTACTAGAAGATGATGTTTATGGTTTTCTGGTGCCCGATGCGCCGCTGCCGCTGCACGCCCATGCGCCGGAACAGGTTTATTACCTGAACTCGACGTCGAAAAGCCTGGCGGCGGGCTTACGCATCGGCGTGATCGTTGCCCCGCCAGACGCGGCAGCGCGGATCGCAACCGGGGTTCGCACCACCGTGTGGATGGCCCCGCCGCTGATGGCCGAAATTGTCCGGCACTGGGTAGAGAGCGGGGTCGCCCAGCGGCTGATCGCCGAAAAACAAGGGGAAGCCGCCGCTCGGCAGGCCATCGCCCGGCGGGTTCTGGGGGGCTATGGTCTTAGCCCCCGCCCGACCCATCCTAGTGCCTACCACCTATGGCTTGATCTACCGGAAGGCTGGCGCGATGATCTGCTGGTCGCCGCCGCCCGCCGGGAGAATGTAGCCCTAACCCCGACCGCCGCCTTCTGTGTCGGCCGAACCGTTACCGACGGCGTGCGTTTGGCCCTCGGCACCCCCCTTGAACGGGCGCAGATCGAGCGTGGTTTCCACGTCATCGGTCGCCTCTTGGGCGGGGCTAGCCAGACGATGGAAGCCGCCCTGGAAGAAAGCGTGATCTAAGGCCATCGCCAGTTGGTAGGTTTATGGGGCGCAGGCCTAACAAGCGACCACATTGACAGCCAGGCCGCCCTGCGCGGTTTCCTTATATTTGGTCATCATGTCATGGCCGGTCTGGCGCATGGTTTCGATGACCTGATCGAGCGAGACCCGGTGGGTTCCGTCGCCTTGCAGGGCCAGGGCGGCGGCATTGATGGCTTTCACCGCGCCCATGGCATTGCGCTCGATACACGGGATCTGCACCAGACCCGCGATCGGGTCGCAGGTTAGGCCTAGATTATGCTCCATGCCGATTTCGGCAGCATTTTCGATCTGAGCATTGCTGCCCCCCAGTGCGGCGGCAAGGCCCGCGGCTGCCATAGAGCAGGCGACCCCCACCTCCCCTTGGCAGCCAACCTCGGCCCCAGAGATCGAGGCGCGGGTCTTGAACAGGCTCCCGATGGCCGCCGCCGTTAGCAGAAACTCGAAAATCTTCTCTTCCCGCGCCAAGTCCGGCCAGCAATCGACGAAATAATGCAGCACGGCGGGGATCAGGCCAGCCGCCCCATTGGTCGGTGCCGTCACCACCCGGCCCCCGCAGGCATTTTCTTCATTCACGGCAATTGCATAAAGGCTGGCCCGCTCGAACGCCAAGGTCGGCGACGGTTGATTGGCGGCCAGGCTGCGCTGCATTGCCCGGTGCAAGCCGGGGGCGCGGCGCTTGACCCGCAACCCGCCCGGCAGTTCCCCTTCCGTGGACAGGCCGCGCGTCACACAGGCCCGCATTGCCTCCCACACTCGGCGCAGATGATCGTCCACTTCGGCGCGGGGGCGCAGTGCCAGCTCGTTCGCCCGCACCATCTGGGCAATGCTAAGACCGGACGTCATCCCCATGCCCAATAGTTCGGCCCCCGACTTGAACGGAAACGGTAGCACTGGGCCGGGAGCAGCTGCCGCTTGGTCGAACTCCGCAGCGTCTAGAATAAAGCCGCCGCCCACCGAATAAGAAACTGTAACCAGCAGCGCCACCCCGTCGGCATCAAAGGCCGTGAAACGCATTCCATTGGTGTGGCGCGGTAGGGTTTCGGCCATCTGAAACAGCAGATCGCGCGTCGGAACAAAGCCGATGGGAAAAGCCCCGGCGAGGGGAAGGCTTTGCGCGTCGGCAATCTGCGCCAGCAACGGGGCTACCTGATCGGGATCGATCTGGTCGGGTAGATGCCCCGCCAAACCGAGAAGCACCGCCTGGTCGGTCGCATGGCCCTTGCCGGTCAGAGCCAGCGAGCCAAACAATTCAGCCAGAACCCGCGTCGTGCGTGGCAGTAGCCCCGCCTGCGCCAGGGCCTCGCCAAAACGGAAAGCGGCCTTCATCGGCCCCACGGTGTGGGAGCTGGACGGACCAAGGCCGACCTTGAAGAGGTCGAACAGACTGACGGTCATGATGACGCGGGCACCGGATCGGAAGAAGGGGCCGCCGTCAGAGGACGTCCGGAGAGGGCGGCGGCGACCCCTTCGGCGATACGGCGCTCACAATGGCTGGCCAAGGCTTTGCGGCTACCAAGCTGCACCAAGGTCACGGGCGGATGAAAGGTAACGGCAACGCTTACCTTGCCAAGCCCAGCCAGGCGCAGTAAATGCGGCCCCAGGTCCATATCGCCATACCAGGCCAGAAACGGGCGCAGGGCACGGCCCATGGGCATTCCATTGATCTTGGTATAGGCAATCGACACTGGCTGCACCACCAGCGGCCCATGACCGGTTTCGAGCGCGGCAACACTGAAGAGAGCGCTTTTGAACGGCAGCACCCGGTTCCCGTCGCTGCTGGTGCCTTCTGGGAAGAGGATCAGACTATCCCCCGCCGCCAAGCGGCTGGCGATATCATCGCGCTGGGTATGGGTCGAGCCACGCTTGCGATCCACAAAAACCGTGCGCTGTAATTTAGCCAGCCAGCCGAATAAGGGCCAAGTCCCGACTTCCGATTTGGCGATAAAACTGCCAGGGATCAGCGCACCGAGAATGCTGATATCGATATAGCCGCCGTGGTTTACCACAAAGAGCGTTGGCCGGGTGTGGGATTGTACCCCCTCCACCTCCAACTGCACTCCCAGCAGGCGCAGGCATCGGCGGTGATACCAGACCGGAAACCGGGCGCGCACGGGGGATTTCAGCAGCAGAGCCGCCCCCTGGATTGGCATACAGAGGGTGGTAAATATCAGGTAGACGGCTAGGCGCAGAACCGCCAGCGGCCAAGAGCCGATCCCCGCCATCACGCCGCTCATCAGACCGTCCCGATCAAGCGACCCCGGCGGGTTCATCGCCGTCACTGGCGGACGGCCCGCCGGTGGTGCGGCTGTAATGGTTGAAATATTTATCAGTTACCAGATCGGTCTTCACCAGAATGCAGACATCGACCGTATTAAACTGCGCATCGATTACCGCCCCATCGCCGACAAACCCCCCTAAACGCAGATAGCCTTTAATCAGCGGCGGCAGGTCGGCCAAGGCGCGCTTTAGATCGATCGCCTCCTTCGGCATCCGGTCGAGGGCGACAAACCGATCCGGCAGGGCGCGCGGGCGCATTTCTTCGGGGGCGAGATGGTAATGATGCAAGTAGGAAAGCGCCAGTTTATGCGCATCGGGATCTACCCCCGGCAGGCTGGCGCAGCCGAACATCAGCGCAATATCGTAATGGAATACATAGGAGGCAATGCCGCGCCACAATAGCTGCATGGTCGGGCGGGTACGGTAGCGGGTATCAACGCAGCTGCGCCCTAGTTCCAAAAGGTTGCCCGGCAAGGCCAAGAGTGGGGCAATCTCGAACTCGTCGCGGGTATAAAACCCCCCGACCGCCGCCGCCGCCGGTTTCCGGATCAGCCGATAGGTCCCAACGACCGCATCGGCCCCTTCCCCCAAGGAATGGTCCAGCACCAGCAGGTGATCGCAATAGGCGTCATAGGCATCGGCATCGCGGCGCGCGGCCTCGGTTGCCGCATCGGGCTTGGCTTGCATCTCTTCATAGAAAATACGGTAGCGTAGCGCTTGTGCAGCATCGAGTTCTGCCGCCGATTCCGCCAGCCGCACCTCTAGATTGCCCGTCTTCAGATCGCCCGCAAGTTTCGGTGCGGCGATCTCAACCCCTTGTCCCATATGGATTACGCACCTTTCCCGGTTTCGGGTTTATCAAGCCGCACGCCGTAGAGTTCCAACCGGTGGTCGACCAGCCGATACCCCAAGCTTGCCGCGATTTTACGCTGCAGCTCTTCGATTTCGCTATTCTGGAACTCCACCACGGCCCCGGTTTCTACATCGATCAGATGATCGTGATGCTCTTCTGGCAATTCCTCGTAGCGTGCACGGCCATCACCGAAATCATGGCGTTCTAGAATATTCGCCTCTTCCAGCAGGCGCACTGTGCGATAGACCGTGGCGATGGAAATGCGCGGATCGAGCGTCGTCGCCCGCCGGTACAACATCTCCACATCGGGATGGTCCGACGCATCGGAGAGCACGCGCGCAATAATGCGGCGCTGCTCGGTCATTTTCAGACCCTTATCGATACACAGGCGCTCTAGGCGCGAGAGTGTCTCTTGCGGCACGAAAAAGCCCTCCTCCCTCGCCCTCTTATACTCGAAGTCGCCGGGCGTCCGCATCATCCTTATCACAGCCGGATTGATCGGAGACCAACGCCCCTTGCGCGGAGCCGAAAAACGAACGGCGGAAGGAGTACTCCTTCCGCCGCACGAGTGCCTATAAGCTGGTCGGGATTACTTGCCCGAACCGCGCCGCGAGCGCGTGCCGAGGCCGATCTGCTTGGCCAGCGAGCTGCGCTGGGTGGCATAATTCGGGGCAACCATCGGGTAATCGGCGGGAAGATCCCAACGTTCGCGATATTGTTCCGGGGTCATGTTGAAGGCGGTCTTTAGATGACGCTTCAGCATCTTCAGCTTTTTACCGTCTTCAAGGCAGATGATATAGTCCGGCGTGACCGATTTCTTTACAGGAACGGCCGGCACGGGCTTTTCCGGCACAACTTCAACAGGAGTGCCCAAATTCGTGAGCGCCGAATAGACTTGGCGGATAAGACCCGGCAAATCCCCAACCGGCAGGGAGTTATTGGACAAATAAGCGGCAACCACGTTCGTGGTCAGCGCCGTAAGGTCTCGTGAAGTGCTGCTATCCGACATTGTTAACAATTCCATGTCGCTTGATACTGCGCAATGTATAAAGCCCCCCGCGCGCCCTTGCAATCCTTTTGCAAGTCCATCGGTTAAAAAATTGAATGCAAAGCCTTAAAAATAAATTTCTTGAAGTGCAGAACGGTTAATCAGGTCAGAAAATCACGGCGCATCACCAAAGCCGCCTCCCGCGTACCGTTCAAATGGGTATAATAGTCTTTCCGACGCCCGACTTCCCGAAAACCAAAAGATTCATACAACTTTTGCGCGGGTTTATTAGATTCCGCCACCTCTAAAAACAGAACATGGCATCCTAATACCGTTAGCCGCCCACAAAGACCCGATAATAAGAGCCGACCAACCCCGCGCTGCCGGGCTTCGCGCAGCACCCCTAGGGTTAGAATCTCCCCCTCGCCGACCGTCAACCGGGTTAGGGCAAAGCCGAGCGGCCGGTCGCGCCAATCGAGCACCAAATGCCCGAAAACTCCCCCGCTCTGCATCAAGTCCAGAAAGGTCTGCGGGCGCCATCCTTCCTCGAAACACGCCCCATGCAAGGCCGACACGAGCGAAAGGTGCGACAGGCCGAGATCGATCAGGCGCGGCGGGGGTGGCGTCATGGCATCTCGGTCGAGGGGCGCAGATGCGGCAGCACGCCGCCGCCGACCGGCACCGCCGCATCGGGGGGGCGAAGATAAAGCGGCGAAGCGGGCGGTAGCGTACCGCCGCGCGTGGCTTTCTGCCAAAGCTCTTTCGCCAAATCCGCCGTTACCGCGATTGGCGGCGGCCCGATGGGGCAAGAGTCGGCAGGCAGATCGGCCCAGTCTGGCAGCGCGGCAGCGTCCCCGGTTAGGCACAAGGGACCCTGGCGCTGCAAGACGGTCACCAAATCGCGCAGCGCCTCAGGACTAAGCACCTGCGGATCGGTCAGCGGCACATCTTCCGCCGTAAAGGCCTGGGCAAAGACATCCCGGCGTTTGCTATCGAGCAAAATCAGCCGCGTCCGGGGGAGGCGGCCCGGAAGGCGGCAAGGCTGGCCGCAAAACTCCCCACACCGAAAACCGGGCACCCGGTGGCTAGGCCAATACCCCGCGCGGCCGCCAATCCCAGGCGAATGCCCGTGAAAGACCCTGGCCCCACGGTGGCGGCCACGGCGGCCAAACCGGTAAAAGCCACCCCGGCTTGTGCTTGAACCGCTGCGATCATCGGTAACAGCGCTTCGACCTGACCGCGCGGCAGGATCCGAGTATCTGCCGCGCGCAGGGAGCCATCGGCGACATCCACAATCCCCACCGCCACCGCCCCCGCGGCCGCATCGATCACCAGCAGCGCGCTCATCCGCCTGCTCCCCGCTTTGCCCCATGACGGCGCGGGGGCCAGGATGCTATCACCACCCTTGGCCCGCTGGGGCCGCGCGTACAGAAGGGATGCCTAAGAATGTCGTTGGTCAACATAACCCCCGATCTATACTCCGTCGAGATCGCGCTTGCCTATGCCACAGTGAATAACGTGACAGGCCGTCCGATCTATGCCCAGGCCGATTGTTATTTACAGACCGACGCCGCCGCCGCTCTGCGCCGGGCGGTCGCCTTGGCCGCGCCTCTGGGCTATCGGTTTCGCATTTTCGATGCCTACCGCCCGCCGGAAGCGCAATGGGCCTTGTGGAATTTTGCCCCGAATCCCGATTTCGTCGCCGATCCGCGCAAAGGATCGCCGCATTCGCGCGGGGTTGCCATCGATCTAACCCTGATCGACGTCGACGGCCAAGCGCTGGACATGGGCACCCCGTTTGACGATTTCACCGACCGTTCACACCATGGCCGCACCGACATCAGCCTGGACGCCCAACGCAATCGGCTTCTGCTGCTCGGTCTGATGTCGGCGGCAGGATGGGATTTCTACACTAAGGAATGGTGGCATTATCAATTGTTCAATGCCCGCAGCTATCCGCTTATCAGCGATACCACCCTGTCCCGCCGGATGATGCCCGCTACCGACTAAGCCCCATGGAGGACGGCCGAAAAAGCAAAAGCCCCCTGACCGGGGGCTTCAGAATAACAGCACTATATACAGTATAAAATGGCGCGCCCGGAAGGACTTGAACCTCCAACCCCCAGATTCGTAGTCTGGTGCTCTATCCAGTTGAGCTACGGGCGCGTCGCGCTGAGGTGGCGGAACTTAGCGAGGGAGCTTCGGGGGCGCAAGAGAAAAAATGAATGGCGCTGCCAATCGTCCTGCCGCATCGGCAGGCGGCGGCGGCGGGATGCCGCAAGCGTCGGTTTTCTGCCGCAATCAGCGTGTTGCAGCGCGACGGGGGCTTGGAATGGGCAAAACCTTCCGATAGTATCGCCAGCCATTAAGGTGCCTTCCGTCTTATCGAATTTGGTGCCTTTCCTAATTTGTGCCCTACCGGCTTTGAGTGGGGCGATGGGGAAAGGTTCAGGGTCGTTTAGGGGGCGCTCAGTATATCTGTCCGGGGAAGGTGCTCCGACCACATGCCCGTGTTCTTGGCCGCTCATCCGTTCCGCAAAGCCGCTTTACCGCTGCTTTCCGTTGCGCTTCTCATCGCCGTTTCGGGCTGTAGCAGCCTAAGCGGTCCGTCGGCTTCGTCGCAGCCGGTGCCGGTCCAGACGAGCAATCGGGTTGCTGCAACCTTGCCGCCCGCCCCCACGGTGGCGGTGCCAGCCTCGACCCCGGTTGGGGAGAAGGCAGCGCAGTTGCGCGCCGATCTCACCCGCCTGACCGGCCAGCTGGATGAACGGCAAAATCTTTTGTCGGCCATTCGGGGCGGCAATATGGAAAATGGGCAGCTTTACTATGCCCTGGTCGCAGCGATGAACGCGCGCTTGCAGGTTGGCACCACGCCCGGCAATCCAATCCTGACCCAGCAATGGGATCAAGCCCAGACCACACTGGACCGGCTGAACGAGGATGTGGGGCGGTTGAACAAACTCTCCACCCTGGTGGCCGATGATGTTAGCCGCGTCGCCTTTATCATCGATGCGACCCGCGCCGCGTTCGGGATTTCTGGCGCGCTGGACGAGGATCATCAGGCCCTCGCCCGCCTGCTGGACGATGCCAACCGCGCCCAGGTGGCGCTGGACCGGCTTTTGTCCGATATTTCCGACGATGTGGCTCGGCAAAGCACCTATATCGCCAATGAGCGCCGCAATCTGACCGCCCTTGCCGTTGCGGTCAAAAACGGCCAGCCGATCGGTGGTGCCCTATCGGGTCGGGTGCAGCAGGCCGGGCTTGGCACCCCGTCGGGCCTAAGCACCGCAACCCCTGCGGTCGCCCGCCCCGATAACCGCCGCCCGCTGGTGGTGATCCGCTTTGATCGTCCGAATGTTGCCTACGAGCAAGCCCTGTATAATGCCGTGTCGCAGGCGCTGGAACGCCGCCCGGATGTGGCGTTCGATCTGGTTGCCGTCAGCCCGACCCGCGGCGGGGCCGGTCAAGCGGCGCTGGCGGCCAGCCAAGCCCGACGCAATGCCGAACAGGTCATGCGCTCGCTGACCGATATGGGCCTGCCGCCGAACCGCTTGTCGCTATCGTCCAGCAATTCGGGCACGGCCGACGCGAATGAGGTTCAGCTTTTCGTTCGGTAAGCCCTGGCGGATTGCGGAAAACGCGCTATCCTCATGAGTCCTGAACCCTCATGGGGAGGCGATCATGCTTCGCTGTCGTCTTCGGTCGCTTGGCGCGGCCCTGCTGCTTGTGCTTGGCCTTTCCGTTCCCGTGCCCACCCCGGCGCAAGCGCTGGCCGATACCGACCGCAGCGCCATTCGCCAGATTATCCAAGCCCAATTAGACGCTTTTGCCCGCGATGATGCGGCGGCGGCTTTTGGGTTTGCCACCCCCAGTTTGCAAACCCAATTCGGCTCTGCCAGCCGGTTTCTGTCGGTGGTGCGCGAGGCTTATGCACCGGTCTATCGTCCGGGATCGGTCTGGTTCGGGGCGCTGAAAACGGCGGATGGGGCGGTCGCGCAGTTTGTGCATTTGACCGACCGTAAGGGGGCGGCCGTTTTGGCCGTTTACTTGATGGAACGGCAGGGGGATGGCAGCTGGCGCATTGCCGGCTGCCGCCTGTTGCAAGACCCAGGACATGATAGCTAGGCGGTTATGCAGCCGGGACGGCTTCGGGCGATTGTCGGGGGCGACGGAATCGGGTAGAGAGGCGCCTTCATTTTGAACCGTCCGCGCGGCCCTAGCCCCGCGTCTGGACATTGGATCGACCCCGAAGGGAGCCTGCTATGGCCGACGCGAAGACGCCCGCCAAAACCTTCCCCGTTTCCTGGGAAGAATTGCATCGCAACGCCAAAGCCCTCGCTTGGCGGCTGATCGAGGGCCGTAACTGGCACGGCATCATCGCCATTGCGCGCGGCGGGCTGGTGCCAGCCGCGATTATCGCCCGCGAACTCGATCTGCGCGTGGTCGATACCATCTGCATTAAAAGCTATTCCGACGATCATAAGCGCGGTGAAATCCGGGTGCTGAAAGATATCGTTAACCCCGGCGATGGCGACGGCTGGCTTATCATCGATGATCTGGTCGATACCGGCCATACCGCCAAAGCCGTGCGGGAAATGTTGCCGAAGGCGCATTTCGCCACCGTTTACGCCAAACCGGCGGGTAAGCCGATGGTCGATACCTATATTACCGAAGTAAGCCAGGATACCTGGATCTACTTCCCCTGGGACGTTGAACCGCAGTTCGCCCAACCCCTGGCGTCGCAGCGCCGCGGATGACCACCGCTGCCGATCTGCCGCTCGTCCGGCTGCAAGAGGGGCGCGACCGCCGCGTTCGGAATGGGCATCCTTGGATCTATTCCAACGAAATTCAGATGACCCCGGCGGTCAAAGCCTTACCGCCGGGTAGCCTGGTGCGGGTGGAAGATGCCCAGGGCGGTGCGCTGGGAACCTTCGGGTTCAATCCGCATACGCTGATCGCGGCGCGGCTGCTGGCGCGCGACCCCCGGATCGCGATTGAAACCGGGCTTCTGGCCGAACGGCTGAAACGGGCGCTGGCCCTGCGCGACCGGCTGTTCCCCAGCCCGCATTATCGCTTGATCCATGCCGAAGCCGACGGGTTCCCCGGCCTTGTGGTCGACCGCTACGGCGATATTCTGTCGGTGCAGCTCAATACCGCGATGATGGAAGCGCTGCGCGCCCCGCTGCTGGCGGCCTTGCGCGAGGTTGTGCAGCCGCGCGCCATCGTGCTGCGGAACGACAGCCCGTCGCGGACCTTGGAAGGGCTGGAGCTTGGCTCCGACGTTGCCTTTGCCGAGGAGGGGGTGGACCTA
>CAZNVY010000009.1:54082-59337 GCA_964576605.1 uncultured Elstera sp. | reverse complement strand
CCCAAGCACCGGTTGCCACCGCCGCAAAGCCCCCGGCGCTAGCGGCGGCCACCCCCGCTGCGACGCCTGCTGCGGCCGGGCGAGGGGGGAAAGTCCAACTGGGGGCGGTGAAGTCGGAAGCCGCCGCGACCGCCGAATGGGGCAAGCTCCAAAAGGCCCATCCGGAACTTGCAGCCTTATCGATGAGCATCGCCAAGGTGGAAATCCCGAACAAAGGTACTTATTACCGGATTCAGGCCGGACCTGCCGCCGATGCCGCCGCCGTTTGCGGCGCGGTGAAGGCGCGCGGTCAGGATTGTCTGGTCGTTCGGTAAAACCGGGTCTGAATGCTCGATCTCACTGGATTTCTGCACAATCTTTCGGTCTGGCTGCTGCCTGCCCTGCTGGCGATTACTCTGCATGAAGCGGCTCATGGCTATGTTGCCAATATGTTGGGCGATCCAACAGCCCGCCTCGCAGGCCGACTGAGCTTAAACCCTCTCCGGCATGTCGATCCGGTGGGCACCGTGCTACTGCCGGGATTGATGCTGCTGTTAGGGTCGAGCTTTTTTTTCGGTTGGGCTAAGGCGGTGCCGGTCGATACCCGCTATCTGAAGTCACCGCGACAGGGAATGGCGGTGATTGCCGCTGCTGGACCGTTGGTTAATCTCGCGATGGCAGCGGTCGCGGCGGCGCTTTTGCACGGGCTGGCCTTTTTGCCGGATGTTGCGTCTGATTGGGCCGAGCAGAATCTGGTGAATGCAATTAAATTTAATATCTTCTTGGCGCTATTTAATCTTTTGCCGATCCCGCCCTTGGATGGGGGGCGGGTCGCGGTCGGCGTTTTGCCCCTGGCCTTGGCCCGCCCGCTGGCCCGGCTGGAGACGATTGGCATGTTGATCGTTATGGGGCTGGCTTTTATTGTGCCGATGGTCGCGGCGCGCGCGGGCTATCCGATCAACCCCCTCGGCTGGTTACTGGGCGAGCCGTATAATTGGACGCTGGGGGCGATTTTAACCCTGACCGGCTGGCGATGACCGCCCCAGGGGACGCCGGGTGGGAACTGTCGCCCCAACTGGCTGATGATGCGATCTTGCTGCTTGACCTTGATGGGTACGAGGGGCCGATTGATGTTCTGTTGACGCTGGCGCGCGAGCAGAAGGTCGATCTGACCAAGATTCGGATTCTGCCCTTGGTCGATCAATATCTGGCCTTCATCCGGGGAATTCTGCACCGCCGCCTGGAAGTTGCAGCGGATTATCTGGTGATGGCGGCTTGGCTCGCCTACCTCAAATCCCGACTTCTGCTGCCCGATCCGCCCAGCGAGGAGACAGAGCCAAGCGCCGAGGAAATGGCCGCCACGCTCGCGTTTCAACTGCAACGGCTGGAGGCGATGCAAAAGGCGGGTGCGCAACTTTTTGCCGGCCGTTTGCTAGGGCGCGACGTTTTTGCCCGCGGTCTGCCCGAACGTTTCGCGGCAGATACCAAAACCCAATGGGATGCAACGCTCTACGATCTGCTGACCGCCTATGCCGACCATAAGCGCCGTACCGATTACTCCCGCTTGAAGATCGCCGCGACCGAACTTTATTCGATGGACGATGCCTTGCAGCGCCTCTCGGAACGTCTGGGACAAATGCCCCTTTGGGAAGCCTTAAGTGCATTTCTGCCTGCCGACATCCGCGATGGTCTAGTGTTTCGGTCGGCGGTTGCGGCAACCTTTTTGGCCGCTCTAGAATTGGCGAAATCCGGCAAACTCGACCTGCGTCAGAACGAGCGGTTCGGGCCAATCTTGGTGCGTTCGCCCGGTACCGAGGGCGCGATTGAGCCTGCCGAAGGGACCCTGTGATGAGCCTCGCCCCCTTACCCGATGCCTTGCGGCTCTTGGAGGCCCAGTTATTCGCCGCCGCAACCCCACTGACCGAGATCGATCTGATCGCCCGGCTGCCGCCGGGGGCGAATGTCAAGGCGTTGCTGACCGAGTTGCAGGCGCTCTACCGTGGCCATGGGGTGGAAGTGGTTGAACTCGCCGGGGGCTGGACCTTCCGAACCGCGCCCGATCTGGCCGCCGGACTGCGCGTTACGCTAGAGGTTAGTCGCAAACTCTCGCGCGCAGCGATGGAAGCGCTGGCGATTATCGCCTACCATCAGCCTGTCACGCGCGGTGAAATCGAGGAAATTCGAGGGGTTCAACTGTCAAAAGGTACGATGGACAATCTTTTGGAAGCCGGATGGATCAAACCGAAGGGCCGCCGCCGAACTCCCGGTCGGCCCGTAACCTGGGTGACGACGACCGGCTTTCTCGATCACTTCGGGCTGACCAGTCTCGATGATCTGCCGGGGGTGGAGGAGCTGAAAGCCGCCGGGCTGCTGGATCGACGCGCCGGAATCACGCTCGCCATGCGTGAGACCGAAGCCGAGGCGGCCCTGGAAGCCGAGGATCCGGTGGAAACCCTGCTGGCCGATGATCCCCCCGATCTTGCAGGTGATAACCAGTCGCGTTAAGGTTCCGCCGAGCTTGCCGGTCGGCAGGCGCGTTCCTTTTCTGCGGTGATCTCCGTGACCGATGCCAGTCTTCCCCCCTCCGTACCCGTGCTGGCAGCCCGCCTGCCGGTCGGCCTGCGCTGGCGGCAGCGGGCTGGGGGGGGGTGGTGGGCGCTAGTCGCGCTTCTGCTGGCGGGGCTGTTAGCGACGCCGCTTTTAACCATCGTCGGCTCTTTCTTTTTCCCGGCCTGGTCGGTGTGGGAACATCTTCTATCGACCGTTATGCCGACCTATCTCTGGAATACTCTGCTGCTAATGCTGGGGGTCGGTCTGGGGGTTGCGGTGATCGGTGTCGGCACGGCTTGGCTGGTCACCCTCTGCCAATTTCCCGGTGCTCGGCTGTTCGAGGTGCTGCTGCTGCTGCCGTTGGCGTTTCCGGCCTATGTCGTCGCCTATGCCTATACCGGCGTGTTGGATACGCCCGGCCCGGTGCAGGTTTTGTTACGCGATCTAACCGGCTGGCCGCTGGGTAGCTATTGGTTTCCGCGCATCCGCTCGCTGGGTGGCGCAACGGCGGTCATGGTGCTGGTGCTATATCCCTATGTTTACCTATTAGCCCGCGCGGCCTTTCTGGAACAATCGGTCTGTGTGCTGGAAGCTGGGCGGTCGCTGGGGCAAACGCCGTTTGGGTGTTTCCGCCGACTGGCCGTCCCCCTGGCGCGTCCGGCGATTGCGGGCGGCGTTGCTTTGGCCTTGATGGAAACGCTGAATGATTTCGGCACGGTGCAATATTTTGCGGTCGATACCCTAACAGCCGGCATCTATCGCACCTGGGTCGGGATGAATGAAACGGCGGCGGCCACGCAATTGGCGGGCTTGCTACTGTTATTCGTCGTCGGTCTAATGGCTTTGGAGCGGATGGGCCGAAGCGGCAGTACCCGCCATACCAGCCTACGCTACCGGCACCTGCCGCGCTTTCAACTAACGGGCCGCCGAGCGATCTTGGCCGTTCTTGCCTGTGCCTTGCCCTGTTTCTTAGGCTTTCTTGTGCCGCTAGCGATGCTGCTGGTCTGGGCGGGGGAGACGGCGGCAGTGATGGTGGATCGGGCTTTCTGGCGGGCGGCGCAACATAGTTTGCTGCTGGCCCTCGCGGCGGCGGCCCTGGCGGTTGCCCTAGCTTTGATTCTTGCCTATGCCCGGCGCTTGCATCCAACGCTGCTGGTGCGCGTCGCCGTGCGCGCGGCGGGCTTGGGCTATGCCGTGCCGGGGCTGGTTATTGCGGTCGGCATTATTGTGCCGCTGGCTGCCGCCGATACGGCGATCGATACCTGGAGCCGACGGTTCTTCGGCGTTTCTACGGGGTTACTCCTGTCCGGTACGCTGGTGGCGTTGATCTTCGCCTTCGTAATCCGCTTTTTGGCAATTGCCCTAAATGCAGTCGAGGCAGCGTTGGGAAAAGTGACCCCGCAAATGGATTTTGCCGCCCGCAGCCTGGGGCGCAGCGCCGGGGAAACCCTATGGGGCGTGCATCTGCCGATCATCCGGCCCAGTTTGCTGGCCGCCGGACTGTTGGTTTTCGTCGATGTGATGAAGGAACTGCCGGCGACAATGATTCTGCGGCCCTTCAACTTCGACACATTGGCGGTATTGGTCTATGCCATGGCGGGGGACGAACGCTTGGCGGATGCCGCCCCGGCGGCGCTAGCGATTGTCTTTGTCGGTCTATTGCCGGTAATGCTGTTAGCGCGGGCTTTGGCCCGTAGCCGTCCGGGGTCGGTGCCGGGCGGGACGGCCCACGGAGACTGACCGGAGAATGCTGAGTATCGATGGCGTCAGCCACGCCTATGGTTCGGTTCGGGCCTTGCGAACGATCAATCTCGATGTGAATTCCGGCGAAGTCGTCTGCCTTCTCGGCCCCTCCGGCTGTGGGAAATCCACGCTGCTGCGTCTGGCAGCTGGGCTGGAGGCGGTTCAGGTCGGCACCGTGCGGCTGGCCGGGGAAGTGGTGGCCGAAACCCGCTATAGTTTGCCACCGGAGCACCGCCGCATCGGAATGGTCTTCCAGGATTTTGCCCTTTTTCCGCATTTGACCGTTGGGCGGAATATCGCCTTCGGTTTGGCCGATCTTACGAAAGCCGACCAGCGGGACCAAGCGCGCCTTTGGGCGAATCGGATTGGGCTGGCCGATCTGATCGACGCATACCCGCACACGCTATCGGGCGGGCAGCAGCAGCGCGTCGCCCTCGCACGGGCTTTGGCTCCGTCGCCACGCTTGGTGTTGATGGACGAACCTTTCTCTGGTCTCGATGTTACCCTGCGTGACCGGCTGCGTGATGCGACCCTGGCCCTGCTGAAGGAGGCGGGGGTAGCGACGGTGCTGGTCACCCACGATCCCGACGAAGCCATGCGGATGGCCGACCGAATTGTGCTGATGCGCGAGGGTGCAGTCGAGCAGGCGGGGGAGCCGTTAGAGCTTTATAATCATCCGGTTTCGGCCTTCGCCGCCGCCTTCTTCGGCTCGGTCACCGCACTCACCGCGCGGGCGGAGGGCGGGCAGGTGGTCAATGATCTGGGGAGTTTTGATGCCCCGGTGGAAAACGGACCCGTCATCATGATCGTTCGGCAGGAGGCGCTGCATCGTGCGCTGGAAGGCGGGGTAATCGCGACCGTTGCCCATGCCCGCAGCCTGGGGCGGGAGCATTTGATTGGGCTGCGGATCGGCAGCCTTAGCCTCGCGGCCCGTTGGGCCGAGGGACGCTTGCCGCGGGTGGGCGATAGAATTCCCGTTATCC
>CAZNVY010000009.1:53788-54055 GCA_964576605.1 uncultured Elstera sp. | reverse complement strand
GAGTGCATTTGTTTCCCAAGGAAACCTAAGTAGGCGGGGCAAAGGTGGCGGCGGATGATTGCACCGATCCCGCCCATCTGCCATAGTCCGCCCCGCTGCGGGCGAAAGGTACGTGTGGAATGTTCGATATTGCCTGGTCGGAATTACTACTGATCGGCGCGGTTGCCCTCATTTTCATCGGCCCGAAGGAATTGCCCGGACTGCTGGTGAATATTGGTCGCTGGGTACGCCGTGCGCGAAGCATTGCGTCGGAGTTTCAGAGCAGTC
>CAZNVY010000009.1:40386-53761 GCA_964576605.1 uncultured Elstera sp. | reverse complement strand
GGCACATGCGCTGGAGCAAGTGTGGATCGCGGCGGTTACGGAGGCAGAGAAGCAAATCCCCACCATCGATCTGCCGAGCTTCAGTATGCAGTTGGAACCTCCGCCGCCGCCCGTCGATGCCGCGCCCCTGCCCCCCGCCCCGGTTGCCGAACTGGCTGCTGCCCCGGCGGAGCCGGTATCCGAGCCGACGCCGACCAATCCCGCCCCCGATGTTTCCCCCGATGTTCCGCCGCGCCCGTAAGCCCATGACCAGCGAGACCGAAACCCCCTCCGGCCCGGAACATGATCGGCAGATGCCCTTGATCGAGCATCTGGTCGAACTGCGCCGTCGGCTGATTTACTCCTTCGCAGGTTTTTTGATCTGCTTTGGGATCGCCTTTTGGAAGTCGGACCTTGTGTTCAATTTTCTCGCCGATCCGTTGGCCGATGCCTTGGGCGAGGGGCGGCGGATGATCTACACCGATCTGACCGAAGCCTTTTTTACCCGTGTTAAGTTGGCAAGCTGGACCGCGGCGTTTTTGGCCTTTCCGGTCATCGCCACGCAGGCGTGGATGTTCATTGCCCCCGGCTTGTATAAGAACGAACGGAATGCCTTTTGGCCGTTTCTGGTGGCAACGCCCGTGTTGTTCTTTTTAGGAGCAGCGCTTTTATATTATTTCATTATTCCAATGGCCTGGCAGTTTTTTCTAAGCTTCCAACAACTGGCCCCGGAAGGCGGGATTGGTCTGCCGATCCAATTTGAAGGGAAGGTCAACGAATATCTGTCGTTGATTATGTCGCTGATCTTCGCCTTCGGCATCGCGTTTGAATTGCCGGTGCTGCTGACCTTGCTGGCCAAGGTTGGCATTGTATCGTCGGCGGGTTTGGCCGCGAAGCGCCGGTATGCGGTGGTGGTGGCCTTCGTGGTGGCGGCCGTGGTGACGCCGCCGGATATTATTTCCCAGGTTGGTCTGGCGATCCCGTTGATTCTTCTCTATGAAATTTCGATCTGGTCGGCCAAGCTGATCGAACGGAACCGCGCCAAGGCCGAAGCCGCGCGCGATGCCGAACTTGGAATTTCGGACGAGCCTTAGGCTGGTCGGTGTGAACCCTTCTCTCGTGTTGCGTGGTTGATGGTCGATGCATGATGTAAATCTGATCCGGTCTGCCCCCGAAGATTTTGATGCCGGTTTGGCCCGGCGGGGGCTGCCGCCGCGCAGTGCGGAAATTCTGGCCCTTGATGCCCATCGCCGTGCCCTGATTTTAGAAACCGAACAGGCCCAGGCCCGGCGCAACGAGGCTTCCAAAGAAATCGGGTTGAAAAAGCGCCAAGGTGCCCCCGCGGATGATCTGATGGCCGAGGTTGCCCGTCTCAAGGATATTCTCCCCGAACTCGAAATCCGCCTAAAGGCCGCCGAGGAGGGGTTGGAGCAATTGCTCGCCGCACTGCCGAACCTGCCTGCCGTCGATGTGCCGCAAGGGGAGGACGAAAGCGGGAATATTGAACGGCACCGCTTTGGTACGCCGCGCGCCTTCGCCTATGCCCCGAAGCAGCATTTCGACCTTGGCGAGGCGCTGGGGATGATGGATTTCGAGGCGGCGGTGCGGCTTTCCGGCAGCCGATTTGTCGTTCTGCGTAGCCAGATCGCCCGCTTGGAACGGGCTTTGGCCAATTTTATGCTGGATCTGCACACGCGCGACTTTGGTTTTACCGAAATGAGCGTGCCCTATCTGGTGCGCGACGCCGCAGTCTATGGCACAGGACAATTGCCGAAGTTCGAGGAAGATTTGTTCCGCACCACGCGCGGCGATTGGTTGATTCCCACCTCGGAAGTGCCGCTGACCAATCTGGCCGCCGATCATATTTGGGCAGAAGAGGAACTGCCGCTGCGCTTTACCGCCCATACCCCCTGTTTCCGCTCCGAAGCCGGGTCGGCAGGGCGGGATACGCGCGGCATGGTTCGCCTGCATCAATTCTCCAAAGTGGAAATGGTGGTGATTGCCCCGCCGGATCAATCGGACCAGGAACACGAACGGATGCTAACGGCGGCGCAAACCGTGCTGGAACGGCTGGATTTGCCCTATCGGACCGTTACCCTCTGCACGGGGGACATGGGATTTTCTGCGCAGAAAACCTATGATATCGAAGTATGGTTGCCGGGGCAGAATGCCTATCGCGAAATCTCTTCGGTCTCCAACTGCGGTGATTTTCAGGCGCGGCGGATGAAGGCCCGGTGCCGGAAGACTGGGGAAAAGCAAACGCATTTCGTCCATACGCTGAATGGATCGGGGCTTGCCGTGGGCCGCGCCTTGGTGGCCATTCTGGAAAATTATCAGCAAGAGGACGGTAGCATCGCCCTTCCGGCCGTATTGCACCCCTATATGGGCGGGCTAACCCGGATCGAAGGCGCGGCGGCATGAGCGACTTTTACGATCCGATCAGCCTAGAGGGTGGCCGTATTCTTTTGTCTAACGATGATGGCGTTGCGGCCCCAGGCCTGAAAGCCTTGCATCGGATTGCCAAAAGCCTAGTCAAAGATGTTTGGGTCTGTGCCCCGGAAACCGAGCAGAGCGGGGCAGGGCACTCGCTGACCCTGCGGCGTCCGCTGCGCATCCGCCACGTTGGCCCGAAGCGCTATGCGGTTGACGGCACCCCGACCGACTCGGTCTTGCTGGGTATCCGGCAGGTTATGCAAAAGCATCGGCCCAGTTTGATGCTATCCGGCGTGAACCGGGGCAGCAATATCGCCGAAGATATGACTTACTCCGGCACAATTGCCGCCGCGATGGAAGCCACTCTGCTGGGGGTTCCGGCAATTGCGCTGTCGCTGCACGTTAGTTCTGGCATTACCCCCCGCTGGGAAACGGCGGAAGCCCATGCCCCCGATCTGATCCGCCGCCTAATCGCGATTGAGTGGCCGAAAAATGTGATGCTGAACGTCAATTTCCCGGATTGTGCGCCAGAGGCGGTGAAGGGGGTGATCGTCACCCGCCAGGGCAGCCGGAAAATGGGCGAACAATTGGGCCAACGCACCGATATGCGCGGCGAACATTACTATTGGATCGGGCCGATCGCGACGGCGGAACCGCCGCCGATGGGCACTGACGTGGCGGCGGTTTTCGGGCATTATATCTCGGTGACTCCGCTTAACCTCGATCTGACCGACGAGCCGACCAGCGCGGCCTTGCGCGATGTTCTGGCCGCCCCGCTGGAGACTTTGGCCACCCCATGACCGCGACCGACCCGCGCCAGGATAGATTGCTGACGGTTTTGACCGAGACCGGCATCCGGGACGAGCGGGTGATCGCGGCGATGCTGCGCGTGCCACGGGATTTTTTCATCCCAACCACTTTCCGCGAACATGCGTTTGAAAATACGGCCCTGCCGATCGGCCATGGTCAGACGATTAGTCAGCCGCAGGTCGTGGGGATCATGACCGAGGTTCTGCGTCTCTCGGACCGGCATAAGGTTCTAGAGATTGGCACTGGCTCTGGCTATCAGACGGCGATTTTGGCGCTGCTCTGTCGGCGGGTTTATACTATCGAGCGCCATAAGCCGCTGCTGAAGGAAGCTGAAGAACGGCTAACCCAGCTCCGCATCAATAATGTGACTGCCAAACACGGCGATGGTGGCGTGGGCTGGCCAGAGCAAGCGCCTTTTGATCGCATCATTGTTACCGCCGCCGCCGAACATGAGGTCCCGCGCCCGCTGTTGGATCAATTGGCTGTCGGTGGCATGATGGTCGTGCCGGTGGCGCGCAGCCCGATCAATCAGCGCCTGCTGCTGGTCACCCGACATGAAGCGGCAGTGGATGTACAAGATCTGGGGGCCGTGCGGTTCGTCCCGTTGATTAGCGATATGTTGGAGCCAAGCCGCCCGCAATCGGTGGCCGAGGCTTTGTCGCGCCTGACGGCCCCGCGCCGGAGTTGATCGGATGCGCCCGCTGCCCCTGCTGCTGCTTCCCCTTGGCCTGATGGCTGCCGCCCTGAGCGGCTGCGGCGATAAGGGCTTTGACCGGCCAGAATGGGCGGGCGGGCCGCCGCCGCCGTCGCTGGGGCGGCAGGGAACGCAAAGCAGCGGGATTCGGGCTAGCTATATCGTCCAGCGTGGCGATACGGTCTATGCCCTGGCGCGCGAGTTCAAAGTGCCGGTCAAGACACTGATCGAAGTCAATGACCTACAACCGCCGTATCAATTGCTGATCGGTCAACGCTTATCGGTGCCAAGCGAACAGACCCATACTGTTGCGGCGGGCGATACGCTTTATTCCATTTCGCGCCGCTATGGGGTGGATAGCGCCTCGCTGGCGCGGGCCAACGAGTTGCGCGAACCCTACACGCTGCGGATCGGTCAACTTCTGATGCTGCCGGGCACGGTGGCCGAAGCCAGCGCCGATCCGGCCCCGCCGGTGCCTGCCCCAAAACCCGTTACAGTCGTCACTCGTACTGGCGAGGTAAAGGTGACGCCCTTACCGCCGCCGCCGAAGCCGGTTACCGTTACCCCTCCAAGCTCCCCCATCGAGTCACCAGCCACGGCCAAGCCTGCGCCTACCGCACCGCCGCTCTTGTCTGGCCCAGTGCCGGGGACAGTATCGCCGCCCCCGAAGGTCGAGCCGCCGAAAGCGCCGGATCCGGCAAAACCGGCTGAACCCGCGAAACCCGCTCCCGCCCTGCTGAAGCCGGAGGCTGCCAAACCGGCGGAACCGCCGAAGGCCGACCTTCCGAAGCCGGAGGCCCCAAAATCAGATCCCGCCAAAGCCGAACCGCCGAAGCCCGCGGAGGCGGACGAGGCTGGGGAACCGGCTACCGTAGTTCCGGCTCCCGATGCGCCCGTGAAAAAGCCCAGCCGGGACGAAGTGGTCACCGCCCTACCGGCACCGCCGCCGCGCGGGGGGCGCGTCTTCCAATGGCCAGTAACGGGCCGGATCATCGCCACCTATGGCCCGCAGGATAGGGGCCTGCATAACGACGGCATCAATATCGCCGCCGCCAAAGGGGCCCCCGTGCGTGCTGCGGAAAATGGGGTTGTCGCCTATGCGGGTGACGAGATTCGCGGTTTCGGCAATTTGCTGCTGATCCGCCATGCCGATGGCTATATGACGGCCTATGCCCATAACGAAGTGCTGCTGGTGAATAGGGGGGATACGGTCCGCCGGGGCCAAGTTATCGCCCGCGTCGGCCAAACCGGGAATGTCACTACCCCACAGTTGCATTTCGAGATTCGCAAAGGCACACAAGCGGTTGACCCAGAACAATATTTGGGTCGTCCAACCGCCAGCTTGCCCTCGCGCCTAACGGCCACTGAAGGCTAGTCTTCCAGGCCAAAACATCCGCCCGATCGCGCGCCCGCATTGCCTTTCGCGGCGGCGGCGTTATAGTCCGCCGCCAGGATTTCTGCCCCTCTTTGGGGTTTCTGCCATCAAATGGAGCTAAAATGTTCATCTCTCCCGCCTTTGCCCAAGACGCCGCTGCCGCCGCGCCGGGTGGTCTGAACGCCATCCTGATTCAGTTCGGCCCGCTGATTCTAATTTTTATCGTCTTCTATTTTCTGCTGATCCGTCCGCAGCAAAAGAAGGCGAAAGCCCATCGGGAAATGCTGTCGAACGTTCGGCGCGGGGATCGGATCGTCACCACCGGCGGGATTATCGGCACGGTGACTAAGGCCGAAGGCGATAACGAACTGCAGGTCGAAATCGCCGAAGGCGTCAAGATTCGCGTCCTGCGCGGGGCGGTCAGCGATGTTCTGGCGAAGACCGACCCGGCGAAAGCCGACAAGGACGAAGCGAAGGCCTAACGCGCCGCGCTTTCTATGGGGGGCGGGCCAAACCCGCCCCTTGCGTTTTGCCGTGAGGGATCCGTCCCATGTATTTTTCCCGCTGGAAGGCGTGGACGATTTGGATCGTCTCGATCCTGTCCTTGTTGATTGCTGCGCCGAACCTGGTTTCTGAAGCGACGCTGCAACAGCATTTGCCGAGTTTTGTGCCCGCCCGCCAAGTTAGCCTAGGGCTTGACCTGCAAGGCGGGTCGCACCTGCTGCTCCAGGTCGATCTGGCAGCGGTCGAGCGTGACCGAATGGCCAATATGGTCGATACGATTCGCGCCGATCTGCGTCGCGAGAATATCGCCTTCAGCGGTATTACCCAAGATGGGCCGCAGATCACCCTGAAACTGAACGACGGGGTGGACCGCGATAAAGCCCGGCGGGCGATTGAAAGCGCCGATCCGGAACTGAATGTCGCCTTGGCCCCCGATGGTGTGATGACGCTAACGCTAAAGCCGGCGGCGATTATTGCCAAACGCAATGCGGCCTTGCAGCAATCCATCGAAATCATCCGGCGTCGTGTCGATGAAACCGGCACCAAAGAACCGCGTATCCAACAACAGGGCACAGACCGTATTCTTGTGCAGCTTCCGGGCGTGCGCGAGCCAGACCGCATCAAAGCCCTGATTGGCACGACCGCAAAGCTTACCTTCCGCCTCGTGAATACCGATGCTAGCCCCACGGGGCGCGCGCCGGTGGGGGCCGAAATTCTACCGTCGGAGCGCGGTGAACAGGCCGGGGCCTATGTGGTTAATAAGCGCGTTATGGTGAGTGGCGAAAATCTGGTCGATGCGCAGCCTAGTTTCCAGGAAGGGCAGGCGGTGGTCAGCTTCCGCTTCGATTCGGTTGGCGCGCGGCGCTTTGCCGATGCGACGACGGAAAATGTCGGCAAGCCCTTCGCGATCGTGCTCGATAATAAGGTGATTTCCGCACCAGTGATCCGCGAGCCGATTACCGGTGGGCGGGGAATCATTAGCGGCAATTTCACCACCCAGTCGGCCAGCGATTTGGCGGTACTGCTGCGCGCTGGCGCGCTGCCTGCCCCGTTGAAGATTATTGAAGAGCGCACGGTTGGGCCAGATCTGGGGGCGGATGCAATCCGCGCCGGGCTTTACTCGGTCCTTGGTGGCCTTGTGATGATTATGGCCTATATGATTATCTCCTACGGCACCTTCGGGTTCTTTGCCGTGGTTGCGCTGATCTTCAATCTGATTATGACTATCGCCGCTCTATCCTTGTTGCAAGCAACCCTAACCTTGCCAGGGATTGCCGGAATGTTGATCGCGGTCGGTTTGGCCGTTGATGCCAATATTCTGATTAACGAGCGTATTCGCGAAGAAACGCGGCTGGGGCGCAGCGCTATCGCGTCCATCGATTCGGGCTTTAAGCGGGCCTTTGCGACCATTGTCGATGCGAATTTGACGACGATGATTAAGATGGTGCTGCTCTACGCGCTGGGGTCGGGGCCGATCAAGGGCTTTGCCGTCACCACGACCTTGGGGATTCTTACCTCCATGTTCACCGCAACGGTGATGGTGCGCTACATGATGAGCCTATGGTACGCGCGTAACCGCCCATCGAAACTGCCGATGTAAGGCCGGAGGGAAAATTATGTATTACGTTCGTCTGGTTCCCGACGGTACCCGCATTCAGTTCATGCGGGGGCGGATTGCCGGATTGGTGATTTCGGCGCTCTTGTCGATTTTGTCAGTCATTCTGTATTTCGCGCCCGGCGTCAATCTGGGGGTGGATTTTCGCGGCGGTATTGCGATCGAAGCGCGCTTTACGCAGCCGGCTGATTTTGGCGCGATCCGAGGGCTGCTTGATCCCCTAAACCTGGGGCATATTGGCTTACAGGAAATCGGCTCGCCGATTGATGTGTCGCTGTCGATTGAACGCCAACCGGGGGACGAGGAAGCGCAGCAGCGGGCGGTCAATGCCATTCGTCAGAAACTGACCGAAGCCTTCCCCGGTGTCACCTTCCAGCGCGTTGAGGCGGTTGGGGCCGCCGTTTCCGGCGAGCTATTTACCAATGGCATGATCGCCCTCGGCCTATCGCTCTTTGCCATGCTGGCCTATATCTGGTTCCGGTTTGAATGGCAGTTCGGTATTGGCGCGGTCGTGACGCTGGTATTGGACGTAACGAAAACCGTTGGTTTTTATGTGCTGTTCAATCTGGAATTCAACCTGTCTAGCATCGCCGCCATTCTGGCCATCATGGGCTATTCCATCAACGATAAGGTGGTAGTTTACGACCGGGTACGTGAAAATCTGCGGAAGTACAAAGCGATGCCGCTGCGGGAATTGATCGACCTGTCGATCAATGAAACCCTGAACCGTACGATCGGCACGTCGATGGCGAGCTTCCTATCGGCGATGCCCTTGATTATTTTTGGCGGCGAGGCTTTGCGCGAATTCTCGCTTGTCATGCTGTTTGGCATTTTTATCGCAACCTCCTCCTCCATCTTTATTGCCGCCCCGATCTTACTGTTCTTGGGTGAAAACCGCCTGCGGCGCGGCACTGGGCCGGTAGACGAGGGGAAGGCTGCTGAAACCCCGGTAGGGTGATCGGCGGATGGTCGATATTACCCCGCTCATTCCCGGCAATCGGCAACGGATCGAGCGTTATGGCGACAGCGGGTTCAGCATCACCGGCGTAAGCTGGCCTGCGTCGGTCTTAGTGCGCCCGACGCAAACCCTGGCCTGGTCGGTTTCCTGCCTTGCGGAGGTGACCGAGGCCAGCTTGGCTCCATTGTTGACTGGAGAAATCGATGTGCTGCTCTTAGGCTGTGGCGCGCAGATGGGGTTGGTTCCCCCGACGCTACGCGCGGCGGTTCGGGCACGCGGGGTGGTGTTGGAGCCGATGGATACCGGCGCGGCCTGCCGCACCTATAATGTGCTGCTGGCCGAGGACCGGCGCGTGGGGGCCGCGCTGATTGCCCTCGGTCCGCAAACCTAACATACCTCTATGCAAGGCGTTTGGCCGTCAGCAGGCTCATGCCCCCGCCAAGCAACGTCAGGCGGGGGTCGCCGAAGCCGCTGGCGGTCAACCACGCCCGATAGTCTGCCAGTCGATAAGCGGCCCCGGCCTCGTAGTAATTCAGGAACAGAAGATCGGCCCCCAAGGCGAGGGCCGGGCCGTGTTCGTCATCCGTTAGGCAATAGCCGATAACCGCTAATTGGCCCGTGTTGGCCAGGGCGGCGTGGGCGGTTTTCAGCGCTTTCAGAATATCGTCGGGGCCGAAGAGCTGAAGAAAACAGCGCATGACCGCAAGATCATATCCAGTGGGCAGGGGGCCGTGGATCCCGTCGCCGGCGATCAAGCGGATCTGATCGCCGCCTGGCTGTTCCAAGAGAAGCTGCCGCGCCGGTTCGATCACTTCCGGCAGTTCAACCACGGTTGCGTCGATCTGCGGATGCGCCGTCCTTAGGGTGACGGCCAGCGCCCCCGACCCTCCTGCAATATCGATTACCCGCCGGATGGTGCTAAAATCTAGATGTTTTAACAGGGCCTTGCCGCCCGCGACCGCCTGGGGGGCAAGACCGCGCAAGACCGCCATGGTTCGCTCCGGGCTGCCTTCGGCGAAGTCCAGCGGGGCCGCCGGGGCGTGGGCGCGGATTGAGCGGCTGGTTTCCAAACAGGCGCGCCACCCTTCGGCATAGGCCGAGGCCGCCGCCCCGCGATAGCCTGGAACCCCTTTGACCAGGGTTTTTGCGGCTTCAGTCGTTAGGGCAAACCGGCCCCCGGCCTCGGCGGTCAATAGCCCATAGCCCGCTAAAACCCGGCACAAGCGGTGTAAACGCCCCGCATCGACCGGCGCGCCATCGCCCAGAGTGTGGGCGAGTTCATCGGCTGTCAGAGGCCCGTCCGAGAGGGGGGTGAAGACGTCCAACTCCATCCCCGCCAACAGGGCGAAAGCCCCATAGGCCTGGGTGACAAGGGTTTCGACGGTGCGGCTTTCGGTCATCTTTGCTTTCCCTCCCTAACCCTTCCTACCCTCCTGTGTGGGGCGGGGTTTGACAAGACGGCGCTTGTCGGTAACCCTGCCGCGCGATAGCCTAAATTTCTGCCTAATTGCTAGCCAGCAGCGAAAGGATTGCCCAAAAAATGGGCTTCATGATCGGTTCTATAGCATTATCTGCCCCGGTTTTGCTTGCACCCATGTCGGGGGTGAGTGATCGCCCCTTCCGACGCTTGGCCAAATCCTATGGTGCCGGGTTGGTCGTTTCGGAAATGATTGCATCGGAGTCCATGGCGCGGGGCCATAAGACGACCTTGGCGATGGCCCAAACCGAGATGGACGAGCAACCTGCCGCCGTTCAGCTGGCCGGCTGCGATCCGCGGGTGATGGCGGAAGCGGCCCGCGCGAACGAGGCGCAGGGGGCCGCGATTATCGATATCAATATGGGCTGCCCGGTGAAAAAGGTGGTTAATGGCCAGGCTGGGTCGGCCTTGATGCGCGATGAGAAAACCGCGCTGGCGATCATCGAGGCGGTGGTCAAGGCCGTCTCGATCCCGGTGACGGTGAAAATGCGCCTGGGGTGGGATACTGAAAGCCTGAATGCCCCAGCGCTGGCGCGTCAGGCCGAGGCGGCAGGCGTGCAGATGATAACCGTGCATGGACGCACGCGAATGCAGTTCTATACCGGGCAGGCGAATTGGTCGCAGGTGCGCGCCACGGTTGAAGCCGTGTCGATCCCGGTTATCGTCAATGGTGATATTACCCGCCTCGCCGATGTGCGCGACGCTTTGGCGCAGTCTGGGGCGGCGGGGGTAATGATTGGCCGCGGCTGTTGCGGTCGGCCCTGGTTCGCCGGACAAGCCGCCGCATATCTGACACAGGGCGTCTTGCGGCCTGATCCCAGCTTGGCCGAAAAACAGACGGTGATCGAAACCCATGTCGAAGCGCTGACCGAACATTACGGCCGTGAAGCGGGATTACGCATCGCCCGTAAGCATTTGGCCTGGTACGCCGAAGCCCTTCTGCCTGCCGATGCCCCAGCGCTGGCTGCCTTTCGCACCACGGTCAATCAGGCGAACGAGCTTGCGCCGGTTCGGGCCGCGATTGCTGGGCTGATCGAGGCCGCTACGGGCCGGGAGTTGGCCGCATGACCGCCGCACCGCGCCCACCGCATCGATCCCCAACAGCGGCTCATCCGATTGAAGAACATATCCTTATCAATGCTTTACCCTATGTTATCATTGCTTTGGACGAGGATAATCGGATCCGACTGCTGAACATCAGCGCCGAACAATTTCTGGGGGTTTCTTCAGCCCAGGCGCTGGGCAGTGCGCTGACCGACTATCTGGCCGCCGATAGCCCCTTACTGGCCCTGGTCGGCCTATGCCGCAGCAAGGGTCGCAGTGTTGCGGAACATGGGGTCTTGCTGGAAGGCCCACGTCTTGCCGCCAGGCGGGTGACGGTCGATGTCACGCCGGTGATCGAACGGCCCGGCACTTTGCTGATTGCCGTGCGCGAACAATCGATTGCCTCGAAGATCGATCAGCAGATGTCCAGCCGGGGGGCGGCCCGGTCGGTCACTGCAATGGCGGCGATGCTGGCCCATGAGGTGAAGAACCCCCTCAGCGGCATTCGTGGTGCGGCGCAGCTGTTGGAAACCGCCGCCTCGCCCGACGATCAGATGTTAACCCGGCTGATTGTGGACGAGGTGGATCGCATCAAAGCCCTGGTAAACCGGATGGAGGTTTTCTCTGATAGCCGGGCGCTGCTGCGCGAGCCGGTTAATATTCATCAGGTGCTGGATCACGTCCGCAAGTTGGCGCAATCGGGCTTTGCCCGCGATCATCGTTTCATCGAACTCTATGATCCATCCCTGCCGCCGGTTTATGGCAACCGCGATCTTCTGGTGCAGGTGTTCCTCAACCTTATAAAAAATGCCGCCGAAGCAACCCCAGGGTCAGGGGGGGAAATTACCCTCAAAACCGCCTATCAGCATGGGGTTCGGTTGGAGGTACCAGGGGCGAAGACGCGGGTTCATTTGCCCCTGGTCGTTACGGTGCAGGATAATGGCGATGGGATTCCCGACGATTTGCAACCGCACCTCTTCGATGCCTTTGTCACGACCAAGACAAATGGTTCCGGCCTGGGACTTGCATTGGTTGCCAAGATCATCGGCGACCACGGCGGCGTGGTGGAGGTGGATAGCCAACCAAGGCGCACCAGCTTCCGGGTTTACCTGCCGATGGTGCCGACCCGATGACGGCGGCGCGTGGGGGAACGGATGAGGGGCAGGGTATGACAGGCAGCACCATTCTGGTCGCAGACGATGATCGCGCTATCCGCACAGTGCTTACGCAAGCGCTTACCCGATTGGGCCATGAGGTGCGGACCACGGCGACGGCCTCGACACTGTGGTCGTGGGTGGAAGCGGGCGAGGGCGACCTAGTTATCACCGACGTGATTATGCCAGACGCCAATGGGCTTGACTTGGTGCCACGCATTCGCCGCGCCCGCCCCAATCTGCGCGTTATCGTGATGAGCGCGCAGAATACGCTCATGACGGCGGTGAAAGCGACGGAGGTTGGGGCTTTCGACTATCTGCCGAAACCCTTCGACCTGAACGAGTTTATGCGCGTTGTGCAACGGGCACTGACCGTGCAGGGCGAAAGCGGCCCCGCACCGCTGGATATGGCGGAGGGGGAGGAACAGCTCCCCCTAATCGGTCGGTCTCCGGCAATGCAGGAAATCTACCGCGTGCTCGCTCGCCTGATGGGGACCGATCTTACGGTGATGATTACCGGGGAAAGCGGTACGGGGAAGGAATTGGTGGCGCGCGCCCTGCACGATTATGGTAAGCGCCGGGGCGGGCCGTTCGTTGCCGTGAATATGGCAGCCATCCCGCGCGAGTTGATCGAATCTGATTTATTTGGGCACGAGAAGGGGGCTTTTACCGGCGCGCACAGCCGATCGGTCGGTCGGTTCGAGCAAGCCCAGGGCGGCACCCTCTTCCTCGACGAAATCGGCGATATGCCGCTTGAGGCGCAAACCCGGCTGCTGCGCGTTCTGCAAGAAGGCGAATATACCACGGTTGGCGGGCGCACGCCGATCAAGGCCGATGTTCGTATCGTTGCTGCAACGCACCGCGACCTTCGGCAATTGATCCGCCTTGGTCAGTTCCGCGAGGATCTATTCTACCGGCTGAATGTGGTGCCAATCCGCCTGCCGCCCTTGCGCGAGAGAAGCGAGGATGTGCCGGCGCTTGCCCGCCATTTCCTGAAGATCGCTGCCAACGAAGGTCTGCCGCAAAAATCCCTCAGTCAAGCCGCGCTCGACCGGCTGCGCATTCACCGCTGGCCGGGCAATGTGCGCGAGCTAGAGAATATGATGCGGCGCTTTGCCGCGCTCTACAGCCAGGAAGTCATCGGCGTTGATGTTATCGAGCAGGAATTGGCCGATAGCGCGCCAGAGCCGACGCCAGACCGCGCCCCGGAAAGCGAGAATCTTGGCGGGGCGGTCGAGCGGCATCTGAAGGATTATTTCGCCGCGCATAAGGATCAGCTTCCGGCGGCGGGCCTGTATGACCGGGTCCTGCGTGAGGTGGAACGGCCCTTGC
>CAZNVY010000009.1:27320-40372 GCA_964576605.1 uncultured Elstera sp. | reverse complement strand
CCCTTGCTGTTACTCACCCTAGCGGCAACGCGTGGTAATCAGATCAAGGCGGCGGAATTGCTGGGCCTAAACCGGAATACCTTGCGCAAGAAAATTCGCGAGTTGGACATCCAGGTCATGCGCGGGATAAGATAGCTGCCCAAAGACCAGGCAGCCTGCGGGTGGCCTGGAAGCGCAAGAGGGAGCGTCGGTGACCGAACTGGACCGGGGGAATCCCCCCGCCGCCGGCAGGCTAGGGGCATGGTTGGCACGCCGTGCCGATGCAAGGGGCCTGGGGCGGCGGCTGATTCTGCTGCTCATGCTACTGATGACCCTGTCGGGCATCGCCACCTATGCGGCGATTACCGGGGCAGGCCCCTTTGTGCCCGTTGGCCGCGGGGGCGTTACATGGTTATTGGTGCTCGATCTTGTGTTGCTGCTGGCCTTGGCAGTGGTGATCGTGCGGCGCTTGGTGGAACTCTGGACCGAGCGGCGGCGTGGCCTGGCCGGTTCGCGCTTGCATGTGCGGCTGGTGATGCTGTTTGGGGCCGTGACGATTGCCCCGACTGTTCTGGTCGCGGTCTTTTCGGTCGTCTTTCTCAACCTATCCGTTGACGGCTGGTTTTCCGAACGGGTGCGCAGCGCGCTCGACGGATCGAAGGCAATCGCCGCCGCCTATCTTCAGGAACATAACCTGGCGATTAAGGGCGATATTCTATCGATGGCGGTTGATCTTGATCGGGAGACGCCGCGTCTTTTCACTGACCCCGTCTGGTTTCGGGATTTGGTGGCAACCCAAGCTGCCCTGCGTAACCTGTCTGAAGCGGTGGTGATGGGGCGCGACGGGCAAGTCTTGGCGCGCGCGGGTCTAACCTTCCGGTTAGAGTTTGAGCCGATCCCCGCTTGGGCCTTAGATCAAGCCAAACGCGGCGAAGTGGCCGTGATGACCAATTCAGACGACGATCGGGTGCGCGCCCTTATTCGGCTAGATGGGATTGGTGGATTTTTATACGTGGGTCGCCCGGTCGATCCGCGGGTTATCTCTTATGTCCAAGAAACCGCCAGCGCGGTTGACGCCTACGAGGATTTGGAGCGGGAGCGGTCGCAACTTCAAACTACCTTTGGACTGGTCTATTTGGTCTTGGCCTTGCTGTTGCTGGTGCTGGCGGTATCGATTGGCCTGGTGGTCGCAACCAATTTGGTGCGACCGATTTCCGTGATTATTGCGGCGGCGGAGAAAATCCGGGCCGGGGATTTTTCTGCCCGCGTCCCGGATCTGCCCGGCGATGACGAGCTTGGGTCGCTGGCGCGGGCCTTTAATCGCATGAGCCGCGAGGTCGATCATCAGCGTCACGCGCTCTTGGCCACGAATAGCCAGCTCGATGAGCGGCGTCGGTTTATCGAAGCGGTCCTGGGCGGCGTATCGGCCGGCGTCCTGGGGCTGGACCCCGCCGGACGGTTGACCATGGGTAATCCTTCCGCCGGGGCCTTACTGGGCGTCGATCTCGCGCCGCTAACCGGCAAGCCGCTTGCGGTAATTGTTCCGGAAATGCAACCTTTATTAGTGGCAGCCGAGGAACGGGCCGACCGTCGCGCCGATGGGCAAGTGAGAATAAACCGTGCCGGGCGCACGCAAACCCTGCTGGTTCGGGTCACTGCCGAAATTCTGGCCGAAGGCGAAACCCAAGGCTATGTGGTGACGTTCGACGATATTACCGAACTGCTGACCGCCCAACGCACGGCAGCTTGGGCCGATGTGGCCCGGCGAATCGCCCATGAAATCAAAAACCCGCTGACGCCAATTCAACTTTCTGCCGAACGGCTGAAACGGAAATATCTCAAAGAGATATCAAGCGATCCTGAAACCTTTACCCTCTGCACCGATACAATCGTGCGGCAGGTGGGGGATATTGGCCGGATGGTTGATGAGTTTTCTGCCTTCGCCCGAATGCCGCAGCCGGTAATGAAGCCAGAAGATTTGCCCCAACTGCTGCGCGAAGTGCTGCTGCTGCAGCGCAGCGCCCGGCCCGACATTACCTTTGATTTGCATCTGCCTGAAAAGATGGACGTGATCCGCTGTGACGGGCGGCAGATTCGGCAGGCGGTTATCAACCTTGTGCAGAATGCTGTGGATGCGATTGACGGGCGTGAGGGCGATGGGCTGCCCAGCGGTCACATCCGCGTGACCGTGGTCCAGGATGGGCGGGCGACCCGCCTGGTCGTGACCGATAATGGCAAAGGCTTGCCGGTCGAACAGCGCGAACGCTTGACCGAACCCTATGTAACGACGCGAAGCAAGGGAACCGGCTTGGGGCTTGCCATTGTCGCTAAGATTATGGAAGACCATGGGGGAGAGATTCGTCTGACCGACGCCCCCGTGTCGCCTGATACCCCTGCCGTTTCGGGGGCGCGCGGGGCCGAAGTCGCCCTTATCTTGCCACGAAAAGGCGAAACTCTGGCGGCCGCCCGCGACGAAACGCGCGACGGGACAGCGGAAGGAACCTATGGCGCATGAAATTCTAGTTGTCGATGACGAGGCGGATATCCGTAATCTGCTCGCCGACATCCTGAAAGACGAAGGCTACAGCGTGCGAACCGCCGGATCGAGCGATCAGGCGCTAGAGGCGGTGCGCACCCGCCAACCGCATCTGGTCCTATTGGATATTTGGCTCCAGGGCAGCAGCCTCGACGGTTTGCAGATTTTGGAGAAAATCCAAGCCGATCACCCCGGTCTGCCGGTGGTGATGATGAGTGGCCATGGCACGATCGAAACGGCGGTCGGTGCGATCAAGCAGGGCGCTTACGATTTCGTCGAGAAACCGTTCAAGTCCGATCATCTGCTGCAC
Source organism: uncultured Elstera sp. (assembly GCA_964576605.1). Lineage (GTDB taxonomy): Bacteria > Pseudomonadota > Alphaproteobacteria > Elsterales > Elsteraceae > Elstera. Next base: position 37,547 of record CAZNVY010000009.1, on the reverse strand, counting down.
GTCCTTGATCGGGCCATCGAAGCCGCTAAACTGCGGCGCGAGGTGGCCGATCTAAAGTCGCGCACCAGTGTTGAATTCGATTTGACGGGGGCATCGCAAGCCATTGCCGCCGTGCGGCAGGCCATCGAGAAAGTCGCCCCAACCAATAGCCGCGTGCTGATTACCGGGGCACCGGGGACGGGTAAGGAAGTGGTGGCGCGGGCACTGCACGCCCAGTCGCGCCGCGCCTCTGGCCCCTTTGTCGGCGTTAATTGCGCCATCATGCACCCTGACCGGATCGAAACCGAACTGTTCGGGTCCGACGATGGGGAAGGCGGGCGGCGCGTTGGCCTCTTCGAGCAAGCGCATGGCGGAACCCTGCTGCTGGATGAAGTGGCCGATATGCCCCTGGCAACCCAGGGAAAAATCGTTCGTGCCTTACAGGAACAGACCTTCGAGCGTGTTGGCGGTCGGTCGCGGGTGGAGGTGGACGTGCGCGTCATCGCCTCTAGCAACCGCGATCTTGCCACCGAAATGGCGGAAGGCCGGTTCCGGGAAGATCTGTATTACCGGCTAAATGTTGTACCGATCCGCATTCCCAGTTTGCGGGAAAGAACGGAAGATATTCCCGATCTCGTGCGCTATTTTGTACGGCGGGCTACAGAGATCAACGGTTTGCCGCCGCGTGAGATTGGCGAGGATGCGCTTGCCTCCCTACAAGCCTATGACTGGCCAGGCAATATCCGCGAGTTGCGCAATACTGTGGAACGGCTGCTGATTATGGCCCCTGGCGACCCACGTGCGCCAATCCGCGCTGATATGTTGCCGCCAGAAATCAGCGCGAAGGCACCCGCCGTCCTGGCTTGGGATAAAGGCGGGGAAATTATGTCGCTACCGCTGCGCGAAGCGCGGGAAGTGTTTGAACGCGACTATTTGCTAGCCCAGGTCAATCGTTTCGGCGGCAATATTAGCCGCACGGCATCTTTTGTTGGAATGGAACGATCAGCGCTGCATCGGAAGCTGAAATCGCTTGGGGTGAATGGTACCGACCGAAAACTCTAAGCGCGGGGAGGATTCTGCGCCAGGTTGCCGCAGTTCACTTTTCCCAGCAGGCCCGGCGCGGGCAGACCTGCACGCTACCCCCTGGCGGCGGCGGCAGGATTGTCCTACATATAGGGCGTGTGTGTAACGATATCGGTGCTTTGTTACCGATAAGGCGTTGGTTTAATTGGCAATGGCCCAAAAGCAAGAAGGACTGCCGCAATGAGCACCGAAAAATCCCAGAACGTCCAGGATGTTTTCCTGAACACCATCCGGAAGCAGAAAATTCCAGTGACCGTCTTTCTGGTGAATGGCGTAAAACTCCAGGGGATCGTTACTTGGTTCGATAATTTCTCGGTGCTGTTGCGGCGCGACGCGCATTCGCAGCTTGTGTACAAGCACGCGATTTCGACGATTATGCCCGCCGCCCCAGTGCAATTGTTCGACGGAGCGAAAGAAGCGGGTGAGGCCTGACGAAAAAGACCCGGCGGCACTTGCCGCCGAGGATGCGATAAGCCCTTCGGAAACCAGCGCTCTGGTTGCTGAAGGGCACGAACCGGAGGCAACGCGCGCCTTCGTGGTGCACCCCGATCTGGGTAAATTAGAAGGGCCAGACAGCCGCTCAATCGACGGGCGCGTCCAGGAAGCCGTTGGCCTTGCCGAAGCTATCGGTTTAGACGTGCAGCAGGCCGAAGCCGTGCGCCTGAAAGCCGTGCGCCCGGCAACCCTATTTGGGAGCGGTGTGCTGGAGCGGCTCGGCGAGGCGATCAAGGCCGTGAGCGCTGGGGTTGTGATCGTTGACGGGCACCTATCGCCCGTGCAGCAGCGTAACCTGGAACGCGAATGGCAGGTGAAGGTTATCGACCGCACGGGCCTGATCCTCGAAATCTTCGGTGCCCGCGCCCGGACTCACGAAGGCCGATTGCAGGTCGAACTGGCGGCGCTGACCTATCAGCGCTCCCGCCTCGTGCGGTCCTGGACCCATCTGGAGCGGCAGCGCGGCGGCTTTGGCTTCCTTGGCGGCCCAGGGGAAAGCCAGCTTGAAATCGACCGCCGCTTGATCGGCGACCGCATCGCCAAGCTAAAGCGCGAACTTGAGGAAGTGAAGCGCACGCGCGAACTGCATCGCGGCGCGCGCAAGAAGGTACCGCACCCGGTTGTTGCCCTGGTTGGCTATACGAATGCCGGAAAATCAACCCTTTTCAACCGGCTCACCAAAGCCGAGGTGCTGGCTGAAGACATGCTCTTTGCTACCCTCGACCCCACGATGCGCGGCCTATCGCTGCCATCGGGGCGGCGCATTATTCTGTCGGATACGGTTGGTTTCATCTCCGCCCTGCCGACCCAGCTTGTTGCCGCGTTCCGGGCGACGTTGGAGGAGGTGCTGGAAGCCGATATTATTCTCCACGTCCGCGATGCCTCGCATTCCGACACTCTGGCGCAGAAAGCCGATGTGGAAGCAGTGCTGCGCTCGCTCGGTCTCGATGCCAAGGTCGATGCCGGGCTGCCGGAGGTGCTGAACAAGATCGACCGGCTTGATTCGGAAGGCTTGGCCGACCAAACCCGCCGGGTGACCGGTACAGCGTTGCCGGTTTCGGCCCTGACCGGGCGGGGGGTCGATGCGCTGCTGACCTATCTTGACGAGGCGTTGCGCAACCGCCAACAGGTGATTTCCGTGACTATCGACCCGGCGGACGGGCGGCATCTTGCCTGGCTATACGCCCATGGCGAGGTTCTATCGCGAGACGATGACGCGGATGGGCAGGCGCATCTTACGGTCGGCCTCGATCCCGCCGATCTGGCCCGCTACCAGCGGCAGTTTCCACAGGCGATGGTCCATCCATGAACGATCTGGCCGCCCTAGCTGGGCCAGTCGCCCGACTGCTGGCCGATACGGCTGCGCGGGAACTGCTGCCGCGTTTTCGTAATCTCGCCGCCGGGGATATTCGGGAGAAAGCCCCGAACGATCTGGTTACCGCCGCTGATTTGGCCATGGAAGCCGCCCTAACCCCAGCGTTAGAGGCTCTCTTGCCCGGTTCGACAACGGTCGGGGAGGAGGCCGTGGCCGCCAACCCCACCGTGCGCGACCGTCTAGGGACCGATGCCTGGGTGTGGGTGATCGATCCGTTGGACGGCACGGCCAATTTCGCGCGCGGGAACGAGAATTTTGGCAGTATCGTCGCCCTCGTGCATCGGGGAGAGACCGTTGGCGGCTGGATTCTCGATCCGCTGACCGATCAAATCGCCTGGGCGGTTGCCGGGCAGGGGGCCTGGTTGAATGGCACCCGTATTCGCCTGCCTGCCCCGCCGCCGTCCCTGCCCGATCAGCACACCGCGCTTTCCGTGCGTTTTTTTCCGCCGGAGGACCGGCAGCGTTTGACCGGCCTGGCTAAATCCTTTGCCTCCTACGCGCCGCGTTATTCGGCGGCCAAAGATTATCTAAGGCTCCTCGCTGGCGAGACGCATCTCGCTCTCTTCTACCGAACCTTGCCATGGGACCATGCCGCCGGGGTGTTGCTGGTAACGGAGGCCGGCGGCTTTGCCGCTAGCCCCCTGACGGGCCGGGCCTATTCCCCCCAGTATGCCGACCCTGGCTTGTTGATCGCCGCGCAGCAGGCGCAATGGCAGGCTGCGCGGGCGTTCTTATTCGGCCCCTAGATTTTTCGGCCCTAGCCCTCGCGCTTTACCGCCAGTGGGCCATTGGCTTGGCAGGTCGGCATCATCTGCACACTATTGATATTCACATGCTGCGGCAGGTTGGTAACCCAATAGACGGCCTCAGCGATATCGTCGGCGGTGAGCGGTTGGGTGCCCGCATACATGGCGGCGGCTTTGGCGTCATCGCCTTTGAAGCGGATATTGGAAAACTCGGTCCCGCCGCAGAGGCCCGGTTGAATATCGGTCACCCGGATATTGCTGCCCACCAGATCGGCGCGCAGATTAAGGGCGAATTGATGCACGAACGCTTTCGTCGCCCCGTAAACATGCCCGCCCGGATAGGGCCATTCGGCGGCGGTGGAGCCGAGCATGACAATATGGCCACGGTTACGCGCTACCATACCGGGCAGCAGTACGCGGGTTGCGTAGAGGAGGCCCTTCACATTGGTATCGACCATGGTTTCCCAATCGTCGAGGTCCGCCTCTGGGGCCGGGCCAAGACCGAGTGCGAGGCCGGCGTTATTGACCAGCACATCAACTTCGTGAAACGGGGCGGGTAGGGTAGCGAAGGCGGCCTCGGTCGCCTGGCGGTCGCGCGCGTCCAACGCCAAGGTTAGCAGACGGTCGGCCCCAAATTCCGCCTGCAACGCGGCCAAACGGTCGGCCCGGCGTCCGGTTGCGATCACCCGATGCCCTTCGTCGATGAACCGGCGGGTAATCGCCGTACCAAACCCGGCGGTCGCGCCGGTAACAAGAATGGTTTTCGGGGCGGTTGTCATTAGGCGCTCCAAGCAAATGCGGGACGCGGGCAGTGTACGTCCTTAACAGGATTGGGCAACCCCTTGACCGACGGACCGCGCCCAGCCCGTTATTTTCTGGCATGGGATAGCCGATTTCCTGCCAACCTCGCTATGATTAGCGGACAGAAACCGGGAGGAAGCCAAGCGATGCAGATCAAAGCCGCCGTCCTGCGCAACGTGGGGATGCCGCAGCCTTATGCCGATAGTCAGCCGCTGCGGATCGAGACATTAACGCTTGATCCGCCAGGGCCGGGCGAAGTGCTGGTGCGCATCCGCGCGGCGGGCCTGTGCCATTCCGACCTTTCGGTTATCAACGGTGACCGGCCGCGTCCGGTGCCGATGGTTCTAGGGCATGAGGCCGCAGGAGAGGTTATCGCCCTAGGGGCGGGGGTGGCAGATCTAGCCCCTGGCGACCGGGTGGTTCTTATCTTTGTGCCCAGTTGCGGCCATTGCGCCCCCTGCGCCGAAGGCCGACCGGCTTTGTGCGAACCGGGCAATGCCGCAAACGGGCGCGGTGAGCTTCTGAGCGGTGCGCGCCGATTGCGGGCGGAAGATATCCCGGTTCATCACCATATCGGCGTTTCGGCCTTTGCCGATCATGCCGTGGTATCCCGTCGGTCCCTGGTGAAGATCGATCACGACTTGCCTTTTACTCATGCCGCTTTGTTCGGCTGTGCGGTTTTGACAGGCGTGGGGGCGGCCGTGAATACGGCGGGCGTGCGGCCTGGTCAGTCGGTTGCGGTTGTCGGCCTTGGGGGTGTCGGCTATGCCGCTCTCTTGGGCGCTATCGCGGCGGGGGCTACGCGGGTGGTTGCCCTTGATTTGCTCCCGGAGAAATTAGCCTTTGCCCGTCAGCTTGGCGCAACCGATGCCTTTTTGGCCTCGGACGGCGATTGTATCGATCAGGTCAAGCAGGCTACCGGGGGCGGGGTGGAAATATGCCTTGAAATGGCAGGCTCGGTCCCGGCGCTGGACCTGGCCTACCGCATCACCCGGCGTGGCGGTACCACGGTGACGGCGGGGCTGGCGCATCCGTCAAAATCGGTCGCAATCCAGCAGGTTTCCTTGGTTGCTGAAGAGCGCACCCTTAAAGGCAGTTACATCGGCAGCTGCATTCCGATGCGGGATATTCCACGCTTTGTGTCGTTGTTTCGCGCGGGGCGGTTGCCCGTTGATCGGCTTCTCAGCGAAACCCTGCCGCTGGAGCAGATCAATCTGGCCTTTGATCGACTGGCCGCCGGACAGACCATCCGCCAAGTCATCACCTTCTGAAAACGCATAAATAAATCTTTATATTGACAAGTCCTGATGTGCTTGGCTGAATGCCCCTGTCATGGTTCTCGCCGGGTTTCGGCCCGGACGAGCTAAGAGGGAATTTGGTGCGGGACGGGTGACCCGTTCTTAAGCCGAAGCTGCCCCCGCAACTGTAAGCGGCGAGCCTCGCCCCCCAAGTCACTGCGGCCTCTTGGCTGTGGGAAGACGGGCGTTAGGCGCTGACCCGCAAGCCAGGAGACCTGCCACGACAGATAACGTCCACGGGCGGGGTGCCCCGGTGGGTCGCTGTGGCGGGACGAAGGGGGATTTCCCCTTCCGGTCCGTCTGCGTCCGCGCTGGCCTTTGCCCCCATCTTTATGGGGTTCATGCCATGACTAGCCTAACCATTCCGATTGCTACCCTGGGCCTGCCGCGGATCGGCGCGCGTCGGGCCTTAAAACACGCGCTGGAAGCCTTTTGGTCGGGAAAGACCGATTATGACGCGCTGGAAGCCACCGCACGGTCTATCCGGGCGGAAAATTGGCAGCGCCAGCGGGCCGCCGGGATCGATTATATCGCCAGCAATGATTTCTCGCTCTACGATCAAATGCTGGATACGTTATGCCTCGTTGGGGCGGTGCCGAACGGCTACGGCTGGACCGGCGGCCCGGTGTCGCCGGAAACCTATTTTGCCCTGGCCCGCGGGTCGGTCTCGCAAAGCCTGCCGGCACTGGAAATGACCAAGTGGTTCGATACCAATTACCACTATCTGGTCCCACAGCTGACGGTCGATCAGCAGTTCGTTCTCGCCTCGGATAAGCCCGTGGCGGAGTTTCTGGAAGCGAAGTCCCTGGGCATCCAGACCCGCCCGGTGCTGATCGGCCCTGTGACTTTCTTAAAACTCAGCAAGCCGCAGGGCGACACTTTCGATCCGCTGACCCTGCTGACTTTCTTAAAACTCAGCAAGCCGCAGGGCGACACTTTCGATCCGCTGACCCTGCTTGACCGGCTACTACCGATCTATGCCGTGATCCTAAGCCGCTTGGCGGCCGCGGGAGCCGATTGGGTGCAGTTGGATGAACCCTGCCTTGCCCTCGATACCGATGACGCTCTCCTGGCTGCCTTGGAGAAAAGCACCGTCTATCTGGCGGCGGCGGTCCCGACGATGAAGCTGATGCTCACCAGCTATTTCGGTCCCCTGGGGGCCGCGCTCGACCGCGTGCTGAACCTGCCGGTCGCCGGGGTGCATCTCGATCTAACGCGCGGGGCGGAAGATTTACCGAAGGCGATTACCCGCGCCCCAGAGCGATTGACCCTCTCGCTCGGCATTCTTGACGGGCGCAATGTTTGGCGGGCTGATCTGCGGCGCTGTTTGACCGATCTTGCCCCGATTGTGCGAGCCTTGGGGGCGGGAAGGGTGATTCTTGCCCCCTCCTGCTCACTGCTGCACGTCCCCCTCGATATTGCCCTGGAAGGCGCGCTCGATCCGGAACTGCGCTCCTGGCTATCCTTCGCGGTTCAAAAGCTGGATGAACTGGCGGTCCTGCGTTGCGCCTTGACCTTGGGGGAGGTGGCGGTCGCGGCCGACCTTGCTGCCTCTGAAGCCGCCTTGGCTAGCCGTCGCGCCTCGCCGCGCGTCACCGATCCTGCGGTTCGGGCGCGGCTCGACCAAGTGACCCCGATTTGGACACAGCGTTCTCGGCCCTTTGCCGACCGGCAGCGGGTACAGCGCGACCGCTTGAAGTTGCCGGCCTATCCGACCACAACCATTGGCTCCTTCCCACAAACCGATACCGTGCGCCAGACCCGTGCAGCCGAGGCAAAAGGGGCGTTGCCGCCCGCCGACTATACCGCTTTTCTGCAGCGGGAAACCGAGCAAGCAATCCGCTGGCAGGAGGAAATCGGCCTCGACGTGCTAGTCCATGGCGAATTCGAGCGTAACGATATGGTGCAATATTTCGGCGAGCAGCTATCGGGCTATGCTTTTACCCAGCATGGATGGGTCCAGAGTTACGGGTCGCGCTACGTACGCCCGCCGATCTTATTCGGTGATGTATCGCGTCCGAAGCCGATGACGGTTGACTGGGCGCGCTACGCCCAATCGCTAACCGAAAGGCCGGTTAAGGGAATGCTGACCGGCCCCGTCACTATGCTGTTTTGGTCCTTCGTCCGCGACGATCTGCCTCGGCCGACCGTTTGCCGCCAAATCGCCTTGGCCCTGCGCGACGAGGTTTGCGATCTGGAAGCCGCCGGGATCGCCATTATCCAAATCGATGAACCGGCGTTTCGCGAGGGCTTGCCGCTGCATCGCGCCGACTGGGGCGGGTATCTAGCCTGGGCAACCGACTGTTTCCGACTAACCGCAAGCGGCGTAGGCGATGCAACGCAGATCCACACCCATATGTGCTATTCTGAGTTCAACGATATTATCGGGGCGATTGCCGCGATGGATGCCGATGTGATTTCCATCGAAACCTCGCGCTCGCAGATGGAACTGCTGCGGGCTTTCGAGACTTTTCAGTATCCCAATGAAATCGGACCAGGCGTCTACGATATCCATTCGCCGCGCGTGCCGACCGAGGCCGAGATGGTGACGCTCCTGCGCAAGGCGGGCCGAAGCCTTGCGCCCGACCAACTATGGGTGAACCCCGACTGCGGCCTGAAAACCCGCCGCTGGGAAGAAGTGAAACCCGCGCTGCAAGCCATGGTCGCTGCCGCACAAGCTCTGCGCGCCGAAGCTTAAACCGGAGGGAGACCGGCTGCCGGTGGTTAGATCCCGGCAACCGGTCTATCTGGTGGACAGCGTTGCAGGGTTGGCGATGGTTCCATCCTAATCATTGTATTACGATTATTGAGAAGATTAAGGGGGGTAGCTTAGGCAGCATCCATACAATAACATAATATACATTATGCGACAATTATCGGTCGGCGACTGCCCTCCTTTTCAACGCATATAAGCCTTGGCGCTGCGTAACCAGACACTGTGATATGCCTGCCGTTTAGGGTTGGGCGGAACACCTCGAAATTCCACCGCCGCCTACAGCGATTCCAACAGATCGCCGCCGGGTAGACTGCGCTACCCGCTTTTGCGTTCGACCAGTAGATGCCCGGTATCGATAATTCTCGCGTCGGGTGGCGGTCGGACGCCCTGCACGCAGCTATGGATCAGCCGCGCCACTTCCCGCCCGATCAGATCCCCCGATGGCCGGATCGTGGTAAGCGGCGGGTTGCTGGTTGAACTGAAGCTTAAATCGCCAAAGCCGATGACCGCTAACTCACCCGGCACGGCCAAGGCGCGTCGCTGACACTCGAATAATACCCCCAGCGCGATCAGATCATTCGAGCAGGCCACCGCCTCCAACCCTGGAACGCTGGCGGTGACGCGCCCCAGAAGCTGCGCCCCGGCCTCCGCCGTTGCCGGGGCGGGATGATTGAGGATCATGGGTTCGGGCAACCCCAGCCGCCGGGCTTCGGCGGCGAAACCATCGGCGCGCGCGGCAGCCCGGCGATCTTGTGACAGGCGCGCTCCTAAAAAGGCCAGCGTCTGTTTGCCCTGCTGGGCGAAATGTCGGGCCGCGGTGGCCCCCACGGCGGCATGGGAAAAGCCAACAGCCATATCGATGGGGGGCTGATCGCCCAGTTCCCACATCTCGATAATGGGGGTGCCGCCTGCCGCCAGTAGCTTGCGCGCGGCTTTACTATGTTCCAACCCCGTCAAGACCACCGCTGCCGGTGCCCAGGCCAGGGCCGTTCGGATCAAAGCTTCCTCGTCCTTTTCGGAATATTCGGAGTGGCCGAGCATAACCTGCAGCCCATCCCGCGCCAATTCGGCCTGCATGGCAGCAACGGTTTCAGCGAAGAAGGCGTTCCGGATCGATGGAACGATCACGCTGACGACCCGGCTCCCCGCCGCCGCAAGCCCGCCCGCGACCAAGTTTGGCACATAACCTAAAGCCTCGATCGCCTGGGCGATTTCTTGTCCAGCAGCGGGGGAAACGGCTTCCGGGCGGCGCAAATAGAGAGAGACGGTGGAAGGTGAAACCCCCGCCTGCCGGGCTACATCCATCATGGTCACGCGCTGCATCTTCCGACGTGGGCGGCGCACGGGGGGCACCGTCTCCGGCGTTACAGAGTTTTGTGTGATCGAAGATTTAATAGCGCTATGATTCATATCGCCTCAATCCTGGCTGGTTTTAACGCGCCCGTCAAGGCTGAGGGCATTTTAACGATAAGATGCTTATAAATATATGATATTTACCCCCTTATCTCACCCTAACCCCCCGCAAATTTTCCGTGAGATATGGGGGCTTGTCAGTCATAAATCGTAGCGCTATTATGATGCGTAACAGATAAGCCGGACCCGTCCGGCGACCGGAGGGGGCCATGGCGTCAGTCAGTTTTCGCAAGCTCGAAAAATCTTACGGGGCATTGCGCATCGTCAAAGGTATCGACCTTGAGATTCGCGACCGCGAGTTCGTTGTGCTGGTGGGGCCAT
>CAZNVY010000009.1:26665-27299 GCA_964576605.1 uncultured Elstera sp. | reverse complement strand
TGCTAGCGGGGCTTGAAAGCATTTCCGGCGGCGAGATTCGGATTGGCGATACGCTGGTGAACCACCTGCCCCCGCGCGAGCGTGATATTGCGATGGTCTTCCAGGATTACGCGCTTTATCCGCACAAGACGGTTTTCGAGAATATGGCCTTCAGCCTGAAAGTGCGCGGGGTGCCAACGGCGGAAATTCCGCCGCGCGTTCAGGAAGCCGCCGAAATGCTGGGTATTGCCCATCTCCTGGACCGCAAACCCGGCCAGCTTTCCGGCGGGCAGCGGCAGCGTGTGGCCATGGGCCGGGCCATTGTGCGCCGCCCGAAGGTATTTCTCTTCGATGAACCCTTGTCCAATCTCGACGCCAAGCTGCGCGGTCAGGTGCGGGCGGAAATCAAGAAGCTGCATCAGGCCATCGGCACCACCATTCTCTACGTCACCCACGATCAGGTGGAGGCTATGACCCTCGCTGATCGGATTGTTATCCTGAAGGGTGGAGAAATCGAGCAGGTTGGTACCCCGGACGAGGTTTATAACACGCCGAACTCTGTCTTCGTCGGCGGGTTCGTCGGTGCCCCGGCAATGAATTTTTTAACGGCGACGGTCGAGCACGACAATCTGCGATTCGCAACGGGGGACCGGCT
>CAZNVY010000009.1:19026-26638 GCA_964576605.1 uncultured Elstera sp. | reverse complement strand
CGGGTCAGACGGCGGCCTATCAGGGCCAATCGGTGATCGTCGGTATTCGTCCCGAACATTTTACCCCTGCTGTACCGATCGACCCCTCCCACGCCGGGGGCAGCCTGATCGGGCGGGTTCAGGTGGTCGAACCGCTTGGGTCGGATACCCTCGTGCATCTGACTTTGGGCGATACCCCCCTTGTCGTGCGCATTCCGCCCGATGCGCCGCCCCGCGTGGGCGAAACCATGATCGTTGGGGTTCAACCGGGCCGCTTGCAGCTATTCGACGCCAAAACCGAACGCACGCTGCGCCGAAATACCCCTGTTCAGGCCGCGGCCTGATCCTAGCCAATTCAGCCCGGCAAGAGGCTGTGTTTACCGGAGGAAGATGATGCGCTTTCAAAAAACCCTGTCCCTGCTGCTGACCGGCAGCGCCCTGGCGTTTGCCGCCCCTGCGGCCTTCAGTGCCGAACTGCGCGTTTTCGTGTCGAGCCAGCATCGCCCCGATGTATGGCGCAAGGCATTCGACATGTATGAGGCCGAACATCCCGGCAGCAAAGTAAAGGTTGAAACCGGCGGCAATACGTCGGAATTGCAAGCGCAATATCTTAATACAGTCATGTCGGCCAAGGATTCGTCGCTGGATGTGATGATCCTTGATGTCATCCGCCCGGCGCAATTTGCGGCGGCAGGCTGGACCGTACCGTTCAATAGCACCCTCGGCGATGCCAAGGGGTTTATGGCGAAATATCTACCGGCCTATGCCGGGGCCAATACCATCGATGGTAAAGTCGTGGCCCTGCCCGCTTTCGCCGATGCGATGTTTCTATATTACCGCAAGGACTTGCTGGAAAAACACGGGATCGCCGTTCCCAAAACTTGGAGCGAGTTGACCGCCGCCGCCAAGAAAGTGACCGAGGCAGAGAATAGCGCCAGCTCCGGCCGCTCCAGCGTGCTCCAGGGCCTTTCTTTCCAGGGCAAGGCGATCGAAGGCGCGGTCTGCACCTTCCTCCTGCCCTATTGGAGCCAGGGGAAGGATCTTGTGACCGACGGCAAGCTGACCTTCGATAAAGCCGCCGCGACCAAATCCCTAGAACTGTGGAAGGGTTTTGTCGATAGCGGCGTCGCCAAGCCGAATATTGCCGAAGTTGCAACCGACGATACCCGAAAGGAATTCCAGGCGGGCGATGTATTGTTCGCGGTCAATTGGTCCTATGCTTGGGGCCAATTCCAGGGCGATCAATCCGCCGTGAAGGATAAAGTCGGCGTGGCCGTCCTGCCTGCGATGGACGGCGGCAAACCCGCAAGCTGCCTTGGCGGTTGGGAATGGGGCGTTTCCGCCTATTCCAAGAATCAGGGCGAAGCGGCGACCTTAGTTAAATACCTCTCTAGCCCAAAGATTTCGGAGTTTATGGCAATCAACGGCGCGCTGCTACCGGTCTTCCCGGAACTTTATAAGGACGAAGACGTCGTTAAGGCCGTTCCTTGGTTCGGCCAGGCCCAGGACGTCGTGACCTCTGCCAAGGCCCGTCCGGTCACGCCGCGCTATAACGAGGTGAGCGAAATTATCCGCACCACGGTGAATGCCGTCTTGGCCGGCACCATGACCCCCGAAAAGGGCGTGGAGCAGATGGAAGCCCGGCTTCAGCGCGTGCTGCGCTGATCCTAAGGAAGTCGGGCGGGTCTCCGGCTTCCTCCACCCTCCCCCGCGCCGCCCCCTTTTCCTTTCCTGGCGCGGGGGCCTTTCCCCTAATCGACCTGCGAGCCGCCCATGACCGCCTCGACCCGCCGCGACGGGCGCACCTCGCCTGTGGTGCGCCTGCTCGACCTTAGCGAAACCGGCCTTGCCGTGCTGCTGCTGGCCCCCGCCGCCCTGCTGCTTGCGCTGATTATCGTCTATCCGGTAGGGCGATTGATTTGGACCAGCTTTTTCAACCTGTCGCTGACCTCTGGCCTGCCCGCCAGCTTCGCCGGGCTAGAGAATTACGGGTTGCTGCTGCGCGATCCGATCTTTTGGGAAACCACCAAGAATACGCTGCTGATTACCCTGGTCACGGTTCCCGGTGCGCTGCTGGTTGGTTTGGCGTTGGCACTGCTGGCCAATCTGCCGTTCGAGCGGAAATGGCCCGTGCGCCTGTCGCTGCTGATCCCCTGGGCGCTGCCGCTGTCCTTCGCTGGGCTAATCTTCGCCTGGTTTTTCCATTCCGATTACGGGGTGGTGAACGATGTGCTGCGCCGCATCGGGGTTTCTGGGGTGATTTGGTTTAACTCCGAAGCCTGGGCGATGGCGGCGATCTGCCTGACCATCATTTGGAAAACCTCCTCCTTTATGGCGCTGATCATCCTCGCGGGTTTGCAGACTATCCCGCGCTCGCTCTACGAAGCCGCCGATGTCGACGGCGCGGGCCGGGTGCGGCAGTTCTTTGAAATTACGCTGCCCTTGCTGAAGCCGTCCATCGTTGTGGCGTTGATTTTCCGCACGATCACGGCGCTGCAGACTTTTGATATTCCCTACACGATGACGCGTGGTGGGCCGGGCAGTTCCACTGCCACGCTCGCAATGTATATCCACCAGAATACGGTCGATTTCCTCGATCTCGGCTATGGCTCGGCCCTCGCGGTGGTGATGTTCCTGCTGTCGATGGCGGTGACCTTGGTTTACCTCCGCCTCATTCGCGCCAAGCGCTAACCGAAGGAAGCCGCCATGACCGCCGTTTCCGCCACACCCAGTATCCATTTTTTGACTGGTCGTCCGCTGCGCCTTGCGGTCGGGGGGATCTTGATCCTGAATGGGCTGTTTCCCGCCCTTTGGATTCTGTTTACCTCGCTGAAGGGCGAGCCGGAGTTAACCCGCAAGCCGATTACTTGGTTGCCGGATGTGCCGACGCTGGAAAATTATCTCCGCGCCTTTACCGATCAGCCGCTGCTGCTGTTTCTGTTCAATAGCTTCATGGTGGCGCTGCTCTCGACCATCGCCACCCTATTTGTCTCGACCCTGGCGGCCTATGCGCTGGCGCGGCTGAACCTAAGGTTCCGCGACCTCATTCTCTCGGCGATCATCGCCGTCTCCACCTTCCCGCTGGTGACGCTGCTGGTGCCCTTGTTCGAGATCATGCGGGCGCTGGGGCTGCTGAACACCTGGGCCGCGCTGATCCTGCCCTATATCGTCCTCAGCCTGCCGGTTTGCACCTTGATCCTCGTGTCCTTCTTTGAGGGCATTCCGCGCGATCTTGAGAATGCGGCAATGGTCGATGGCTGCACCCGCTTGGGCGCGCTGTTCAAGGTCGTCGTGCCCCTCTCGGCGCCAGGGGTGTTTACGGCGGGTATCCTCGCCTTCGTCAACGCTTGGGACGAGTTTCTGCTGGCCCTCTCCTTCAACTCCAACCCGGCGCTGCGCACTCTGCCGGTCGGCATCACCCTCTATCAGGGCGAGTTTGCCTTCCCCTGGCCGGTGATTTCCGCCGCCCTCATCGTCGGCATCGTGCCGGTCGCCGTTCTGATCGTGATCTTCCAAGAGCGGGTGGTGAGCGGTCTCACCTCCGGCGGGATCAAGGGGTAATCAGCATGACCCGTCGCCCCCTCGAAAGCTTACGCAGCCAGCGCTGGTTCGCCTCCAACGATATGCGCGGTTTTGCCCACCGTCAGCGCACCCAGCAGATGGGGATGCGGCGGGAGGAGTTTCTGGGCAAGCCCGTCATCGGCATTCTCAACACCTGGTCGGAGATGAGCCCCTGCCACGCCCATTTGCGCGACCGTGCCGAAGCGGTGAAGCGCGGCGTCTGGCAAGCAGGCGGCTATCCCGTCGAACTGCCCGCCCTCTCGGTCGGCGAAGTCATGGTGAAGCCGACGACGATGCTCTACCGCAATTTCCTAGCGATGGAGGCGGAAGAGCTATTGCGCTCCCACCCCATCGACGGGGCGGTGCTGCTGGGCGGCTGCGATAAATCCACGCCGGGGCTGCTGATGGGCGCCTTTTCGGTCGATCTGCCGGTGATCTATTGCCCGGCGGGGCCGATGTCCAACGGCCAATGGCGCGGCCAGAAAACCGGCGCGGGCACCCACACCAAAAAATATTGGGATGAATTGCGCGCGGGCGGCATCACCCCAGCCGATTGGGTCGATCTTGAAAGCCGGATGACCCGTTCCGCCGGGACCTGCAATACGATGGGCACCGCCTCCACCATGACGTCCATCGTCGATGCGATGGGACTGACGCTGCCCGGTGCCTCCTCCCTCCCCGCCTGCGACAGCGGTCATCCGCGCATGGCCTCGACCTGCGGCAGCCGGATCGTCGAGATGGTGTGGGAGGATTTGAAACCTTCTACCTTCATCACCCGCGCGAGCTTTCTGAACGGCGTCGCCGCCTATATGGCGATGGGCGGATCAACCAATGCCGCCGTGCATCTGATCGCCATGGCCCGCCGCGCCGGGGTCGATCTGACGCTAGAAGATTTGGCCGACATGGCGGGCCGCGTGCCGGTACTGGCGAACCTCTTTCCCTCCGGCAGTTACTTGATGGAGGATTTCTATTTCGCGGGCGGCCTGTCGGCGCTGCTGAACAAGGTTCGGCCTCTGCTCGATCTCTCCTGCCGTACCGTCACCGGCGGCACCTTGGGCGATAGTCTTGCCGATGCGCCCTGCTGGAATGATGATGTGATCCGCGATGTAGCAAACCCCGTGGTGCCGCTCGAAAAAGGTCGCACGCTGGCGCTGCTGAAAGGCAATCTCGCCCCCAATGGCGCGGTGATGAAATCCTCCGCCGCCAATCCGAAGTTCCTGAAACACACCGGCCCCGCCCTGGTCTTCGACGATCCCGGCACGATGAACCGCGTTCTGGATGATCCAGGCCTCGATGTGACCGAAGATCATGTCATCGTGCTGCGCAACGCCGGGCCGGTCGGCGCGCCGGGGATGCCGGAATGGGGCAATCTGCCGATCCCGAAGAAGCTGCTGAAGCAGGGCGTGCGCGACATGGTGCGCCTCTGCGATGGGCGGATGAGCGGCACCCATTACGGGTCGTGCATTCTGCATATTTCACCGGAAGCCGCCGTGGGCGGGCCGCTCGCCTTGCTGCAAACCGGCGATCTCGTGCGCCTGGATGTGGCGGCCGGGACGCTGGATATGCTGGTGGATGACGCCGAAATCGCCCGGCGCCGCGCGGCCTGGAAGCCCACAGCCTACCGCTACGAACGGTCGTTCACCGCCCTTTATCAGCAGCACGTTAGCCAAGCGCATGAAGGCTGCGATTTCGATTTTCTGACCGGCACCGCCCCGGTCCCCGATCCCGTGATCTATTAGGAAGCCGCTATGCCGACGCTGGAAAACCGCTTCAAATCCTGGCTGACCACCCCGCCCGCCGCCCCGCCGCTGGGCACGTGGTTGATGGCGGCGGCCCCGGCCACCGCTGAAGCGCTGGGGCATGTGGGGTTCGATTTCCTTGTCGTCGATATGGAACATGTGCCGATTGAAGTGTCGGACCTCACCCATCTGCTGCGCGCGGTCAATTGCACCGCCGCCGAACCGGTGATCCGCCTCGCCTGGAACGATCAGGTGCTGGTCAAGCGCGTGATGGATGCGGGCGGGCGCACGCTGATGTTCCCCTTCATCCAGACCGCCAACGAAGCGCGCGCCGCCGTTGCCTATACCCGCTACCCGCCCGATGGGGTGCGCGGCGTCGCGGCGGTGCATCGCGGCTCCGCCTATGGTCAGACGCCGGATTATCTGAAACAGGCCAATGCGGCCACCGCCGTCATCGTGCAGCTCGAAACCCCGGAAGCCGTCTTGCGCCTACCGGAAATCGCCGCCGTGCCGGGGGTGGATGCGCTGTTCGTCGGCCCCGGCGATCTGTCGGCGGCGATGGGTTTTATCGGCAATATCGGCCATGACGATGTGCAGGCGCTGATCGCCACTGCCGCCAAAGCGGCGAAGGCAGCGGGCAAGCCTATCGGCATCGTCGGCCCGACGCCAGAGATGGTCCAGCGCTTCATCGGTTATGGTTATAGCTATGCCGCGGTCGCCTCTGACCTTGGGATGATGACCGGACGGGCGCGTGATTGGCTCGGCAGCCTCCGTGGTACTGTGGCTCCCGCCGCCAGCGGCCCCATCGCTTCGGTTTATTGAGGAATAGATCATGAGCTACGACAGCGTTTCCTACCGCTCGCTCGCCGGAAAATGCGTGGTCATTACGGGCGGTGCCTCCGGCATCGGCGAGGAAATGGTCCGCGCGTTCACGGCCCAAAAGGCCCGGACCGTCTTCCTCGACATCAATGCCGAGGCCGGGGCGGCGCTGGCGGTTGAAACTGGCGCGCGCTTCTGTGCCTGTGACCTCACCGATATTGCCGCCCTGCGCGCGACGGTGGCGACGATTGAAGCGGAGTTCGGCGGGATCGATGCGCTGATTAATAACGCCGGGAAAGACGACCGACAGGTGATGGCCGAGGTGGAGCCGGAAAGCTGGCGGCGGATGCTGGCCTTTAATCTCGATCACCAATTCTTTGCGACGCAAGCGGTGGTTCCCGGCATGAAGGCGCGGGGCCGGGGCGTGGTGATCCTACTCGGTTCAATTTCCTGGATGCGGGGGATGCCGGGCATGGTTAGTTACACGACCGCGAAAGCCGCGATCAACGGCCTTAATCGTACCCTGGCGCGTGAACTGGGGGCGGACGGTATCCGCGTCAACTGCATCGTACCGGGCGCGATCCTGACCGAGCGACAGAAGGCCCTGTGGCTAACGCCAGAAATGAATCAACGCTTTATCGAGCAGCAGGCGCTGAAATTCCGGCTCGACGCTTCGCACATCGCCCGTATGGCGCTGTTCCTGGCGTCGGACGAAAGCGGCGGCTGCACCGGGGCGAATTTCATTGTCGATGCCGGTCTGACCCAGAACTAGAGGCTTCCAGAATGCGCGTTGACGTTACGCCCGATGGCTTCGATCTTACCTTCGACGGTCGCCTGATCCTGCGCCACACCGCCGCCACGCCCTGCCTGTTCCTGGGCCGGGGCGATGCGCGCATGGATATGTACCGGGGCAATTTCGACATCGAAGACCGGCTGACCGCCCGCCTGCCGCTCGCCCATGCCGACGTGGCCTGGAACGGTGAAACCTGGGTCATCAGTTTCAGCGTGGCGCGCCTCGCCCCAATCCTCGCCACGCTCCGCGTCGCCGGCAACCGTATCGTCCCGACCGTGACCGACCCCAGCCTCAACCGCTTCTGGCTGCGCATCGCCACCGAAGCGGGGGAGCATGTGTGGGGCGGCGGCGAGCAAATGTCCTATTTCAACCTCAAGGGGCGGCGCTTTCCGCTCTGGACGTCGGAACCCGGCGTCGGGCGGGATAAGACCAGCGAGATCACGTTCAAAGCCGATGTGACCGGTAAGGCGGGCGGCGATTATTGGAATACCAATTACCCGCAGCCGACCTACCTGTCGTCGCGCAAATACGCCCTGCACCTTGAAACCACCGCCTATGCCGCCTTCGATTTCCGACAAGATGGGTTCCACGAGCTTGAAGCCTGGGCCGTGCCGGAGCAGATCGAACTCTTTGCTGCCGAGAGCTTCGTCGGCCTCGTCACGCAGCTATCCGACCGCTTCGGGCGGCAGCCGCCCTTGCCGGAGTGGGTGTATAACGGCGC
>CAZNVY010000009.1:15867-19016 GCA_964576605.1 uncultured Elstera sp. | reverse complement strand
ATCATCGGCCTTAAGGACGGCGGCAATTCCTTCGAGCGCCTCGAAAAAATCCGCGCCGCCGGGGTGCCGGTCTCGGCCCTCTGGTGCGAAGATTGGGTGGGCTTGCGCGAAACCAGCTTCGGCAAGCGGCTGTTCTGGGATTGGCGGGCGAACGAGCAACATTATCCTGGCCTGAAAGCCAAAATTGCCGCGCTGCGGGCGGACGGCATCCGCTTTATGGGGTATGTGAACCCCTATCTCTGCAACGACGGTATCCTGTTTGAAGAAGCCGAAGCGGCGGGCTATTTCGCCACGGATGGCAACGGCAAAACCGCGCTGGTCGATTTCGGCGAATTTGACTGCGGCGTCGTCGATTTTACCAATCCCGCCGCCTGCGCTTGGTTCGAGGAAAAGATCATCGGGCAAAATATGCTCGATTTCGGCCTATCGGGCTGGATGGCGGATTTCGGCGAATATTTGCCCATCGACGTGCATCTCGCCAATGGCGTTCCCGCGACCCTGATGCATAACGCTTGGCCGACCCTATGGGCGGAGGTTAACGCCCGTGCCGTCGCCAAGCGCGGCCAAACGGGGGAAGCGCTGTTCTTCATGCGCGCCGGGTTTACGGGGGTGCAGGCCCATTGCCCGCTGCTCTGGGCTGGGGACCAGTCGGTCGATTTTTCTCGCCACGATGGTTTGGTGACGGTCATCAGCGGCGCGCTCTCGTCCGGCCTGCTCGGCAATGCCTATCACCATAGTGACATCGGCGGCTATACGAGCCTGTTTGGGAATGTCCGCACGCCGGAACTCTTCATGCGTTGGGCGGAGATGGCCGCCTTCACCCCGGTGATGCGCACCCACGAAGGCAACCGACCGCGCGAGAATTTGCAACTGGATGAAGACCCGCAGGTGCTGGCGCATTTTGCCGCGATGGTGAAACTCTGGGTCCACCTCGTCCCCTATCTCAAAACCCTGGTGACCGAAGCCAGTGCAACCGGCCTGCCGGTGCAGCGCCCGCTGTTCTTGCATTTCGAGGACGATCCCGCCGGATACGCGGTGCAGGATGCCTATCTCTACGGCCCCGACCTGCTGGTCGCGCCGGTCTGGCAGGCAGGCGAAACCCATCGCAGCCTGCATCTGCCGCAAGGGGCCGAGTGGGTCCACGTCTGGAGCGGCGCGCGGCACGCGGGCGGGCGGGACATCAGCGTCCCGGCCCCCCTGGGCGAACCCGCCGTCTTTTACCGCGCGGGGAGTGTGCATCAGGCGCTGTTTGAGGGGATGCGGAGCATCCGTCGATGACCCTGCTTCAGATCGGCAGCTTCCTGGCGCTCGCCAGCGTCGCCGCTTATCTGCAAACCACCACGGGCTTTGCCTTCGGTCTCGTTATGATGGCGGGCATTGCCCTGACCGGAGCGCTCTCGCTTCCCGACGCCGCCGTCTTCGTCGGGCTGCTGACCCTGGTGAATGCCCTGCTGATGCTGCGCCAAGGCTGGCGGCACGTTGCTTGGCGGCTGGTCGGTATCATCCTTTTGACCGGACTACCCGCGCTGGGCGGCGGCTATCTGCTGTTGGAGTGGTTGGCCGATAGTAGCGTGATCGTGCTGAAGCTGCTGCTGGGGGGCGTGACCATGCTCGCCAGTCTGCAACTCGCCCTCGACCGTCACCCGCAGACGCAAGCGTCCTCTGCTTGGACTACAGGAATCTTCGGCATTCTGTCAGGGGTGATGGGCGGGCTATTTTCGACCGCCGGGCCGCCATTAGTCTATCATCTCTACCGCCAGCCGTTGCCGGTTGTCGTCATTCGCGAAACCCTGGTGGCCGTCTTTGGTATTAATGCTGTGCTGCGTCTCGCCCTGGTCGCGGGGATGGGGAATATTCCGCCCACCGCTACCTGGCCTTGCTTGTTGGCGATCCCGCTGGTTTGGCTCGGTACCACTCTCGCCCGCCGCTATCCGCCCCCGATGGGGCCAAAGAGCTTCCGCTGGTTGGTCCTTATTTTGCTGTTCTTATCCGGGGTCCCACTGGTTGCCCCGGCGTTTTTGGCCATTATGGACGGAAGCCTTGCTTGACTCTCGGCTCCCGGTACCACACCTACAGGGGGACCGGACTGACGCCGCCGCCCGATCCAAGGTCCGATACGGAGAGGGAGAGGGCTATTATGTCCGATGCCGCGATCTGCCTGCCGGTTCTGCCCGCCCGCGATCTTGTCGAAGCCCAAGCCTTTTATGCCGATCTGCTTGGGTTCAGCGAGATCGTTTATAGCGACGAAACCTATCTGATCGTTCGGCGCGGCGGGATGGAACTCCATTTCTGGCCGACGGCGGATCGTCACCTTGCCGAAAATACGTCCTGCTATATTCGCGGCGGGCAAGTGGTGGCGCTCTATGCCGAGTATGCGGCGCGGGGCGTCCCCCGGCTTTCGGCATTTGAAACCCGGCCCTGGGGTATGAAAGAATTCTACATTCACGACCCCAGCGGCGTTCTGCTGCGGTTCGGATGCGCCCCGGAGGAGGTTGAGCCTTGATTTTGCTGTTTCGCCACGGTCAGACCGAATGGAACAAAGTGCTGCGCATTCAGGGCAGCGGCGATTCGCCCTTAACGGCGCTGGGGCGGGCGCAGGCGACGGCGATGGGCGTGGCGGCGCGGGCCTATTTGGCGGAACGCTTCCCCGCCCCCGGCCCGGTCACGCTGCAGATCAGCCCGCTGGGACGGACGCGGGAGACGGCGGCGCGTCTTGCGGCGGAACTGACGCGCGGGCCGGGCGGGTATACCCTGCGCCATCGCATCGATCCGCGCTTGAAGGAAATGACGGCGGGCGCGTGGGAAGGTCTCGACTGGCACAAGGTGCGCGCCACCCTGCCCGCCGACCGCCAGCAGCTTGACGTTGTCGATCTGTTCCGAACCGCGCCGGGCGGCGAGGGTGATGCGGGCGCGATCCCCCGCCTGCGCGATTGGCTGGCGGAACATGCCGCCGTTGAGGCGCCGCATATCGTCGTTTCCCACGGGATTTCCGGGATTATTTTGCGCGGTCTGTATCAGGGGCTCGACCTTGCCGCGATGTTCGCCCAGGACCGGCCCCAGGATGCCTTCTATGTGCTGACCGAGGGCCGGTTGGAGCGGGTGGCGACCGAGGCCCCGGCAGAGGTGGCAGCATGACGGCCCCCGCCGGG
>CAZNVY010000009.1:0-15771 GCA_964576605.1 uncultured Elstera sp. | reverse complement strand
GATTTAGAGCAAACCCACGCCACCATCGCGCCCCATACCATCGAGGAAGCCTATGAGGTCGCCGAAGCGGTGAACCAAGGCGACCCGCAGGCGCTGAAGGAGGAGTTGGGCGACCTGCTGCTGCAGGTGGTCTTCCAAGCGCAAATCGCCCAGGACGCGGGCGGCTTCACCTTCGCCGATGTGGCGGAGGCGATCAGCACCAAGATGATCCGCCGTCACCCCCATGTTTTCGCCCAGGCCGATGGCCGCGACAGCGACGGGTAGGTGGCGGCCTGGGAGGTCATCAAGGCCGAGGAACGCGCCGCCAAAGGCAAGGCCGAGAGTGTGCTGGATGATGTGGCCCTCGCCCTGCCCGCCCTGCTGCGCGCCCTGAAACTGCAAAAGCGCGCCGCGCGCGTTGGCTTCGATTGGACCGATCCCAAGGATGTGTTCGACAAGCTGCGCGAGGAACTGGCGGAGTTCGAAGCCGAATTCACCGCCCCAACCCGCGATGCCGCGCGGCTGGAGGAGGAGTTGGGCGATATTCTCTTCTGCGCCGTCAACCTCGCCCGGCACTTGAACGTCGATCCCGAGGCGGCTTTGCGCGGCACCAATGCCAAATTCGACACGCGCTTCCGCTTCATCGAGGCGGCCCTGCGGGCGGAAGGCCGCTCGGTCGAAGCCGCTAGCCTTGAGGAGATGGAAGTACTGTGGCAGGCGGCTAAGTCTTATTCTCCTCCTTAAACGGTTCAAGGAAAAGGCTACAGTTTGCAAATTGCATTGTCCAAAAGGCATGGCGTATGCCTTTTTTATAATCTTTCTGTTCTTTGTGTTTTCTTGTTTTCATAATATTTTTTAACGCATCATCTTTAACGGCCTCAATGCATTTTCTTATTGTTGAATCATTCACATTATCTAGAAATTTTCTATGAATGAGATGGGCTTTCAATCGACCTTCAATTGAGTAACCAACTGCGTGATTGGCATCTGACGTAACAAAGTCCGAAGGACTTTCAGAGTTTATTCTAAATAATATTTTTAACTGATCGGCATCTGGCAGAATGAAGCCATAGTTATGAGCAGTTTCACCAGTTGGCAGATGGTAATCTTCAACAATTAATAAATACCCATCTTTAGACAGAAATTTTCCTATAATGCCATCCACAGCAAAAATATCTCCCCAATCATCCGGTGATATTTCGTGCAGAACGTTAGACATTATACAGAGATTTCCAAAATTCCTCTTATCAAGGAATGATTCTTCATAAATATAATTTTTTGTATTTATACCTCTAGATTTCATAGATTTCAATATATGATCCTTATCGTTATCATACTTATCATAAGCATAATATTCAATATCAATATTCCTGTCATCGAGAGGATCGAGAATTTTCATGAGACGACCTTTTCCGGCACCATAGTCGAGCACGGAAATTTTCTGACCCATACCCTGGATAATACTTCTTATTTGCTTTAATTGCGGATCCGTTGAGGGGGTATCAACAGACTCTGGCGGAACAAGGCATTCCGTCGCGTATCTCAGCAGGGCATACCGCGAGGGCGAGTTGACGAAATTCTGCAATGCCTCGCATTTATTGTTATCCCCCATAAGGGTGCTCAATACTGTTTCAGGTATTCTCCCCGATTTTTTTATCTTCCCTTGATCCATAAACCAGACCTCCCCTTCGGGATGACTATCTAGATATGAAAGAAGGGCGATTGAATGCGTTGCAATCCACAATTGTGAATTGGGCCTCTTACTTAAGATTCTCTCAATTAAGGAAAACATTGCGTCCGGGTGTAGATTTTTCTCCGGCTCGTCCCAGAAAATCACAGAGCTGTCCGAGTCGTTATCTAAGAGATCGCTAATTATCAGCGCCTGCAAAATTATCTTCTGCCCAGGTGAAAAACAAACAGAACAAAATCCATCAATTGGCACGCCGTCGATTATTGGATTAAGGTTATTATCTTTCATTAGATTTAGTTGAAAATGTTCCTTAAATAACTCTACTAATTTATTATACTTAAATTCTATTTTTGATTTATCATCTTTACTCCAATTGAAATCGTCGATTTTAGCTTTAATTTTTGCCTTAAAGACGCCATGTACATATGCGAAAAATTCATCGACATTTTTTATATCTATATTAGCGTTGCAGTCTTCAAAACCAATTCCTTGATTTCTCCGAATTTCCTTATTATAATTTATAGTCTCAAATCTTATCTCATTATCTTGGGACGAATGAATGTATTTGTTAATTTTTTCTCTGTAAGTTCCGATTACTTCACTTTCTTGCCGAATCAAATCATACTCAGATGCTCCATACTTTCTTGAATAATCTATTTTTTCAAGACCCATATTGTAATTAGACACATGAGTTGATCGATCACGATTTCTTGTTTCAATTAAAAAACTAATCAATGATAGAAATCTCGATTTTCCAGCTCCATTTTTACCAGTTATGCCGATAATTCTGGGTAAATTATTCATATTCACATCTTTAAGCCCTTTGAAGTTATCCTCCCAAGGCCCGCTCTGGTCACTCAATTTTGCATTTACACCAATTATAGTCATAATACGATCCAGGCGAGAAGTTTGTATATGCCCTATACTATAGGTATTTCAACTTACGTCAAACCCCCACTACCATCCCATCGAATCCCGGCTCCACCCCTTCCGGCAGTGTCGCCTTCAGCGTCGCGTAATCCATATCCTCGTTCATATGGGTGAGAATGGCGCGCTTCGGCTTCATCGCCGCAATCCACTCCAGCGTGCGGGCGAGGTGGCTGTGGGTAGTGTGGGGCGTCGGCCGGAAGGCGTCGATGATCCACAGGTCGAGGTCGGCATAGTGCGCCAGCACCTCCGGCGGCATTTGCACCACATCGGTGGAATAGGCCATACGCCCGAAGCGGTAGCCATAGGTGCGGGAAAACCCGTGGTCTTGATCGACGGCGGTAATGGCGACGCCGGCGGCGGTGAACGGGCCGGGGTCGATGGGGCGACCATCGAGGCAGGGTTTGAAATAGAAGCTCACGCCTTCCGGCAGCGGCGCGAGCGCGTAGCCGAAGGCACGGTGGGCGTGCTCGATGGTCTCCGGCGGGCCATAGGCGGGAATCGCGGCCTGCATAAAGCGGTTGATCATCCGCACGTCGTCGATGCCGTTCATATGGTCGGCGTGGGCGTGGGTCCACAGCAGCGCATCGATCCGCCGCGTGCCGGTCATCAGCAATTGTTCGCGCAGATCGGGGGCGGTATCGACGAGGATGGTTGCCGCCTCCCCGCTCCCTTCCGGGTCGCTCGGCGCGATTTCAACCAGGATCGACGCGCGGCGGCGGCGGTTCTTCGGTTCGTTGGGATCGCAGGCGCCCCAAATGCCGCCGACCAGCGGCACCCCGCCGGAGGCGCCGCTGCCGAGGATGGTGATTTTCACGCCGCCCGCTCCAGCAGCGCCGCGCGCGGGACTTTGCTGAACAGCCGGAAGAAATTATCCGTGGTTGCCTCGGCCAAAGCCTCCACTGAAACGCCCTTCAGCCCGGCGACGCATTCGGCGGTCTTGCGGGTAAAGGCCGGTTCGTTGCGTTTGCCGCGATGGGGGATCGGCGCCAGATAGGGCGAGTCGGTCTCGACCAGCAGCTTGTCCAGCGGCACGGCATCGGCCACGGTCTGCTTCAGATCGGCGGCGCTTTTGAAGGTGATGATGCCGGAAATGGAGATATAGAAGCCCATCGCCAAGCAGGCTTCCGCCAGCCGCCGGGTGCCGGTGAAGCAATGGATCACGCCGGTGAACGGCCCTTGCGCCAACTCGCTTTCCAGCAGGCTGATCGTATCATCATCGGCATCGCGGGTATGGACGATGATCGGCAGGCCAGTGCGGCGGGCGGCGTCACAATGGGCGCGGAAGCTCTTTTGCTGCAAATCGCGCGGGCTATGGTCGTAATAATAATCGAGGCCGGTTTCGCCGATAGCCACCACCTTCGGGTGCTGGGTTTCGGCGACCAGGGTTTCGGCGGCATAGCCCCAGTCATTCTCCGCCTCGTGCGGATGAACGCCGACCGAGCAATAGATATTGCCGAACCGTTCCGCCACCGCGCGCACGCCGGGGAAGGCGTGCAACTTGGTGCCGATGGTCAGCATCAACCCAATGCCTGCCGCATTGGCGCGGGTAACGACACCGTCGAGATCTTCCGAAAAATCCGGGAAATCGAGGTGGCAATGGCTATCGACGAGCAGGCTCACGAGGTTGCCCCCTCTTCCGCCGCCACCCAGCGCGGGAAGACGCCCTGCGGCGCCGGAAGCGCGGTGCCCGGCGCAAGGCGTGTCGTGAAATCGGCAAAGCTGCGGCGGTCGGCGGGCACGGCCACCTGATCGAGCAGCTTTTCCGCCGACGCGGGCATGACCGCCTGCAAAATCAGCGCGACTTGGCGCACGACTTCGGCCAGGACATAGAGCACGGTTTCCATCCGCGCAAAATCGGTCTTGCGCAGGGTCCAGGGCGCCTGCTGATCGACATAGCGGTTGGCGGCGACCACCACGTCCCAAACGCTTTCCAGCGCCCGGTGGAAGGCTTGTTCCAAGAACTGCTCGCGCACGCTCGCGTGCAGGGCGGCGGCGGCGTCCAGCAGTTCGGTATCGGCCTCCGTGAACGGCCCCGGCGTTGGCACGATGCCGCCGCAGTTCTTGCCGATCATCGACAGCACGCGCTGGGCGAGATTGCCGAGATCATTGGCGAGATCGGTATTGATGCGCTTGACCATCTGGGCATGGCTGAAATCGCCATCATTGCCGAAGCTCACTTCGCGCAGCAGGAAATAGCGCACCGGATCAAGGCCATAGGTATCGATCAGCACCAGCGGATCGATGACATTGCCCAAGGATTTTGAAATCTTCTGCCCTTCGTTGGTCCACCAGCCATGGGCGAAGACGCGCTTCGGCGGCGGCAGGTCCGCGGCCAGCAGGAAGGCGGGCCAGAATACCGCGTGGAAGCGCAGAATATCCTTGCCGACCATATGCAGCGAGGCCGGCCAAAAATCCTTGAAAGCCTGATTAGTTTCATCGGGATAGCCGATGGCGCTCAGATAGTTGGTCAGCGCATCGAACCAGACGTACATGATATGCTTATCGTCGCCTGGCACCGGCACGCCCCAAGAGAAGCTGGTGCGCGAGACGGAGAGGTCTTGCAGACCGCCCTTAACGAAGCTGATCACCTCGTTGCGGCGGGAGCGCGGGGCGATGAAATCCGGGTTGGCGTCGTAGAACGCCAGCAGCTTGTCGCCCCAGTTGGACAGGCGGAAGAAGTAGCTCGGCTCCGTCACCCATTCCACATCGGCGCCGGTCGGGGCTTTTTTGCCGTTCGGCGTCTCGATCAACTCCGACTCGGCATAAAAAGCCTCGTCGCGGATCGCATACCAGCCTTCATAGGCCCCCAGGTAGATTTCGCCCTTATCCATCAACCGCGTCCACAGCGCCTGACAGGCGGCGTAATGGCGCGGTTCGGTGGTACGGATGAAATCATCGTTGGTGTAATTCATCCGCCCGGCGAGATCGCGGAAATTCTGCGAAACCTTATCGGTGAAAGCTTTCGGATCGATCCCCGCCGCCGCCGCCGATTTTTCCACCTTCTGCCCGTGTTCGTCCGTGCCGGTCAGAAAATGCACTTGGGTTCCATCAAGGCGCAGAAACCGCGCTAGCACGTCGCAGGCCAGCGTCGTGTAAGCATGACCGATATGGGGCTTGTCGTTCACATAATAGATCGGCGTGGTCAGGTAATAGCTGGGCACAGAGGGGGACGCGGCCATCGAATTTCCTTCAAGCGTCAGGGACGCAGAGTCAGGGGCAGCAGGGCCGACAGAACCGCTTGTTTGCGGTCGAGATTAAGCCCATCGGTCTGCCGGAAAAGCTGACCGTTTTTTTCCCATACCTCGATCAAACGATCAAGGCTTCCTGCCGCTGCAATCGCGGCTTGCGCGGCGTCCGCTTCGCCCGGCAAGTCATTGGGCGGGCTGCCGGTTCGGGCTGTGTGGCGGATAATGCGCATCAGCCACGCGTCGAATAGGTCAAGAAAGCTGCGGTAAAGCGCGTCCGCCCCGGCCTTACCCAGCTTATCGGCGAAAGCGTGCAGGGCCAGGGGATCGAGCCGCGCGCCCTGTTTCAGCAGCGCCAGAAGGTCGGTCAGCACCGCCCGCGTTTCTGGTTCGGCAAGGGCGAGCGCCCGGCCCGGCGCGCCGTCGGCCAGCAGCACGGCGATGGGATCGAGAGATTCGCCGGTCTCCAGAACTTCGGCGGCGACGGCACGAACCTCGGCATCCGCTAAGGGGCTGAAGCGCAGTAGGCGACAGCGGGAGCGGATGGTCGGCAGCAGGCGCCCAGGGGTATTGCTGACCAGCAGCAGCATCGAGCGTTTCGGCGGCTCCTCCAAAACCTTCAGCAAGGCATTGGCCGCATTGGTATTCATCTCGTCGGCGGTATCCACAATGACGATACGCCAGCCGCCTTGCGCGGCGGTGAGATGTAGGAACTGGCCGATCTCGCGCACTTGATCGACGCTGATCGCCGCTTTCAGCTTATCCTTTTTCTCGTCCATCGCCCGCTCGATGACCAGAAGATCGGGGTGCGATCCGGCGGCGATTTGGCGCACGGCGGGATGATCGGGATCAACGCCCAGCCCCGTTGCGGGCACCGCGTCACCGAACAGGCTGGGGCCAGCATCGGAACCGGCACCCGTCAGCAGAAACCGCGCCATGCGGTAGGCGAAGGTCGCCTTCCCAACCCCTGGCGGGCCAGTCAGCAGCCAAGCTTGCGGCACCCGATCCCCTGAAAGCGCTTCGCCCGCTAGCCGTTCCGCCTCAGCATGGCCGATCAGGGACAGGGTTTCGCGGGGCGCGCGCATTAGCAAAAATCAGGAAATGCCGCGCCGACGGCAGCAATCACGGCAGCGCTGACGGCGTCCAGAGGGGCGGCGGCGTCGATGCGGCGGAACCGCTCTGGCTCTGCTGCTGCCAGGGCAGTAAACCCTTGTGCCAACCGTTCGTGAAACCCCGTATCCAGCCCCTCGAACCGGGCTTCCCCGCCTCGGCGGGCGGCAGCGCGGCGCAAGCCTTCGGCCACCGGAACGTCAAGCCAAAGGGTAAGGCTAGGCTGCAACCCATCGGTCGCCAGGGTTTGCAACCCCCGCAGCATCGGTAGCGGGACCCCCCGACCATAGCCTTGGTAGGCCAGGGTTGAATCGGCGAAACGATCACAGAGCACCCAATATCCGGCGGCGAGCGCTGGGCGGATGGTTTTCTCCACATGGTCACGGCGGGCGGCAGAAACCAGCAGGGCTTCGGTTACCCCGTCCCAGCGGTCGGTAGCCCCGGTCACAAACAGGGCGCGGATTTCTTCGGCTCCGGGCGAGCCGCCCGGCTCCCGCGTGGTGACCACGGTCTGGCCACGGGCACGCAACCAATCGGCCAGGACGGCGATCTGAGTCGATTTCCCGCCGCCTTCTCCACCCTCGAAGCTGATAAACCGCGCGGCCATCCGCTATTGTGCCGACCCTAGGATATAATGGCGCATCGCCGCCCCGACCCGACCGAATAGCCCCAGCTCCGGCACATCCGCAGCGGCGATCAGCGGAATCTCAATCGGGTCAGTTCCCGGCGCAGTCACCACTAGTTTACCTACGGATTGGCCTTTCAGCACGGGGGCTTCGACCGGCCCATCAAATTTAGCGGTCGCCACCATATCCTTGCGCAGACGGCGCGGTAGGGTGACATAGGCCGATTCTTGTACCGTAACCGCAACGGTTGGCTGTGTGCCAAGCCATACCGGCACATCGGTCAGCGTATCGCCCGGTTTGCCGACCAGGTAAGCATCAAACTCCCGGAAGCCCCATTCCATCAGCCGCTCGGTTTCTTGGGCGCGGTCTTTCATCGATTTCAGACCATTTACCACCAAAACCAGCCGCCGCCCATCGCGCACCGCCGAGGCGGTTAAGCCATAGCCCGCGATTTCGGTATGGCCCGTCTTCAGACCATCGGCCCCTGGCATCGAGTAGAGCAAGGGATTCCGGTTGCCCTGCTTGATATTATTGTAAGTAAACTCCCGCTGCGCATACATCGGGTAATATTCTGGAAAACTACGAATAGTCGAGAGAGCCAAAATCGCCAGATCATGCGCCGTTGTCCAATGATCGGGGGTCGGCCAGCCGGAAGAGTTGCGAAAGTTTGTATCGGTCATGCCAATCGCCTTGGCGTGCCGGTTCATTTCATCGGCAAAAGCCTCCTCGCTGCCAGAAATCCCCTCGGCCAAGGCAATACAGGCATCATTGCCGGACGCGATCACCGCGCCATACAGGAGATCTTGCACCGTGACGCGCGACCCAACGTCGATAAACATTTTAGAGCCGCCCATCCGCCAGGCTTTTTCTGAAACTGGAAATTCGTCGGTTAGCTTCAAATCGCCCTTTTTTAGCTTATCGAAAACGATATGTGTCGTCATCATCTTGGTCATCGAGGATGGATACATGCGCTGATCGGCATTTTTATCCATCAGGATGGTGCCGGTATTAGCGTCCAGCAGCAAGGCGTGCGTGCCCGACGTTTCGATAATCGGCCAGCCTTTAGCATTGACCGTCGGCGCGGGCGGCGGTGGCGGGGTTTGCGCCGTTGGTTTGGCCGCCGGCGTGGGTTTGGCCGGGGCCGGTTTGGCGGCGGGTGGCTTCTGCGGCTGGGTCTGCTGCGCCTGCGCACTGGGAAGCGCGACGACTAGGGCGATCATCGTCGCGGCCACACTGCCCAACAGGCTACCCGCTACTCCCCCCCGCGGCGTGCGGTTCCACGTGCGCATGACCTTGTTACTCCTTGGTTTATTCGACAACGAGGCGGGCATCGGGATAGCCGCCCCGGTTGATAACATCGTCCAGCGTGCGGTCGCCATCTTCAACTGTCGCCAGCGGGCCGATGCGAACCCGCTGTAGCCGCTGACCGCTCGCCGCCGTTACCGGCTGGATGACCACACGGCCATAGCCCGCTAACCTTTGGCTAAGAACCCGCGCCCCCTCTTCGCTCGATAGCGCTGCGACCTGAACAAATAATTGTGTCCGTTTCGGGGCTGTTGTCGGCGCTAGGCCGGTTGGATCCGGCGGGGGCTGAATAACGGGCTGGCTGCCAACCACCGGAGCCGTATTGACCGGCGGGCTGCTCGGCACCGGCGCGGCGCGGACCCCATTTGGCGCTTCCAGCCGTTCCACCGCAACGCTGCTGCGCGGGGCGGCGCTTGCCTTTGGGTCGTTGGGCGGGGGCGCAACGCGGGCGATCAAGGTGCCGCTGCCTTTGCTGGCGGGATCGGACGCCACCCGGCCCTGAGCACGCAACGCATCGGCCATTTGCCGCGATTCGTCGGCCAGGATCTGCACGCGAACCCGCGCAGTCCCGGCTTGATCGAAGCCCAGCAGCTGCGCCCCGCGCCGGGAAATATCGATGATCCGCCCGCGCGCATAAGGGCCGCGATCATTGACGCGAAATACGGCGACTCGGCCATTGTCTAAATTCGTTACGCGAACAAAACTAGGCATGGGAAGCGTGCGGTGCGCCACCGTCATATCGTTTTGGTCGTAATCTTCGCCATTGGCCGTTAGCTTGGCGTGAAAGCCTGGCCCATACCAAGAGGCAATGCCGGTTTCATCATAGGTATAATCCTCAACCGGATAATAGGTTATGCCGTTGATTTGATAGGGGTTACCGACCTTATAAACCGCTTTTCCCGGAATCTGCGATGTATCTGCTGAAACCGGGCTGCTGCCACTTGTTGGCCCGACTGGGGGGGGGCGTGAGCTACAAGCCGCCAGCCCTGCCGCCGTCAAACCGACAAGACTATAGCGAAACGCTTTGCCCCAAACCCCCATGCTGCGATCCTGCGCCATCCTCCGCCTATCCATCTCCGATCCGATCTGCCAAAAGGCCAATGGCCGTGGCGAAATATGTAGAGCGATTCCAATCCATTAGCGTACGAAAATTATCATAGACCAGATAAGAGGGTCCCGTCGGCCCATCCGGCTGGATTAACGAGGCCTCCACCCCGTCCGGTCCACGCAGCGGCAGACCATCCAGGCGGGCTAGACCCAAAGCGGCCCAATCGGTGAGCGGTTTACGGGTTTTCAGCCCCACGGTTTCAGCCGGAAGATTGGCGGGAACCCGCACCTCCCGCCCCCAGCGGAGGTCGCCCCGCCAACCGACGGTGGTAAGATAATTGGCGATCGACGCAAAAACATCACGCGGGTTGCCCCAAATATCGCGCCGCCCGTCCCCGTCGCCGTCCTTGGCATATTTCAGAAAGCTCGATGGCATGAACTGCGATTGCCCCATCGCCCCGGCCCAGGAGCCGCGCAATTGCGCCAGGGTTGCCTCTCCTCGATCCAGAATATGCAACGCGGCCAGCAGTTCCCCGGCGAAAAAACTCTGCCGCCGCCCGTCATAGGCTAAAGTGGCCAGGGCCGGGATGATGGCGAAATTCCCCTGACCGCGGCCAAAATCGCTCTCCACCGCCCAAAGCGCCATAATATAGGCCGCCGGAACCCCGGTTTCGGCCACTACCGCCATTAGCGGGGCGTGATATTGGATCAGGCGTGCCCGTGCGGCCTTAACCCGTGCGTCGCTTATCAGATTTTGGCGATAGGCGGCAAAACTGATGGTTTTCTCTGGTTGGCGGCGATCAAGTTCCAGCACGCGCGGCACCGGGGCGACGCCTGCGAGGGCCAGGTCTAAGGTGCGGGATGAAATACCCTGCCGGGCGGCTTCAGCTCGAAACCCGATCAGCCAATCGGCAAAGCCCGCCTCGGCCTTGGCGAAGACGGGGGCGAGCGATAGTAGCGCCGCCAGGGCCGCTGCCCCTTTGCCCGTCCAGAATCCGATCGCCCGCATTGCCGCTTCCTGTGTTACGCCGCCTCGGTCTTTCTTCTCGCACAGCTGACCGTATGACGCAATCTCTCGACTTATTACGGACCCGGAAAGAGGCTGTCCGTCCGCCCCATCGCCCGGTAATACGCTAGGCCCAGCCATTCCCGGCTGGCCCAATAAAAACTCTGCATCCCCGCGAGAAGGTCGAAGCTAATGCACCGATCCGGGCAGGCCCCATAATCGACTGGATAGGGAACAACTGGCCAGCCTTGCTTGCGGAAAATCCCCACAGCGCGGGGCATATGGTAGGCGCTGGTGACCAGCAGCCAGACTTCTCCCGGCTGTGGGTTGACCAGGGCGGCGCTGTAGCGGGCGTTTTCGTCGGTATTGCGCGAGTCGCGCTCGAAGATCACTCGGTCGGGGGCGAACCCCACCATGGGGAGAAACTTGTCACGAACCAGATCGGCCTCGCGCACGACCGCCGCCGCAGGGTCGAGATTGGCAGACCCGCCGGTCATGACCAATTTGGCCTGTGGATAGCGGCGCCCTAAATCGACCAGCGCCAGCAACCGCTCTGCTGCGTCAGAAACCACCAGAGTTTCAAAGGCTGCGGTGCGGTTGGTATCGACCGCCCCCCCCAAGATGATAATGCCATCCACTCGGCCCAGGGCCGGAAGATCGGGGCGTGGAAAACGGTTCTCCAAGGTTGCCAGAACCGCGTTCGGCAGAGGGGTTAAGGTTAAGGCGGTGCAGAGCGCGACCAGCCCCAGCAACAGAAGGGTTGCCAGCCGGTGCCAGCGCAGCATCTGGGCCGCCGCCGCCAGCAGCACAAGCAAGCCCAGCAAATTGGCTGGGTTGCCGATAATCCATAGGAGTTTCGAGAGGATAAAGGCCATGGCTGCCTAGTTTTCGGGATAGGTACCTGCGGTGACCATACTGGCGGTCTTTGCGGGCGTCACGCGCTTCCCATCGCTTGACCCCTCCCCCCGCGCAGGGCACCTTACGAGGCATCTGATACGATCTGGCCCTTGGACCATGCAATGTCGTTGCGAATCAAGCTTATTCTGGCCTTTCTTTGCTGTAGCCTCATAACCCTGGCGGTGATGGGCGCGGTGGCTTACGAGCGGCTAGAACGGCGGTTCGGCGATATTGTTCAGGCGGCGTCGGCGCGCAATTTTCGGGGGGATGTCGCCGCTTACTGGCTGACCTATGGTTCCTGGGAAGCCGGGGTGCAGGCCGAACCTTTCACCCAATTTGTCGGACGGCGCAAAGCGCTGCTGACTGCCCGTGGTATTGGCATGGATACGGGGGATGCCGACGAGGCGCAGGCCATTCCCCCTTGGCGGCCCGGTGCCATGCCAGGGCAAGGCCCTGGTGGTCCTATGGGCCAAGGCCCTGGCGGCCCGCGCCCCCCGCGGCCCGCACCCCCGGATAGCGAAAGCGGCGAGGCGTTTCGGCCATTGTTCCGTTTCACCCTCTTTGCCCCGGATGGCCGGGTTCTGAACCGCCGCGATCCAACGCAGCCGGGTGCGCCGCCACGCCTCGCTACGCCGGAGGAGCGGGCGAAGGCCGTTGCGGTCGTGGTGAATGGCACGCCCGTCGCCTACGCGGTTTCTGAAGGCAGCGCCAATTACACCGCCACCGACCGGGCCTATTTGGCGGCGATGCAGAATGCTTTGGCCTGGGGCATTGGCGCGGCGGCCTTGATGGCGGTCTTTCTGGGGATCATTGCCGGACGCCGGGTTAGCCGCGTGCTTGCCCCCTTCACGCAAGCGATTGCCGGAATGCGCGATGGGGTGTTACGCCAACAGGTACCTGTCACCTCGCGCGACGAGATCGGTCTTTTGGCGCAAGCCTTCAACCGGATGAGCCAGGAATTGGCGCAAAGCCACGAAGCCCTGCACGATTCGTATCGGCAAATTAGCGCCCACGCGCAGGAACTTTACGAGGTCAGCATCCGCGATGGGCTGACCAAACTCTATAACCGCCGCTATTTCGATGAGGTCGCACGCCAGCTTACCGCCGAAAGCGACGCCGCCGGAATGCCGCTAACCCTGGCCCTGGCCGATATCGATTTTTTCAAACGCATCAACGATGGGTTTTCCCACGCGATGGGTGATGCCGTTCTGCGCCAAGTAGCCGATATTCTTCAGCAAGAAACCCGGCCGGAAGATCGGGTGGCCCGGTATGGCGGCGAGGAATTCGTCCTAGCCTTCGCCAAAACTGGGTTAACGGAGGCCGCCGCGGTAGCCGAAAGGTTGCGCCAGCGTATCGAAACCCACCCCTGGGCCGATCTGGACCCAAACCTAACCGTTACCCTTAGCTTGGGG
Organism: uncultured Elstera sp.; assembly: GCA_964576605.1. Taxonomy (GTDB): domain Bacteria; phylum Pseudomonadota; class Alphaproteobacteria; order Elsterales; family Elsteraceae; genus Elstera. The sequence goes on along the minus strand of CAZNVY010000009.1, from coordinate 2,584 downwards.
CTTGCCGCCTATACCCCCGGTCAAACCGCCGAAGAAGCCCTAAAAGCCGCCGACCGCAAACTCTATGAGGCCAAAAACCAGGGCCGTAACCGCGTGTGCTTTTAGAGTACAGCGTAAGCCGAAGCGCGACAGAAACGCTTGCCCCTTCCGATCGCGTACAGCATCATAATTTTATAAGAAAATCGCGACTTATGATCGGGTTAAAACTAAAGGCTAATTCGATGATTGAAGAACAAACCAAAACGAAACGGTCAAGCCGTCAGCGCGCCGATAAGATTAAACTATTCCGTTGCAAAAACCTAATCGCGGTGCTCGAAAATCCAACCGATTTACGGAATATCGGTACCGTCATTCGGAACGTGAATGCGCTCGGTGTTGAAAAAGTCTATGTCGTCGATCCTTTTCGGACGCTTCCTGACGATTGGCAGGAGCTGCGCGAGAGAAAATCGATCTCGAAAGTATCAGTCTCCGCAGTAAAATGGACATTTGTAAAGCGCTTCGACAGCACAGATGAATGTTTTGACCATTTGGAGAAGAATAACTTTAAGTCAATTGTCACCTCGCCACATGTAAAAGGAAAGGAAAGTATTTTTCTGCATGAAGGCGATTTTACAGTCCACCCCAAGCTTGCCGTCTGGTTCGGCAGCGAAGCAGACGGTATCAGTGATCGGGCGGTTGAAAGAAGTGAGCTATGCGTGAGCATCCCCATGTTTGGGATGATCGAAAGCCTTAACCTTGGAACCAGCTCTGGAATCGTTCTATACGAAGTCACGAAACAGCGACGCACGTATCAAAGCAAATACGGAAAACGTGATAAGCGCGGCGAACGGGCAGCCCCCCTACCAACGGTTATCACCCCAGAACCATAGGGTTTGCGCGGCGATTTACAGTCTCTGGCGGACAGGGTGGGATTCGAACCCACGGAAGGCTCACACCTTCGGCGGTTTTCAAGACCGCTGCCTTAAACCACTCGGCCACCTGTCCGGTTGCTGCGGACCCTAGACAAGCGGCAGGGGGCCGTCAAGCGGGGGGATGCGGCCGTCCGGTCTTACAGGCAGCATCGCCGCAAGCGCGCCCTACCCCACCAGATCGGCCAATTGTTGCAGCACCTTCATGACGCCTTCCAGCCGTTCGGCGGCGGTTTCCCAGGCGCGGATGACGACGAGCTTATGGTCCGGGCGCAGTTTGACCGTGCCCGCTTGGCGCTGGATATAGCGGATCAGCCCATCGGGGTTCTTAAAGCTCTTGTCGCGGAAGGTCAGCAGCACGCCCTTCGGCCCGGCGTCGACCTTTTCCACCCCGGCCTGACGGCAGAGGGCTTTGATGGCGATGACCTTTAGGAACCCGTCGGCATCAGCGGGTAGCGGGCCGAAGCGGTCGATCATTTCGGCGGCGAAACCGTCGATTTCCTCCCGGTTGGCCAGCACGGCGGCGCGGCGGTAGAGGTCGAGGCGCACGCCCAGGTCCGCCACATAGCTTTCCGGGATGAGGACGGGGATACCGACGGCGATTTGCGGCGACCAGGCGTCTGCCGCCCCCTCCCCGCTGCCGATCCCCCCGGCGCGGGCGGCGTCCACGGCTTCTTGCAGCATATGCTGATACAGCTCGATCCCGACTTCCTTGATATGCCCGGATTGTTCGTCGCCCAGCAGGTTCCCCGCGCCGCGAATATCGAGATCGTGACTGGCAAGCTGGAAGCCCGCGCCGAGCTTATCGAGCGTTTGCATGACCTCTAGCCGCTTTTGGGCGCTTTCGGTCAGCACTTTGCCGGTCGGCAGGGTGAGATAGGCATAGGCGCGCAGTTTCGACCGCCCGATGCGCCCGCGCAGCTGATAGAGTTGCGCCAGACCGAACAGATCGGCCCGATGCACAATCATCGTATTGGCGGAGGGAATATCGAGGCCGCTTTCGACGATATTGGTCGAGAGCAGCACGTCATACTTCCCATCGCAGAAGGCGTTCATCACGTCTTCCAACTGGCTGGCAGGCATACGCCCATGCGCGGTGGTGAAGGTTACTTCCGGCACCAGGGTCCGCAGCCGTTCGGCCAGCATATCAAGGTCTTCCAGGCGCGGGCTAACGTAGAAACACTGGCCGCCACGGAAATGTTCGCGCAGGATCGCCTCGCGCACCACCATTGGATCATAGGGCAGCACGAAGGTGCGGACCGCCAACCGGTCAACCGGCGGGGTGGCAATGATCGAGAGGTCGCGCACCCCGGTCAGCGCCAGTTGCAGGGTGCGCGGAATCGGGGTTGCGGTAAGGGTGAGGACGTGAACGTCCGACTTCAGTTCCTTCAGCCGCTCCTTCTGCGCCACGCCGAAATGTTGCTCTTCGTCAACGATCAGCAGGCCGAGCCGCTTAAACTCGATGGTCTTCGCCAGCACGGCGTGGGTGCCAACGATAATATCGACGGTGCCATCCTTTAGCCCCGCCTTGGTCAAGGCTGCCTGCTTCGGCGTCACGAGGCGCGAGAGCGTTTCAATGCGAACCGGGAAGCCTTTGAAACGGTCGGAGAAGTTTTGATAATGCTGGCGGGCAAGCAGCGTCGTCGGCACCACCACGGCCACCTGCTGGCCGGAGA
>CAZNVY010000008.1:44996-62982 GCA_964576605.1 uncultured Elstera sp. | reverse complement strand
GGCGCTGAATGCCACCATCGAAGCGGCCCGCGCGGGCGAGGCGGGGCGGGGATTTGCGGTGGTCGCTTCGGAAGTCAAAGCCCTCGCCGGGCAGTCCAGCCGGGCGACCGAGGAAATCGCCGCCCAAGTTGCCGACGTGCAGCGGGTAGCCGACGAAACGGCAGAGGCCATTCGGGCAATCTCGACCGTTATCACCCACGTCGCCACGATTGCCGCCACCATCGCCAGCGCGGTGGAAGAACAATCAACCGCCACGCGGGAAATCGGTCGTCAGGCCGGGACGGCTGCGGCGGGTGCCCAAAGCGTCAGCCAGTCGCTCCTGCAAATCCGCGAGGGGATTATAATCACCTCCGGCAGCGCGGGCCTGGTGCTCGATTCAGCCCAGAACCTTAGCCGCGAAACGGGGGTATTGCGGGCGGAACTGTCGAACTTCCTCACCGATGTGCGGGCGGCCTAAGCCCCGCCTAATCGATCAGCGCCCCGGAGGGATCGAAAAACGGATACGGCCCCGGATAGTGACCAATCGCGGCCCGGTACGATAGAAACCCCTGGCCGGTCCAGCGATGCAGGTCAAAACCCGGCGGCTCTAAGGTAAAACAGCTTTCGGCATCGGGGCGCAGGTCGAGCGCGACCTGATGGGCTGGGCTAGAGCAGGTCGAGACCACCGCCCGCCCCATCAGCAATGTGATCGGGCGGTGCAAATGCCCGCAGAGGACGCGGCAGACCTGGGGAAACCGATCCAGCAGCGCGGCAAAATCCCCCGCTCCGGTCAGGCCGATGCGGTCCATATGACCAATGCCGGTGGTGAAGGGCGGGTGATGCAGAGCGATCAGCGTTGGCCGGTCGCTGGTGCTCAGGGTTGCCTCCAGCCAGGCTAGCCGGTCGGCGCAGAGTTCCCCCCGGCTTTCACCGGGCACAAGCGTATCGAGACCAATCAGCCGGACGTGCGCGTCGTCGAGGAGCAGGCGCTCGCGCACGGCGGGCTCGGCCAGGATGGCGGTGGCGTCGCGCGCCAGTGATCGTCCACCCATTGCAAAAACCCCGCGCGCGGTAGATAGGCATGATCGGGGAAGGCGGCGCGCATCGCCTCCCGCGAATCATGGTTTCCCGGCACCAGATAGACCGGCATCGGCAGCCGATCCAGGAAGCGGCGCAAATGGGCATATTCCGCCGGATCACCGAAATCGACCAGATCGCCGGTGACGATTACCAGATCCGGCTTGGCTTTCAGGGTGAGCAGCGCCTCGATGCAATCCGCCATGAACTGGGCGGTATCGACCTTACCATAAGCCAGTTTGCCGGGGGTTTTGACGTGTAGGTCGGTAATTTGGGCGATCAGCATCAGGCCGTCTCCGGTAGGGCGAATAGGCGGTCGGGGGCGATGGAAAAACCGATCCGGTCGCCGGGGGCAATGTCGAGATCGGCCGGGGCATCGAGGGCCAAAGGCGGGCGATCCGGGACCGCCAGCATCAGCCGCAGCCGGTCGCCAACGAAAAAGCGGGCGGAGACGGTGGCCATCAGCGGCCCCTGGGGGTCGATTTGCACAGCTTCCGGGCGGAACAGCGCATCGCCCGTTGCCGGGGCTTGCGGCCAGGGAAGGGTGCCGAGCGGGGTTTCCCACACATCGTCCCGTTTTCGACCTGGCAATACATTCAAAGTGCCGATGAAATCGGCGACGAAGCGCGAGGCGGGGGCGCTGTAGATTTGCCGGGGGGTGCCGATCTGGGCAATGCGCCCGGCGGCCATCACGACGATTCGATCCCCTAGCGCCATGGCTTCCGCCTGATCGTGGGTAACGAAAACCGAGGTGATCCGTACCTGCCGCAGCAGGGCGGCGATTTCCGTGCGCAAGGCGTCGCGGAGTTTGGCGTCCAGCGCAGTCAGCGGCTCGTCCAGCAACAGCACGGCCGGCTCGACAGCCAGCGCGCGCGCCAGGGCCACCCGCTGCCGTTGCCCGCCGGAAAGCTGGTCGATCCGCCGGTCGGCCAGGGCGGTCAGACGCATCATCGCCAGCATTGCATCAGATTTCGCGCGGCGGGCCGGGGCGCTATCGCCGCGCACCCGCAACCCATAGTCGATATTGCCACGCACGCTCATATTCGGGAACAGTGCGTAGGATTGAAAGACCATCCCCACCCGGCGCTTTTCAATCGGCAGGCTGGTCACCTCGCGGTCGTCGAACCAGCTGCGCCCACCGGGATCAGGGGCTTCTAGTCCGGCGATCACGCGCAGTAGGCTGGTCTTGCCGCAGCCGGAGGGGCCGAGCAGGACGAGGGTTTCCCCCGCGTTGATTGTAAGATCGAGCGGGGCGAGCGCCTGCGTGCCATCGGGGAACCGTTTGGCGCATCCTTCCAGGCGAATAGCGGTGGCGGATGGGGTCATGGCCGGGCCTCCAAACGTTTGGCCGCCCATTGCAGGCCGAGCAATAGGGGGAAAATCAGTAGTAAAAACAGTAGGGTATACGCGCTGGCCACCTCTAGCCGCAGCGAGGCATAGGCATCGGCCAGCCCGACCGGCAGTGTTTTGGTGAAGGGCGTGTGCATCAGCCAGGTCATATTGAACTCGCCGACCGAGAGCGTCACGACCATCAGCGACCCGGCTAGAATACCGCTCCGGGCATTTGGAAGCGCGATGGTAACGAAGCGCCGCCAGGGACCGGCCCCCAGGCTGGCCGCACCTTCTTCCAAGGTTTTCAGATCAATTGCGGTTAAAACGGCCAGAACGGCCCGCACCATAAACGGCAGCGTAAACAGTACATGGCCAACCAGAATGAAAAGGCTGGAGGTGCGAAACCCGGTGAAGGCCCCATAGGCGGAAATTAAGGCTAGGGCGGTCGCTAATCCCGGTAAGGCGACGGGCAGCATCAAGACTTCCTCCACCCAGCGCGTCCAGCGTGCCCGACTGCGCGCCAGGGCATAGGCCAGCGGCACGCCCGCGATCAGCGTCACCCCAAGGCAGGCGAGGGCGAGGAGAAGCGAGCGAATGATCGTATCGCCATACTCCAGTGCAACCTTCTCGACCCAGCGCAGGGTCAGCCCGCTGCTAAGGCCGGTGCGATAATCGACCGTTAGCCCGGCTGCGAGCGAAAGCAGGATCGGCAGGGTCACAAAGGCGCAAACCAGCAGCGTCACGGCGAGTTGCAGCCAGAAGAGCGGACGGCGCTGCATGGCTCAGGCCCCCGCCGCAACGCTGGTGCCGGCGGCGCTACGGGCCAAAGCCAGCACACCCCAGGTGACCAGCCCCAATACCAAACTCAAGGCGGCGGCCAGCGCCATATTCGCTTGCAAGGTGAATTCGGTATAGATGACCATCGGCAAGACATTGATCCGGGTCGCAAGGGTAAAGGCGGTGCCAAAAGCCCCCATCGCGGTGGCAAAACACAGTGCGCCAGAGGCAATCAGGGCAGGTTTCAGCCCCGGAATCAGTACATCCCACGCGATGCGGGCCGGTCCTGCGCCCAAGGACCGGGCAGCCTCCTCCAACCGCGGATCGAGTTTTTCCGCCGCCGCAATCACGGTCAGCAGTGTGCGCGGCAGGGAGAAATAGACATAGCCCAGCAGCAAACCGCCGATAGAATAGGCGAAGACCATATTCTCGCCGGTTAAGGCTTGGCTGATCTGACCGATAACCCCCTGCCGTCCGGCCAGCATGATGACCATGAAGCCGACTACGACGCCGGGAAAGGCCAAGGGAAAGGTCAGGAGCGCTAGAAGCGGCCCGCGCCCTGGGAAGCGATTGCGCTGCAGGAACAGCCCAACCACACTGGCGATCAGTAGGGTTATCAGGGTTGTCGCCGCTGCGGTCAGCACGGTTTGGGTCAAACTCCACAGGTAGGCGCGATCAGTTAGGATCGCCGCATAGGTTGCTGGCCCTTGTTGTCCGCTGGCACCAACCAGTAACAAATGGCCCAAAGGAAGCAGGAAAAACGCTCCCAGCAAGGCCAGGGCCGGGGCCAAGAATCCGAGCAGGCTTAAACGGTGATGCAGAGGGGGGGAAAGCGCCACGGCGGCGGTCCTTGAACCAAGGGGCGGGGACCAAGTGATCCCCGCCGGATTAATCCCAGAAAGCCTAGTTCACTTCGGCCTTATAGCGTTCGACGATCATCTTTTGCGCCTGACCGAGTTTGCCGAGGTCAATCGGTTTGGCGCGGACATATTCGCTGGCCGGCAGGAACTTCGCTGCCGCGTCGGCCGATAGTTTATCGGCAAACACTGGCCGTAAGAAGGCGTTGCCCCATTGCGCCTGGCTTTCATCCGACAGCACAAAATCCAGGATCTTGCGGCCATTGTCAGGGTTCGGGCCATTCTTGGCGAGACCCATAATATAGGGGAACGTGACCGTGCCTTCGCTGGGAATGACAAAAGCCACCGGGGCCTTGTCGGAATATTTACCGCGATAGGCATTAAAATCATAGTCAATTAGGATGGGGATTTCGCCAGAGATAACGCGGGCGTAAGAGGTTTGCTTGGGAACGATTGGGTCGTTCTTCTGTAAATCTTTGAAAAAGCCGATCCCCTTATCAATCGTTTCATAGCTGCCGCCCAGGGCAAGGTTGATCGCCATGACTCCCAACTGCCCCACAGCGGCGCTGGTCGGATCGAGGTAGCCGACCATTCCTTTATAGATCGGCTTCTGCAAATCGGCCCAGCTTTGCGGCACCGGCCTTCCGCCGAGCGCGGCCGTATTCACGAACAGGCCAAGGGTGCCCGAATGGATAGTGAACCAGCGGCCTTGCGGATCTTTTAGATCGGCGGGAATTTTATCCCATTGGGCGGGCTTATAGGCGGTGATGATATCGGCCTCGATGGCCTGTCCGGCGGCGATCCCGCCCAAATAGACCACATCGGCGACCGGCTTGGCCTTTTCAGCGATCATCGCGGCAATCGCCTGACCGGAGTTCTTATTGTCGGGCGGAACGGTGATGCCCAGGCGCTGCTGGATCAGTTTCAACTGCGTGCCCCAATCGGCCCATTCCGGGGGGCAATTGTAGCAAACAGCTTGCCCAGAAGCCTGCACGGGGGCGGCGAACAGCGGCAGCAACAGCAACGCGCCCAGGGCGCGGCGGGAAAAAACGGGGGCCATAATGGTCTCCAAACAAGGTTAAGGGGCGATGGTCAGGGTCACGTCGGTGGCAGCCAAAAGGCTGGCGATGCCGGGCGGGGGGGGGGCATCGGTAAAAACAGCGGAAACATCCGCAATATGGCCGCCGCGCACACTGGCGTTGCGACCAAATTTGGTATGATCGAGCACTAGAAAACTGCGGCGGCAGTTGGCGCGCATCCGCAGGCGGGTTTGCACTTCTTCGGCAGAAAAATCCAAGAGGCTGCCGTCGGCATCAACGCCGCCGACGCCGAAAATGGCTATATCTACCTTGAATCTATCAAAGAAATGCGCTGCCTCTGGGCCAACGATGTCGAGATCATGGGGGCGGATCGTGCCGCTGGCAATCGACACGCTGGCCGTCCCACTGCGCGCCAGTACCAGGGCGACGTTCAGGTTATTGGTCATGACCGTTAGCCCCGTTCGTCCGGTAAGTGCGTAGGCAACCTGTTCCGGGGTGGTGCCGATGCCGAGGAACAATGAGGCCCCGTCGGGAATGACGCTGGCGACCTGCGCGGCGATCCGGCGCTTGGCGTCCAGATTCAAAATCTGCCGGTCTTCGTACAGAAGATTCGGATTGGCGCGCGGCGGCAGGTCAACCCCGCCATGTCGGCGTAACAGCAGACCTTCCTCACACAAGGCATTCACATCGCGCCGGATCGTCTGGCTGGTCACACCGAACAGGCTGGCCAGGGCTTCGATGGGCTGAAACCCTTCGGTCCGAACTTTTTCGAGGATGGCTTGGCTGCGCGGTTCCAGGCTGAACATTGGGGTTCCTTTCAGATGAAAGGATAATTCACCCGTGTTTCAGGTTTTTTACGATCAAATGAACATTCAAATGATCGTTATTTTGTTCATTTGAATTTCCGTCGGTGTATTGAATCGCCTGAGGAGGCCGTGGGTCAGGGGTGCCGCAGCCGAATTTAGGCCACTAAGCTTGTGTTTGGGCGGCGGTTTTGGCCGGGGCCAACTCCGCGACGGGCAAGCGTTGGCGCTTACCGCCGCGCCGCGCGGCGTCACCCTCGATCAGCATCACGGCGATAGCGATCTGGACCCCGCCGAAGGTGATAGCAAACCCCCAGGGAAGCAACAGCCAAGCGGCGAACCCAAAACTGGCCTGTCGGGCCAGAGTGGCAAGGCCCCAGACGTCGGCGAGCAACAAGCCGAAGCCGACCGCCGCGCCCAAGGCGGCCCCGATCAGGGCGTGACGGATCATGAAGCGGACAAGGGGGGGCATGGGCATGGGGTACCTCTGACAGTCGGACCGCCGCCGTTCTAAGGCGGGATCAAGCGGCTCTCCGAGCGAACTCCCAATCGACGGCAGCCGTCAACAGGGCGGGGTGCCGCAGGACCTGAGCAGGGGGATTTTATGAAATCTTTATGGGCGGCGGGCGGGGTTCGTCTCGAACCTTCACGCGGTTTTACCGTCTTCTGCGCCAACGGGATACCCCGTCATAGGAGATGCAGATGTTGGATTTTCTGTTTCTGGCCACCCTGGGGGGCGGGTTTTTTGCGCTGATTGGCTATGCCTTGCTCTGCGCCAAGGAAATCGACCGATGAGCCTCGATCTGATCCTCGGCGGCGCAACGGCTTTCGGCCTGCTCGCCTATCTACTGCTGGCGCTACTGCGGCCTGAGCGGTTCTGAGAGGCTTACCATGACAATCACCGGATGGGCGCTGATCGCTCTCTTTTGCTTACTCGTTTTGATGCTAACCCGGCCAATGGGCGGCTATCTCAGCCGCGTTTTTGCGGGGGAGCGCGTGGTGCTTTCCCCCGTGATGGGGCCGCTGGAGCGCGGTTTTTACGCAGCGGCAGGCGTGTCGCCGAAAGCCGGGCAGGGCTGGGTTGCCTATACCGTTTCGATGCTGGTGCTGAACGGGGCCGGGGCTGTGCTGCTCTACGCCATCCTGCGCCTGCAAGATGTTCTGCCGCTCAACCCCCAGGGCTTTGGCGCGGTCGCACCCGATCTGGCGTTCAATACAGCGGTCAGTTTCGTAACCAATACAAACTGGCAGTCTTATGGCGGCGAGACCACCCTCAGCCATTTTAGCCAGATGGTGGGGCTGACCGTGCAGAATTTTCTGTCGGCAGCCACCGGCATTTGTCTAGCCGTCGCCGTCATTCGCGGGTTTGCCGCTAAATCGGCCCGCGATTTGGGGAATTTCTGGGTTGATCTGACCCGCTGCACGCTTTACGTGCTGCTGCCGATTGCCTTCATTGCCGCGCTGTTCTTCGTTTGGCAGGGTGTGCCGCAGACGCTGGTCGCCAGTGCCGAAGCGGTGACCTTGGAGGGCACGCACCAGACCCTTAGCCTGGGGCCGGTCGCCTCGCAACTCGCCATCAAGATGCTCGGCACCAATGGCGGCGGCTTTTTCAATGCCAATTCGGCGCATCCCTTCGAGAATCCGACGGCCTTGTCAAATCTCGTGCAGATGCTGCTGATCTTTCTGCTAGGGGCTGGATTAACCAATAGCTTCGGGCGGATGGTTGGCAACGAGCGGCAGGGCTGGGTGATCTTGGCCGCCATGGGGGTCTTGTTTCTGCTGGGCGTTACCATCGTTTACAGCGTCGAGGCGGCGGGCAATCCGATTCTAGCGCAGATGGGCGTCGGGGGGGCGAACTTCGAGGGTAAGGAGGTGCGCTTCGGTATCGCCGCCTCAGCCTTGTTCATCGTCGTGACCACTGCCGCCTCCTGCGGTGCGGTGAACGGGATGATCGATAGTTTTATGCCCTTGGGCGGGATGATCCCGCTACTGAATATGCAGTTGGGCGAAATCATCGTTGGCGGGGTTGGATCGGGCCTCTATGGGATGCTGATCTTTGCGCTGCTGGCGGTTTTCATCGCCGGGCTGATGGTTGGGCGCACGCCGGAATATCTGGGCAAGAAGATTGAGAAGCCAGAAGTGGCGATGGCGATGCTCTCCATGCTCGTGCTGCCGCTGGCAATCCTGGGGTTGACCGCCCTGGTTGGCTTCCTACCCTCGGCACTGGCGAGCGTGCAGGACGCCGGGCCGCGTGGATTTTCGGAAGCGCTTTACGCCTATACCTCCGCCACCGCCAACAATGGGTCGGCCTTCGCGGGCTTTAACGCCAATACCCCCCTGCATAATACGCTGCTGGGGATCGCCATGCTGCTAGGGCGCTTTGCCATGCTGGTGCCGGTGATGGCGGTCGCGGGGTCGCTGGCGCGGAAAACCCCACAACCAGCCTCCCCCGGTAGTTTTCCGACCGATACCCCCTTATTCGTCGGCCTTTTGGTCGGGGTGATCTTGATCGTCGGTGGGCTGACCTATTTCCCTTCGCTTGCCCTGGGGCCGATTGCCGAACATTTGGCGCTGGCCGCCGGGCAGCTTTTCTAAGGCATATGCCATGAGCAAACGTCCTTTGGTGTCGCTCGCCGACCCGTCCATCCTGGTTCCGGCTTTGGGTCAGGCGTTCACCAAGCTGAACCCGCGCGCGCTGGCCCGGAATCCTGTTCTTTTCGTCGTGGCTGTGGTGGCCTTGGTGACGACGCTTCTTTTAGCCCGCGATCTGATCGTCGGTGCGGGCGGTACGGGTTTTACCGCGCAGATCACCGCCTGGCTGTGGTTCACCGTGCTGTTCGGCACGTTTGCCGAAGCCGTGGCGGAGGGGCGGGGCCGCGCCCAGGCCGATAGCCTGCGCAAAACCCGCACCGAAACCACGGCCCGCCGCAAGATCGCGGGCGGCGGGACGGAAACCGTCTCGGCTCTCGACCTGAAACCCGGCGATGTGGTGATTGTCGAGGCGCTGGAAATCATCCCCTCCGATGGGGAGGTGATCCAGGGCGTGGCCTCCGTCGATGAAAGCGCGATCACCGGCGAAAGCGCCCCGGTGATCCGCGAAAGCGGCGGCGACCGTTCAGCCGTGACGGGCGGCACGCGGGTTCTGTCCGATGAACTGACGATCCGCATTACCGCTGCGCGCGGCTCTACCTTCCTTGATCGGATGATTTCCCTGGTCGAAGGCGCGCAGCGGCAGAAGACGCCGAACGAGATTGCCCTGTCGATCCTGCTGGCGGGCCTGTCCATCATCTTCTTGCTGGCGGTGGCGACCGTGCCGGGCTTTGCTGCCTATAGCAGCGGCAGCCTCTCCGTCGTCGTGCTAATCGCCCTCTTCGTCACGCTGATCCCCACGACGATTGGCGCCCTGCTGTCGGCTATCGGTATCGCCGGGATGGACCGGCTGGTGCGCTTCAACGTGCTCGCCACGTCGGGCCGCGCGGTGGAGGCGGCGGGGGATGTCGATACGCTGCTGCTGGATAAGACCGGCACGATCACGCTGGGCAACCGCGTGGCGTCTGACTTCCTGCCGCTGCCGGGCGTCGAGGCCAAGCGGCTGGCGGAAGCGGCGATGCTGGCGTCCCTGTCGGATGAAACGCCGGAAGGTCGCTCGATCACGGTGTTGGCGAAGGATAATTTCGGTCTGCGGGCGCTCGATATGGCCGACCGTGAGGCCAAATTCATCCCCTTTTCCGCCAATACGCGCATGAGCGGGATCGACATTGGCGCGCGGCAGATCCGCAAAGGCGCGGCGGATGCCGTTATTGCCTGGAGCGGCGGCAAGGCCCCGGCGGCGCTGACGGCCAGCGTGGAGACGGTGGCTAAATCCGGCGGCACCCCGCTGGTGGTGGCCGAAAACGGCCAGCCGCTCGGCGTCGTTCACCTCAAAGACGTGGTGAAGGGCGGCATTCGCGAGCGGTTTTCCGAACTGCGGCGCATGGGCATTCGCACCGTGATGATTACCGGCGATAATCCGCTGACCGCCGCCGCCATTGCCGCCGAAGCGGGGGTGGATGATTTTCTCGCGCAAGCCACGCCGGAAGCGAAACTAAAGCTGATCCGCGACGAACAGGCCAAGGGCAAGCTGGTCGCCATGTGCGGCGACGGCACCAACGATGCGCCCGCCCTCGCCCAGGCCGACGTTGGCGTTGCGATGAATACCGGCACGGTGGCGGCGCGCGAGGCGGGCAATATGATCGACCTCGACAGCGACCCGACGAAGCTGATCGAAATCGTCGGCATCGGCAAACAGTTGCTGATGACGCGCGGGGCGCTGACGACCTTCTCCATCGCCAATGACGTGGCGAAATATTTCGCCATCATCCCGGCGATGTTCATCGGCCTGTACCCGCAATTATCGGCGCTGAACGTGATGGGGCTGGCGACGCCCAGCAGCGCCATCCTCTCTGCGGTGATTTTCAACGCTCTCATCATCGTCGCATTGATCCCGCTTGCCTTGCGCGGCGTGACCTATCGGCCCCAGGGCGCGGCGGCGCTGCTGCGGCGCAATCTGCTGATCTACGGCCTCGGCGGCCTGATCGTGCCCTTCATTGGCATCAAGCTGATCGATTTGGCCGTTTCCGCCCTTAGTTTGGCTTAAGGAGGTTCCTATGCTCACGTTTCTACGTCCCGCGCTGGTGCTTTTGGGTGGTATGAGCCTGCTGCTCGGCCTTTTGTACCCCGCGGCGGTCACCGGCATCGCCCAGGTGGTTTTCCCGTCAGAAGCCAATGGCTCGCTGATCGAGCAAGAAGGTCGTATCATCGGCTCCCGCCTGATCGGGCAGAATTTTACCGAGGCGCGCTATTTCCACGGTCGGCCCTCGGCCACCTCCGGGACGGATGCCGAGGGCAATAGTATTGCATTGCCCTACAATGGCGCGGCGTCGGGCGGCTCCAACCTTGGCCCAACCTCGAAGGCCCTGGTGGAGCGGGTGGCGGCGGATGTGACGGCGCTGGAGACCAAGGCCCCCGTGCCCGCCGATCTCGTCACGGCGTCGGGCAGCGGGCTTGATCCGCATCTCTCGCCGGAAGCGGCGCTGATCCAAGTGGATCGGGTGGCCGCCGCGCGCGCCCTGCCGCCCGCTGTGGTGCGGCAGATCGTGGTCCAAAGCCTCGAAACCCCGCTGATCCAGGTGATTGGCGAGCCGCGGGTCAATGTTCTGGCGCTCAATCTGGCGCTTGATCGGCTGGCCTTGCCGAAGCCGGCACCGTAAATTGATCCCATGACCGCCTCCGAAATCGCCCTCGTCGCGCAGCGCCCTGATCCAGAGGCACTGCTGGCCCTCGCTGCGCGGGAGGGGCGGGGGCGCCTGCGCATTTTCCTCGGCGCGGCCCCTGGGGTGGGCAAGACCTATGAGATGCTGCGCATCGCCCGGCAGCGGCGGCGCGAGGGCGTCGATATGGTCGTTGGCATCGTCGAGACCCACGGGCGGGCGGAAACCGCGCGGATGCTGGCGGGGCTGGAGGCGGTGCCGCTGCGCGAGACGGTCTATAAAGGCCGCCCGCTGCGCGAGATGGACCTTGATGCTATCCTGGCCCGTCGCCCCGCGCTGGTGCTGGTTGATGAACTGGCGCATACCAACGCCCCTGGCTCCCGCCATCCCAAACGCTATTTGGATGTCGAGGAAATCCTGGCGGCTGGAATTGACGTTTTTACGACGCTGAACGTCCAGCATGTCGAAAGCCTGAACGATGTGGTGGCGCGGATTACCCGGATCCGCGTGCGGGAAACCGTACCGGATTCGATCATCGACCGCGCCGATGAAATCGAACTGGTCGATATCACGCCCGAAACCCTGCGTCAGCGCTTGGCGGAGGGAAAAGTCTATGTGAAGGAGCAGGCGCAGCGCGCCCTGCAGCATTATTTTTCCCCCGCCAATCTGACCGCCCTGCGCGAACTGGCCCTGCGCCGAACGGCGGAGCGGGTGGACGCGCAGATGCGCGACTTCATGCAGACCCATGCCATCGCCGGGCCATGGGAGACTGGTGACCGGCTGCTGGTCTGCATCGACCATCGCGCCGATCCCGATCTGCTGATCCGCCAGACCCGCCGCATGGCCGACCGGCTGCGCTGCCCCTGGGGTGTGTTGCACGTCGAAATCCCCAGCCCACTCGGCACGCCCGACGCGGCGCGCACCCGGATTGCCGAAGCCATGCGGCTGGCGGAGCAATTGGGGGCGGAAACGGTGACCCTGCCGGGGAGGCGGGTAGCGGAGGATATTCTCGCCTATGCCCGCAGCCACAATGTGACGCAGATCGTGCTGGGCCATCGGCGTTTGCCGCGCTGGCGGCGCTGGCTTACGGGGTCGGTCACCCAGGATCTTGTGCGCAAGAGCCACGATATTGGCTTGCGGATCGTGCCCTTGGGGGCTGGGGCCGCGCTAGAGCCGATCATTCCCACCTGGCCGCCGCTAAGGGCGTTGGCCGAGGCGGTGCTGATCACCAGCGCGGCGACGCTGCTGGCGGCAGGGCTTGATCGGATCATCGAGGTCACGAACCTTGCGCTCGTCTTCTTAACCGGCGTTCTGCTGGTTGCCGTCCGGCGCGGCTTGGGGGCATCGCTGTTTGCGGCGGTGCTGTCGGTCCTGGCCTATAACTTCCTGTTCCTGCCGCCGCTCTACACCTTTACCATTGCCAACCCCGCCAATGTGGTGGCGCTGGTGGCCTTCTTCGTGACGGCCCTGGTGACGAGCAATCTTGCCGCGCGGACGCGGGCACAAGGGACGGTGGCGGCGCAGCGGGCGAAGGTGACGGCGGACCTTTACAGCTTCAGCCGCAAACTGGCCGCCATTGGGACGATGGACGATCTTTTGTGGGCGATTTCCCATCAAATCGCGGCAATGCTGCGCGTGCATACGGTGGTTTTGCTGCCCGAAGGGGGGCGGCTCGCGGTGCGCGCGGGCTATCCGCCGGAAGACGAGCTGGCGGCGGCGGATATTGCGGCGGCGGAATGGGCCTTCGGCAAGGGGCAGGAGACGGGACGCGATTCCGATACGCTCCCCGGCGCCCGCTGGCTGTTCCTGCCATTGCGGACGGAGCGCGAAACCCTGGGGGTGCTGGGGCTGGACCGGGCGGAGCGGGGGCGCCCGATCCTCTCGCAAGACGAACGCCGCCTGCTGATCGCCCTCGCGGATCAGGCGGCGATTGCCATCGAACGCATTACGCTGGCGGGGGCCGTCGATGAAGCCCGGCTGCTGGCAGAGACGGAGAAACTGCGCGCGGCGCTGCTCACCTCCATCTCCCACGATCTGCGCACGCCGCTTGCCACCATCATTGGGTCGGTCACCGCCCTGCGCCGCTTCGGCCCGCAGGTGGCGGAGGCAGCGCGCGACGAGTTGCTTGAAACCGTGCAGACGGAGGCCGAGCGGCTGAACCGTTTCGTCGGCAATCTCTTGGATATGATGCGCCTTGAAGCCGGGGCGCTGGCGCCGAAGCAAGAGCTTTTCGATCTTGCCGAAGGCGTCGGCACGGCCCTGGCGCGTACCAAGGCGCTGCTGGCCCAGCACCGCATCGAAACCGACCTGCCCGACGATCTGCCGATGGTGCGGCTCGATCATGTGCTGTTTGAACAGGTGCTGGTCAATCTTTTGGACAATGCCGCCAAATATGCCCCGCCCGGCACCACTATCCGCATCGCCGCCACATGCGCAGACGAGGGGATTGAACTTAGGGTGGCCGACGAAGGTGCCGGCATTCCGCCCGATCAGCGTGCCTTCATCTTCGATCGGTTCCACCGGATCGATATGAGCGATGCCGCGCCGGGCGGGTCGGGCCTGGGGCTTGCCATTTGCCGGGGCTTTATTGACGCGATGGGCGGCGCTATTGAAGCCCAGGCCGCGCCCGGTGGCGGGGCCGCCTTCGTGATTTCCCTACCCGCGAGCTTGATCGATGTCCCCCCCCATCGCGACTAACCCGCGCGCAACCTTGCTGGTGGTGGATGATGAACCCGCCATTCGCCGGTTTTTGCGCACCAGCCTCGCGGCGCAAGACTATACGATCATCGAAGCGGAAACGGCGGCAGAAGGGCTGGTAGCGGCGCGGCGACCGGGGGTTGATCTGCTGATCCTCGATCTCGGTCTGCCCGACCGCGATGGGTTGGATGTGATCGCCGAATTGCGCATGACCAGCGCTTTACCGATCATCGTGCTGTCCAGCCGAGGGGAGGAGCGCAGCAAGGTCGAGGCGCTGGACCTGGGGGCGGATGATTACATCGTCAAACCGTTTAGCATCGAAGAATTGCTGGCGCGCATCCGCGTTGCCCTGCGCCACCGGCTGCAAAGCCAGGGTGCCGCAGAGGTTTTTACCCTGGACGCGTTAAGCATCGACCTGTTTCACCGCCGTGTACTGCTGGCGGGGGAGGAGGTGAAACTATCGCCGAAAGAATGGGGCATTCTGGCCGAACTCGCCAAGCATCCAGGCCGGGTTTTGACCCATAAGCATCTGCTGAAGGCCGTTTGGGGGCACGAGGATGGCGCCGATGTGCAGTATCTGCGCGTCTATATGCGGCAATTGCGCCAGAAATTGCAGGATCCGGCCGATCAGCCGCGCTATCTGCTGACCGAGGCGGGGGTCGGGTACCGGCTGGCAGTGTCCTGACCCGAATCACGGGTGTGTGATGATAAGAATCACTCTCATCGATATTGATAATTCTTCGCACCTGCGGCAGGATAAGGGGGATTGGTCCCGAAGCGGACCTATTTTTCCAGTTGATCGGGCGGGCCGAGGTTTTGGGGCCGACGGTCTGGGCCGAGTTAAGGAGATGGATCGTGGACGCACCCGTGACGGGTCACAGCCTATCGTTTCTTGGGCTGTTCATGCAGGCGGACAGCGTCGTCAAGACGGTGATGATTCTGCTGGCGCTGGCCTCGGTCTGGGCATGGGCGGTCATTCTCGAAACCCTCTGGCGGCTGCGGTCGGCGCAGGGCAGTCTGGAGCCGTTTGAAGCGGGTGCGCCCGTGTCCTTGGCCGAGGTGGCGCAGCGACCGCAAGGGGCGGTGCAACGGGTTCTTTCGGTGGGGCTGAAGCTGGCCCAGCAGGAACGCGGCCATGCGGCGACCCTGGTGCGCGACCATATGGTCAGCGCCATGCGCGTGCAGTTAGGCCGGGAAGTGCGGGCGCTGGATCGGCGGTTGCCGGTCTTGGCGACAATTTCGTCGTCCGCCCCCTTCATCGGCTTGTTCGGCACAGTCTGGGGGATTATGAACAGCTTCACGGCGATTGCCAGCGCGCGCGATACCAGCCTTGCGACCGTTGCGCCGGGGATTGCCGAAGCCCTGCTAGCAACGGTGATGGGACTGGTGGCGGCCATTCCCGCCGTGATCGCCTATAATCTGCTGGCGGCAACCATTGGCCGATTTTCTGCCCGAACCCAGGCGGTGATGACCGATACCGCCCTTCGGGTCACGCGCACCGCCACAGCCAGTCAGGAGGCCGCGTAATGGCCGGCGGCCTGCTGCCGACCGGCGGGGATGATGCCGATGGGCTGCCCGCCGTCGCCGACATCAATATCACCCCGCTGGTCGATGTGATGCTGGTGCTGCTGATTATCTTCATGGTCGCCGCTCCCATGTTGGTGGCGGGCGTGCCGGTGGAGCTTCCCAGCAGTCAGGCGGCGCAGATTACCCCGCCTGCGCCGCCGATCACGGTTTCGGTCGATGCCAAAGGCCAAATGTTCCTGGATCACGAACCTTTGGCGAAAGAGCTTCTGTCGGCCCGTCTCAAAGATCTTGCGCTGGCCGATAAGACCCGCCCGGTTTATGTGCGCGGGGATAAAGCCCTCGCCTATGGCGTGATCGCCGAACTCATGGGCCTCGTTGGGGCGGCGGGGTTTAACCGCGTTGCCCTTTTGACCGAACAACCCAAACCGTAGCCCCCCGCCGGAAGCAAACGGATATGGCCAAGGCGTTTTTGACCTCTCTCACGCTGCACGCGGCAGCGGTCGGCCTGCTGTTCTGGAGCACGCCCGACGCGCAACCGCAGGCCGAAGCGCCCCAGTTGATCGAACTCCAGCCTTTGGCCTTAGCTGTGGAAGCGCCCCCGCCGGAGACCGAAGCCCCAACCGCGCCGCCGGAGGTGGCGTCGCCTGCCCCCGAACCGCCGCCGGTTCAAACGGTCGAGCCGCCGCCACCGCTACCCGAACCGCCGGTGCAGGTGGCGGAGCTGCCGCCCCCGTCTGAGCCTCCTCTGTCTGAGCCTCCTCTGCCTGAGCCACCCCCCTTGGATCTACCCTTGCCAGAGCCGCCGCCGGAAATCACGCTGGAGGACCTGATCCGAAGTGCCGCCCCGCCGCTGGTCGAAGCGCCGCCGCCGCCCCCGCCGAAACCCAAGCCCGTGCCGAAGCCGCGCCCGGCGGTGGCAAAATCGCCGCCAGCGGTGCCACCGCCGCCGCAGCCGATCACCCCTGTCGCGCAAATCCTGCCACCGCCCGCAGCGGCTATATCGCCCGTGCCGCCAAGTGTGACGCCGCCCGCTGCCCCAGCTGCGGTTCCAGTCGTTGCTGCCGCGCCGCCAGTGCCAAGACCGCCGGATAGTCAGTACAACAGCAGGCTTCAGGCCTGGATTGCCCGGAACAAGCCGAACGGGGCGCGGGTGATGCGCGGGATCCGGCAGGGAATGGCCCATGTCGAGTTCACCATCGACCGGAGCGGGCAGGTCCTCTCCCGACGGATCGCCCAATCGTCGGGCAGCGATGCGTTGGATCAGGCGGCTTTGCAATGGATTGACCGCGCCAATCCGATGCCCCCCCTACCCGCAAGCTATGAGGGAAGCGACTATCAGGTAGTTATTCCGCTGAACTTTCAGCTTCAGTAGCCCTAGACGGGGATTTCGGCAGTCGAATTATTCTTGACGGGGGGCGATCAAGGTGCAAGCTACCGCGCAGGGGCTGTCATACGGGCGCAGGTAAATGCCGCAGGCCCCGTATAAATGGGAGGAGGGCCGGGATTGGCGGGGCGGTGTCGGCTTCTTTATCTCGGCGTCGGGGGGGCTACCCTCCTGGCGGCCTTCGCTTCGCGGGCGGAAGAACTGCGCCTGATCGCCCCGCATTTGCCGCCGTTTGCTTATGTCGAGGGGGACCAACCGAAAGGGTTTATGGTCGAGTCCCTGCTGGCGGTTGCCGCCTCGGTCGGCCATTCCGGGAAGGTTTCGATTGTCCCCATTCCACGCATGTTGCAGGAAATCGCCACGGGTCGGCGCTTGCTAACCGCCTTTCTAGCTTTCTAGGGCGTACGCCAGAGCGGGAGGCCCATTACCGTTGGATCGAAACCGGGGTAGAAGAGCGGCTGGGGTTTGCCAGTCTGGCCACGGCGGGTCCGGTGATGACCTTGGACCGGGCGCGGGGCCTGAAAGCCATTGCGACAATCGAGCGCGGCGTGCCGGAAAATTTTCTGCGGGCGCGCGGCTTTAGCAATTTCGATTCGGCCGGAACCGAGGAAGCGGGGCTGCGCAAGCTGCTGGCTGGACGGGTAGAGGCTTGGTTTACCTCGCTCTGGGTTATGCCGATGCTGATCGCCCAGGAACAATTGCCGCCGAAAACCATTCTCATCTCACCGCCGGTAATCCGCTATCCACTCTATTTTGCCGCAACCTTGGATGTGCCCGCCGAAGAGGTGGCGGTCTGGGCCAAGCAGGTGGCGGCG
This sequence comes from uncultured Elstera sp., assembly GCA_964576605.1. Taxonomy (GTDB): domain Bacteria; phylum Pseudomonadota; class Alphaproteobacteria; order Elsterales; family Elsteraceae; genus Elstera. The sequence goes on along the minus strand of CAZNVY010000008.1, from coordinate 45,445 downwards.
TTCCGGGCCGCGGGCGGGTTCGAGCGCGCAATCAACCCCTATCGGCATTAATGCGGCCCCCGCTGGTTGACGCATACCTGCCGTGACCTGCGGCAAGGTGACGCAGGCACCCTCTCGACAAATCCCGCAAGAGCGGCTAAGGCGACGGCCTTGCTTTTCTGCCAGGGAGTCCGCCATGTCCTTTCCCCTGTTCCGCCGTTGGTTTCTGCTGCTACCGCTCGCATCGGCCCTCAGCGGGGGCGTGGTCGCCGCCGAGCCGTTGAAACTGGGGGTGATCGCCAGTTACTCCGGGGCCTATGCCGATTATGGCAAACAGATGGATGGCGGCATGGCGGTTTATCTCGCCGAAACCGGCGGATTGATCGCCGGGCGGCCCGTAACCCTGATCCGCAAGGATACCGCCGGTCCGGCCCCTGATCTGGCCGCGCGCTTTGCCAAGGATCTGATTG